>JANQKI010000099.1 GCA_028281165.1 Opitutaceae bacterium | reverse complement strand
GCCATCCTCGATTGGAAAATGCCCGATATAAACGGCCTGGAGTTCTGCTCGCAGTACCGAGCGCGTGTCCAAAAGCCTTATACCTATATCATACTGCTGACCGCGACCAAACGAACCGTGGAGACTCAGGACGAAGTCTACTGGGCGGGAATCGACGACTTCCTGACCAAGCCTCTCAACGAACTCGACCTTCGCGAGCGCCTGCGCGTCGCCGAACGCTTTCAGAAACTGATGCAATCCACCTCCCGCTCGGACCACAACAGTCTAGCTAGGATTCCAAACCAAAGAAAAATCCTGCTATCGCCAAAGGCGAATGGTCCGGCTCCCTATCGGGCCCGGTCTTGTCGCTATGCTCGGAACTGCTCTGGCGAACGCCAGATCTAGTCCCGCCAAAGGCGGGACGATGTTAATTTAAAAAACATAAGATGAATGAACAGTGTCGCTACGCGCCAGATGCTCTCCGTCTCCTTTCGCTTTGCTCGATACGCCGTGACAAGTAACGAGCAACAGGATCCCGCTTAGCGGGACCAGGATCTTTTTAAAATCCATTCGAATCATGTTCCCGCTGTAGGCGGGATCCTGCTGCCGCAAAGCGGCATCTAGTCCCGCGACAGTGGGACGATGTTAAAAACAAAATCTGACCACTGACTACTTCAGAAACCTAACCACTTTTCCCGCCGTAGTCTCGCCTTAAGGGACGTAGGAGGATCTGTGTCCATTGTCTTCGCTACGCTTGAGTGTCGCTTCGCTCGGTAGCGGTTCCAAAGCCATCTCCAAAGTTGACATATTTGCGACAATGTGCGACAAGCAGCATCACTATGGCGAATGCTCAGGGAATACGCTTGGAAGAAGAAACGCAGAAGCGTCTAAAGTGGCTGGCGGAACAGAAAGACCGCAGCATGAACTACTTGATCAAGGAAGCGGTCAATCGCTACCTGGAGGACGAGGAGCGCTTCGAGCGAGAAAAGGAAGAAGACCGAAGGCGGCTGCAGCATTTTTTGGATACGGGCGAACACATCACACACACTCAGATGAAGGGTAAGCTCAAGAAGCTCCTAGCCAAAGCCCAGAAAGCGGCTTCATGAAGCTCGTTTGGGCAAAGGAGTCCGAAACAGATATTCAGCGACTCCTCGATTTCCTGTTCGAGAAGAGTCCGTCCGCTGCAGCAAACGCCATTCAATCGATCCTAGAGAAATCCGAGCTGCTTCGAGAATTCCCCGAACTAGGACATCTGATGAACGACGACAGCGGCCGACGAGAGCTATTCATTCCCTTCGGAGCCAGCGCGTATGTACTCCGCTACTACATCGTAAACAAACACGTCGTCATCATCCGAGTCTGGCACAGCCGGGAAAACCGGATGTAGGCAAACCAAACTCAAATCATGCTATCGCCGAGAAATGTTTAATAGTAAATGTGAAATTACGAATTCAAAATCTTCACCATTCCAAATTTATCATTCACTATTCTTCAGATCGGAGCCATCCGACTTTAAGCTCCATCCCAACCGCATTCTCCCATGAAACGCATCCTCTTTTCCCTTTTCTTTCTTGTTCCGGCTCGCTTCGCGACCGGCGTGCCGCGGCGTAGCTTCGCGAAGCCGGGTCGTGTCGTCGCCTTGCTCCTCGGCACACTATTCACAATTCACTATTTACCATTCATATCCGCCAAGCCCAACTTCGTCTTCGTGCTGGCGGATGATTGTACCTGGTACGAGATGGGTTGCTACGGCGGCCAGGCCCAAACGCCCAACTTCGATCGCCTCGCGGCGGAAGGGATTCGCTTCGACAACTGTTTTCAATCCTCATCTACCTGCTCCCCCACGCGACACAACATTTTCACCGGACAGTCCCCCTTCAAAACCGGAGCGTATCCAAATCACACTTTCGCCAAAGAAGGTACCCAAAGCATCGCTCACTATTTGCAGCCCTTGGGCTACCGCATCGCCATGAGCGGCAAGCGGCACATCGAACCCGAAAGCGTATTCCCTTTTGAATACATCAGCGACGGAAGGGATCCGGACTTCGAGGCAATCGAAGCCTTCATCCAGGAATGCGCCGCGTCGGATACTCCATTCGCTCTCTTCGTCACGTCACGCGAACCCCACGCTCCCTGGAACAAGGGGAACCCGCAGGCCTATCCTCAGGAAAACATCCGTTTGCCCGCGACCTTCGTCGACACTCCCGAAACGCGTGAAGCCATGTCGCGCTACTTGGCTGAGATCAGCTACTTCGATTCTCAAGTCGGCCAAGCCATGGATCTCATCGAGAAATTCTCCTTGGTCGAAAACACGCTCTTCATCGCGGCGACCGAACAAGGCACTAGTTTGCCCATGGCCAAGTGGACCTGCTACGATGCCGGTATCAAAGCGGGCATGGTGGCTCGTTGGCCCGGAAAGATCGAGCCAGGCTCCTCTAGTCCCTCTTTGGTGGAATACGCGGACTTGGTTCCCACCTTCGTCGCCGCTGCGGGCGGAACGCCTCACTCGGATCTAGATGGCAAAAGCCTGCTCCCCGTATTCGAGAAACCCGATACGGTTATCAGGCAGTACGTTTTTTCCCAAACCACCACCGAAGGAATCCTCAATGCTCCTGCCCACTACGGCATTCGGTCTGTGCGGTCATTGGAATACAAATACATCTGGAACTTTACCCCTGAAGTCACTTACCAGAACATCGTGACCATGGAAGGCGACACCAAGTGGGGTGAAAGCACTGTCTTCAACTCCTGGAAAAAGAGAGGCGAAACCGATCCGGAAGCCGCCGCCAAAGCCCGTCGCTACGAGCATCGTCCCAGCGAAGAGCTGTATTTGGTTTCCGAGGACCTGCACGAACTTCACAACCTCGCCGACTCTCCAGACTATTCTCAAATCAAGTCCGAGCTGCGCCAACTCTTGCTCGACCACATGGCCGCCACCGGCGACCAAGGCCAAACCTCCGAAGTCAAC
>JANQKI010000051.1 GCA_028281165.1 Opitutaceae bacterium | reverse complement strand
TTCGCTGCGCTCTCTGGATCGCCTTCCGTCTTCGCTCTACGAGCTACGCCGAGACAGGTCGGCGAACAGGATCCACAGCAAGCTGTGGTCGGGATTTCTTTTCTGCTTGCCTCGGCGTAGCTGCGCGAAGACGGGTGTAATTCTGTGCTTTCTGTGGTTAAAATTCTAACACAACCCGATCATCCATCTCTTCATATCTATAAGTATACATGGAAAATATCAATGATAATCACTAGAGTTGTCAAAGTGTAAACACTTAAGTTTAAGTAAGCATTGCGAATCAGACATGTCTGCAAAATTTTTTGCAAAGCATGATATTGTGTCATGTGTAGTTTGCAGGCATATGATCGAGTGGATCCAGGAATCCCTGGGTCGTAATGAAAATCTAGATACATATTAAATCTACACGTGCGTTCTAAAGCGGCCTAAACCTAAGCCCGCTAGACAGATTGTAGTTTTGAATACGTGGTTTTCTCAAAAAGGACAGGTCAACCCTTCAATCCTAAACGCCGTTCCCCGTACTCCACTGAATCGATAATATTCGCCTCCTCGTAGCGGTATAAGGCATCGCCTTCCTTGCCTTCGATAGAGGTAAGCTGGTCACTGGCATTCTCTCTAACCATGGCTAAGGCTTTGGCCAGGCGATGACCTCGAATTTCGTCGAAAGTGGCCCAGTATTTATCGGTCAAGCAGGGAACTTTGAGGGCGTTGCGGGTGATCATTTCCAGATTGAATTGGATATTGGGATTGGCCTGCTCGCAAATATCGAAGATGCGCTTCATATCCAAAAATCCCATACCGACGGGAACTTCGGACAAAAGAAACCCTTCCTCGTAAGGAGCGACCGCCATATCCTTTATATGAGTGGAGAAAGTGTACTTGGCGAAGGCCTCCGCCGTTTCCATGGGATGCTCAAGCAAGGAGATGCTATTGCCCGTATCGAGGCACACCCCAACGTATTCGCTGCTAATCCCTTCAACCAGCTCCAGCATGTCGGGGATACGCCAGTCCTTGTGATTTTCTATAGCAATTTGGATACGGTGCTTGCGGGCAATCGGCTCAGCCCAGCGCAGCGACTTCCGAGCCCCGTCCTTCATAGCCTTGAAGCCTTCCGCTGTACCGAAATCTTCATAACGACGACCCCCAACGGCAATGCGAACTACCTTAGCTCCAGCTGCTTTTCCGGCTCGAATTTCATCCTCGAAACGGTCAATATCCGCTTCGTCGGCAGGCAGCTTGATTTGTCCTTCGAAGAATAGGCCCAGCTCTTCGCAACGTCTTCGTACTTTTATAGCAAAAGCTCGATCCCATCCAGCAACGGATGTCTGCAGCCCGCCGCCATTGTAGATGTGGATATGATCTAGGGTCTCAAGCGCATCCGCAAAGGCGGGATATCTGGTTTGCTCGGATGGATTGCGGCGTCGGTGAGCATAAGAAAAGACGACAATCCCCATCCGCTTGCCACGCGATCTAAGGGCAGCTTGCAGAGGATTGCTTAAGGCAAGGGTGGCGGAGATGAGAGAAAACTGTTGCAGCATTTTCCTCCGAGTGATGGGGGCAGAGTATCTTTTCATAGGAGTTTCGACGCGATTCACGTCACGAGGTTAGAAACTGCAAAACTGAAAGTAAACCAGACCGGTCTCAAGCGGAAATAGTCGCTCGACCCAAGTGGAGATCTCAGCCGATTTCCAATTTGCGCCCTACTCTACCGTTTGGACCAGCTGCCCTACCTCATCGATTGAAATAGAAATCTCGTCGCCCGACAGCAGCGTGAAATCGCTTTCCGGGATGATGCCCGTTCCCGTCATCAAAAAGGCTCCGTTCGGAAAAACGAGTTCGCGATTGATATAGTCAACTAACTCGTCCAGCGAGCGTTTCATGTTGGATAAACGGGCCTCTCCAGTAAAAATCTCATCTCCAGCCCTTTTCACCGAAAGAGCAATACGCGTATCCAAATTTATGGGACTTTCAGGAACATAGAGGCCAGGACCCAGACCCGCGCATTTCTCGTAGGTTTTAGCTTGAGGAAGGTAAAGCGGATTCTCTCCTTCGATGTCGCGCGAACTCATGTCGTTGCCTACCGTATAGCCAATGATCTTTCCCGATGCTGAGAGGGCCAAAGCGAGTTCGGGTTCAGGAACGTTCCAACGCGAATCCTGGCGAATGCGAACCGACTGACCGTGACCAGCCACTCTCGCCGCATTGGCTTTAAAAAAGATTTCCGGCCGATCCGCATTGTAGACGCGAGCGTAGAAATCCCCTCCTCCGGCCTCCTTCGATTCCTCGATGCGAGCCAAGCGACTCGAAAAGTACGTCACCCCGCAAGCCCAAACCTCCTGGCTTTCAATCGGCGGGAGCAAGGACTCGGAAATCGCGGAAACCGCTTCTTCGCTATGGACAAGGGGCTGCTCCTTCAACCATCTCGGCAAGCTCTCGTAGGCAAACAAGTCGTCCCAGTCTTCAGCTAGAAAGCCGATTTCGTCGCTTTTTTTCCGAACAACAACACCCTTTGAAGTGCGGTACAAATGCATGTGACGGAAGATCATCGCTAGCTTAACTCAAGCAACACAAAAGCTATCGATTCACCATTTCTAGAGATTGCTCTTAGGAAAGACTCCCCATGATAGCTCGCTTGCAAATGCCTGACTCTTATGCGATTATCTTCTCCCGCATGGTATGAGGGGAACCCAGACACTACCGCTGGCCGAAGACACCGAAAACAAGATTCCAGAATTTTGGGATAGAAGCGTCGTTTTCTTCGCAAACTTGCTCGCCTTGTTTTTCGGAAACGAGAAGCAAGCCAAGGAGCTGGCAGACGAAGTAGGAGAAGTCGACACCTACGGCGGAAGGGTTATACCCATCCTTAACCTGATTTATCGAGGTGGAAACAATGTCCTCGTTCTCGAGAGAACTCCCGATTACTCTCTTTGCCGTTATTTCGAAAACGCCTTGGGCTTGGACCTCCCCAAGGTGGAGATTCTCCATCATGCCGACTTCGTAGACCTTCCCCGGAATGGAGAAAGATGGACGAGAGAACGGCTTCGAAACTCTTCGCAATGGGTTGATGGATACGTGACCGACAAGACTTTGGCGGCCTGGGCTTCGAAGAGCGGAAAACGGACGGTATCGACTCACGAGGGAAGCCATTGCGGCAATAACAAGCGGCTGCTGCACGAGCGGCTCATGCAAGAGAATCTTCCTATTCCAAGAACCATCATCGCAAGCGATTCAAGCGAGGCGTGCGAAGGCTTGCTGTCTTTGCAAAGCGAAGGATTTCGCTGGTCCGCGGTACGTTCCGCCTTGGGAGCCTCGGGGATCGGCATGATCAAAGTCGATCTAGCGTCGCCGATCGGAACGCAAGAAATACCCGATCATTTCTTCCACGAGGGACCATGCCTAGTGCAAGGATGGCTAGAGCCCGGTTATGACGGGATAACGAGGGTTGAAAGCCCCAGCGTCCAGCTCTTCCTCGATGAAGAGGCCATACACATGTTCGACATCACCGAGCAGATTCTCTCCGAGGAAAGCGTGCACGAGGGCAATATGTCCCCACCCCGCTATCTAACCCCTACGCTAAGAGCTGAGGTGATTCGCCAAGCCTATGTAGCCGGTACATGGCTACACGAGCAGGGCTATCGAGGGACCGCTAGCGCGGATTTTATCGTGACTGACTCTGGCGCGGACAAGGAACCTACCGTGTATGTTTGCGAGGTCAATGCCCGGATCACCGGAGCTACCTATCCATCGGTGCTAGCTCGGCATTTTCTGCCAAAGGGGGCTTGGCTGATGAGAAACCTGCGTCTGGAAACGCCCATCGAAGGAGAAAAGCTATTATCGATGCTTGAAACGGCGAACCTGCTCTTCCTCAAAAGCTCGGGTAAAGGAGTGCTGCCTATAAACTTCAACTTGGAGAAAGACGGCCTGGTGAGCAAAGGCCAATTTCTGTGCCTGGCCAACTCAGTAGATCATTGTATCGAGCTTCTGGATATGGCAAGAGAACGTCTTCCCACGGCTTCTCGAACGGATCGAGACTAGAACCTATCC
>JANQKI010000048.1 GCA_028281165.1 Opitutaceae bacterium | reverse complement strand
TTAGTGGGGCCTTTCATAGAATCCTCAGATTACCGATTCTATCCAGTTGAGAAAACTTATCAAAGAACTCTTACAAATGAGAAGGCTTTTAGCCTGAGTATGCTCGAGTTTATGCCAAGCGGTTCAAAGAGGTAATCAGCTTTCTTTCGTCCTTTTCTATTTGATGGGAGTTATTTGAGCGGTAGATAGAGATGGCTTGAACGCTCATGAGCCGCTCACAAAAAATATTTCTCTCAATAGGAGTAATCCTGTCGATTTGCGCGGCTGGCTTCTTTTGGTGGCAGGCCGAGCAGACCAAACGCTTTTTCGCCTCTCATCTGCCTGAGCTGCCTGAAATGGCAGACAAGCATCCTGAGTTGAGAGCTTCGGTTAAACAAGCCCATGAGAATATTCTCAACGGCAAGCAGGCCGTTTCGAACCTGTCGAATCTGGCTCAGTTGTATCATGCAAATGGGTACTTGAGTGAAGCCATTGAAGCGTATGGCCTCTTGACACGAGCGGCTCCCAGCGATCCTCGTTGGCATCACTTGCTGGCAGATATTCAGGCAGGCTTTGGTCTATTGGATGAAGCAGTCCAACACTGGCAAAAGGCTTCGGCCCTAGATTCTGAATACTTGCCCGTTGTGATTAAAATGGGGGAAGCGTTGGAAAAGAAGGGTGATTTCGATGCGGCCAGACAAGCCTTCGAACGTGCCCTTAATCTGCACAGGACCAACAACTATGCAAAAACGGGGTTGGCTCGAATCGAACTGGAGCTAGGAGATGCTATGGCAGCAAAGAGTCTACTGCTTCAAGTCACGCAATCGGAACCCGACTTCAAGCCCGCTTGGCGACTTTTACAGCGAGTGTATCAAGCATTAGGAGATGAAGAAAAGGCTATGGATGCTATGGACAAAGGCGAGGGGGCCTTAGCGCAGCTAGCTGATCCATGGTTGGAGAAGACGCTTGATTACTGCTATGACAGCTATCGATTAACCGTTGAGGCTGCGGTTAAAACGGACGTGGGTTTGCGAAAAGAAGCCATGCCCTTGTTGCTTCGAGCCGTCGAAGTAGCTCCCGACGATGGATTTGCTCATCGACAGCTAGGAAAACTCTACCACGAGCTACGCGACATTAACCAGGCATTCCATCACTTGGAAAAAGCGACTACATTGGATCGCGAAGATCCCGACTCCTGGATAGCCTTGATCGAAGTGTATCGATTCACCAATGACAACAAAGCAGCCGATGATGCCTTAACCAAAGGCCTTAACTATAATCCTGATTCGCCGTCGTTAAACCTGATGCGAGCCAGGGAGCGCATGAAACAACGGCAAAATCAAGAGGCCAAAGCATACCTGGAAAAAGTGATCCGCCTTGCTCCACAAAACGTCTCTGCCTACATTGATCTAGCCGGCGTCCATTTCCGCCTCGGCGATCTCGCCTCAGCCCAAAAGTCGCTAGAGGACGCCCTACAAGCCGAACCCAACCATCCCATGGCAACCGTCATCTACGCCCGCTACGCCATCGGCGAGTTCCCCAAAGACCAAGCCATCCAGCACGTCCAAGCAGCTCTAGCGAATCGAAGAGTCTCCACCAAAGAAAAGACTGAACTCAAGCAGATCTTCGAAACGAAGTACGGACATCAGCCGTGATGGATTTCGAATTGCGAATGAAGAATTACGAATTAGAGATTCATAAATGGCGAAGTATATATCATTCGAGGAGATGCCTATTTGGCAGAAGTCGCGAGAGATTGCTGGAGAGATCTATCGACTGACAAATACCGGCAAATTTGCCAAATATTATGGATTGAGGGATCAGATTCAAAGATCTTCTGTATCTGTGATGAGCAATATCGCCGAAGGATTCGAAAGAACATCCAAAAAGGAGTTCGTCAATTTTCTAAACATCGCCAAAGGATCTCTTGGTGAAGCGAGATCTCAATTAATCGTGGCATGTGATATTGGATACGTGAGTGAATCCGATAAGAATAAAATAAACGACAGAATGACTAGTCTAGGTAGAGAAATCGGCGGATTCATGA
>JANQKI010000047.1 GCA_028281165.1 Opitutaceae bacterium | reverse complement strand
TCGCTAATCCAGCTTCGCTGGCCAGACGTTCACGGCTCGACACCATACCGTTTAGTCCAAATTCGGGATGACTGGTTGAACGGCTGTTGTAAATGGGTGGTTCGGGAGTAGACGCAAAGGCCGCACCGATCGAATGCAACAACACGGCCAACGCAAACGCTCCTCGCAAGAGGGATAGTTTGAAAGTAGACATCTTTTTATTATAGGTTTAGCTCGACCAAATTAAAGCACAGGCCGTGCCCGATTGTGAGCTGGGTTAAATTAAACAGAAGCTCCTTCAGCGCTCTTCCCAAACCGTGGCATTCTCAATTCCGAATGTCTTGGGATTAAAGACAGGATTTTTTCCCGCTTTAGACTGAGACTCATAATCCTTGAGACAGGCCAAGGCTGGCTTGCTGAGGATGATAATCGCGATGAGATTAATCCAAGCCATCAACCCGACGCCGACATCGCCCATAGCCCACGCCAGTGAAGCGCTGCGTAGAGAACTGAAAAAAATGGCTCCGAGAAATACAAACCGCATTATGAAAATCGCTTTCCGCCGAAGTGTATCCGATTTTATGATATAAGCCAAATTCGATTCAGTGTAGTAATAGTAAGCCATCAAGGTGGAGAAAGCGAAGAACAGCAAAGCAACGGCCACAAACCCGCTGCCGAAACCAGGCAGAAGCGAATCGACCGCAGCCTGGGTGAAAGCGGGTCCGATTTCAAGTCCAGGAGCATTTTCGACAATAAAACCGCCACTAGGATCTACCACGTTGTAGGCTCCAGTAATCAGGATCATCAAAGCGGTAGCCGTGCAAACGAACCATGTATCCACATAAACCGAGAAAGCCTGAACTAAGCCTTGCTTCGCGGGATGATCGACAACCGCTGTCGCCGCTGCAATAGGACCTGTTCCCTGCCCCGCTTCATTCGAATAAATCCCGCGCTTAACCCCCCACACGATAGCGCTGCCAACAATTCCACCAAAGGTTGCATCCAGTTTAAAGGCGCTTTGGAAGATCAAAGCAAACACGGCAGGGATGCTTTGCAGATTCGCAATGATGATAATAGACGCGATAATGATGTACCCAACTGCCATGAAGGGAACAATCACTTGAGCAGCATGCCCAATGCGCTTGACTCCTCCGAAGATTATCAAGGCCAACGCCACGATCACCAACAATCCGGATACAGCGGAACTCAGTCCAAAAGCGTTTTCCACTGCCGAACCAATACTGTTCGACTGAACGCCCGGAAGAAAGAAGCCCGTCGCTAGAACCGTGGAAATCGCGAAGAGCATAGCGTACCATTTCACCTTCATTCCCCGTTCAATATAATAAGCTGGACCGCCCCGATACTGACCATCTACTTCCACCTTGTAAAGCTGGGCCAAGGTTGCCTCGACGAACGCCGAACCCGCTCCTAGAAAGGCGATAGCCCACATCCAGAAGACCGCCCCGGGACCACCCATGGCAATAGCCGTCGCGACTCCTGCTATGTTGCCTGTCCCGACACGACCAGAGGCTGCCAGAGCGAAAGCCTGAAAAGAGCTCAAACCTTTTTCCGATTCCTTGCCCTTGAGGAGCAAGCGTAGCATGTCCTTAATCAATCGTACCTGGAGGAATCGAGTGGCAATGGAAAAGTAGATGCCTGTGAGCAAGCACAGACCCACCAGCCAATTGCTCCAGATAATGCCGTTAAGAAAATCGATGATAGTTTTCATACCTAGGAAGAGACCTTTTGATGCGAAGAATTAGGACCGATTGAACCCTTTAAAAAAGAGACGTAAGCCAGACCGTAGCTCGCCAAACTGGCAATCAATCCGGCTAACGTAGTAGGAAAAATGCGTCCCCAACCGGCGAATACCCAAACACAGCCAACAAAAATCGCAACAACCATGGCGGCAACCGCCGCCTGCCACACAAAGCGTTTCAAATACAGAGAGAAGAGTATCACAGGCAACAAAGCCGGCGTGTAAACCGACCATATGAGAATAATGGCCTGGAGAATGGAATCGACGTAGATGGCAGTAAAGATTGCCAATAAGCCTATGGCCACCGTTGAAACGCGAGCAAGCTTAAGCTTCTCGTCGTCGCTAATTTCCTTTTTGAATACGCCAACAATATCGCTAGCGAAAACGACGGACGCTCCATTCAGCATGCTGTCTTGAGACGACATGATTACCCCGATCATGGCCACGATGAATACGCCATAAAGAAGAACCCCAAAGTGATCCTGAGCCAGAGAGAGTAAAGCTCTGTCTGTATCCGCAAGTTGGGGATCCATGACACGAGCCAGATTTCCTAAAAGAATCATAAGCAAGAACCACCCAAAAGCGAAAGCCGCATTTCCCATCGTCGCTTTGCGAGAAACCTGTGGCGTTCTCGCTGCCAGCATTCGATTGACATAGGTTGGATCCAAGCCGCCTCCAATCAGCCAGAAAACGCTCAAACCGAAAAGGCTCATCGCCGTTTGAGCGTCCCAAGAGCTTTGCGTAGCGGCTTTAGAATTTTCCATCAGTGAGCCGAATGAAAAGTCAGAGCTGAAAAAAATGAATACAGCCAAGAGAGGTAAAAGGATAACAAAGCAAGCGAACTGGAAAGCATCCGTCTGAATCGTCGCTCGAATCCCTCCCACCGAAGAATAAACAGTAACCAGCACTGTCATCAAAACAATGGCATAAGCGCTCGGCATTCCGAAAACATGGCTAATCAGCTCCCCGCCCGCCTTGCTCATTACCACCGATACGGCAGCGGTAACGGCAAAACCGAGAATGCCGGCTATGAATTTCGCCGCTCGACTATTATGCGAGTCCTCGCCACCGACTAGATCACCCAATGACTGAGCGCTAGGGAATCGTTCGCGAATCCGAGCGGAAACAAAGCGAGCAGTCAGATAAAGATTAACCGAAGCGAATAAACCGAAAGGCAGATAAAGCCACCCTGTCGAGAATCCGC
>JANQKI010000044.1 GCA_028281165.1 Opitutaceae bacterium | reverse complement strand
TGATGCGGCGAGTGAGACGCATCTACGGGAAGGACAAGGCGGAGGTCTTCGTGGCCGGTTTGAAGGATAAGGATCCCGATGTTCGCAGCCGCTTCAGAGCTAACCTACTCTCTCGTATGGGAGACGTTTCCCAGTTCATGAAGGAGCTCAAGCAGAGATTCTCCATATGGTACAACCGCTCTCACAGGCGGACAGGCACCCTCTGGGCGGAGCGTTTCAAGAGCGTGCTGGTGCAGGACGAGCCCTTCGTTCTGATGACTATGGCCGCCTATATTGATCTAAATCCCGTCCGAGCGGGAATCGTTTCGGATCCCTCCGAGTACCGCTTCTGCGGATACGCTGAAGCCATGGGAGGATTTCGACCTGCGAGAAAAGGAATCGTCAGGCTGATGGGCAAGCGAAGCTCCTGGGAATCGTCCGTATGTCGCTACAGACAGGTCGTCTTCGGGAAAGGCCAAAACTACGACGCGGCAAAGCCTGACAGAGCAGTCGATTCAACGAAGGCGAAGGAAATAATGAATACAGGAGGTAAGGTGAGTCGCGAAGAAGCTTTGCGATGCCGCGTACGCTATTTTACCGATGGAGCCGTTCTTGGGTCTAAGGAGTATGTGCAAGGTTTCTTCGAGAATAACAGAGAGCGATTCGGAGGCAGACGCAGGGACGGCCCAAGACCGTTCAAGGGATGCGACTGGGGTGAATTGGCCTGTATCCGCGATCTCAGGAAAGAAGTTTTCGGATAGATTGAAACCGTGTAAGATGAAAATCTGAATACTACTACGCTGGATATTCAGACTCATATAACGATTTGGCAGGGACATTCCAAGAGAGCTTTGTGTCAGTGATTTTTTCACACCAGACGGAGGAGACTAGATAGCCCTTGCTCAGTAGGATTTCGCGATTGGCTTCGGTTTGCAGGTCGGCGACGATGCGGGCTGGGTCTCCAACGGCGGCTTCTAGGATGCGAAATCCAGTGTATTGATTGAAGAGCGAATGCCAGGCTTCTTTGGAAAAGCGAAAGAAGTCGAAGGGCTCGTCGTGTATTGGCCAGGTTTGGACAGTGAAAAACATGCAGCGACCGCCTAGCTTGAGAACTTTGTTTATTTCCAGAGCGACTTTCCAGGGCATGGCTAGGTGCTCGAAGACTTCCAGCCCGAAGATGGCGTTAATGGAATTGGGCTCGAAGCGCTTTGTTAGCTCATGGGCGTCACCTACAATGTCGACGTTGGGACCTTCCTTAAGGTCGAAACCGGTATAGCGATGACGATCGGAAATAGCATGACGTCGCGTGTTTCCGGAACGAGCCCGGGAGCCTATTTCCACGATATTCAAGGAGTCTTGATTAGCATTAATCCAATCCAGCATGTGGTTGAATATTTGATACCCGTCTATATGTGCTCGCTCTGAATTGCCGACGTTTGCTAAAACCCGAAACGACCCATCTGCTAATTTGAAATAGATACGCAGCAGATCGACACTCCAGTCGCTGCCGATTTCGGAATCAACGGAAAGCTCGTCTTCCTCTAGCTTTATTTCTGGAAGCTGAATCGAGTCAGCATCATCAATCAGTCCTTGTGAAAGCGCTACGGAAATGATTTCCAGCGGCTGCAGTAAGCGATAACGACCGATAAAACGGCCTTCGTAGATTTGATGAACGAGTGGCTCGATTAGCGAACGAGCGTCTAGTTTCGACCCGATCGGCAGGCTCACTTTACGACCATCGCTTAAATCGAAAACGAGAAAGCCATTTGGATCGGAATCATCTAGGCTAATGGAAAATCGAGCGTTTTCGTTGCCAGGACCAAAGCTTCCGACGAGATCCGGACTAGGCAAACCAAAGCCTTCTACCGAGGTCTCTTTTTCATCATCACTAAAGCGAGCGGCTACGACACGACTCGGACCTTCCGCAATCCAACCTTCTACTAGAGTTCTGCCATTGGAAGTCGCTATCGAATCGATGTGGTACATTTAATTGTTGGGAACTTGAAAGAAATGGACGACTAAGGCCAGTCGTCCGTACCAAAAATGCTACTTTTAGCTGGACGGGAGCTCCGCAGAGAAACCCAGCGGCTCGCCTACCCTGGATATAACCCTCGTGAAACGAATCAGACTTGGAATTAGGTTTCCTTACGCTTGGCCAAGGCTTTAAGACATTCGGCGTGAGCAATGCGGTTCTCGCAATGAATCCATTCGTCGCTATTGCAATCGGTAGCTCCACAGACTTCGCAAGCTGCCAGTTCGTCGGGAATATCCTGAACGATTTCCTTCTTCAGATTTTTCAGTAATCGCTGGAGCTCAGCTTTCATATATTAGTGAAAGATATAGCTACGATTAGCAGATAAGCCAGAAGAAAGAAATGGGGGAAAAGATGAAATTATCGGATCGATTTTCACAATAGAGAATCTGAATTCGATCCACATAAAGCTATACGGTTGAGGGAGTTTTACCAGCTCAAGGCGGAGGATGGGGAAAGTCTACGATCCAGGTAAGTATAAAAACGCAAGTATTGAGACTTGATTAAAAACAATCAATCCACGGCAAAAGTAACGGAATCGATGCCAGCGAAAGCACAGGCGTCCATGACCTTGACGATCATTTGATGCGGGGTAGCATCGTCCGGAGCGATGGTGATGCGGGCTTCCACTTGATTGGCTTCGCTGGCTTGTTTGAAACGCGTTAGCATTTTAGCGAGCTGAGCAAATCGTGTTTGTTCAGGAGCATCGTAAGCGAAATCGTTTACGCTGGCTTGACCATCTGCGGAGAGGAGGATGATTTGTTCGTCTGGAATGTTTAGGGGTTCATCCTGCTGCAGGGTTCCGGGAAGAGAGAAGCTTACGTCCGCTTCCTGTTTTTGGATGGTCGAGCTGACCATGAAGTAAATCAGAAGGAGGAAAACGACGTCAATCATAGGAGCGATGGGTAGCTCGCTCTGTGTGGATTTTTGTTTTAGGGAATAGGCAGGCATGTTTTAAACCGCAAATGAATGCGAATAAACGCGAATGGAAAGGAAGTCATTAATTTCGTCTAGTTGCAACTTTGGTCGACATGCCTCCCTTCTTTGTCTCGCGGCTGCAGAAAACAGCGTGGCAAGCAGACATGTCGTTGCAGTTCAAAAATTATTGGCGTTTATTTGTGTTCATTAGCGGTTTTAGTTTAAAAGCTAGCTTGGTAAGTGGCGTATATGTAATCTTGGATACCAGCTGCTGTGGCTTTTTCCATGATAACCTTAATTCTTGAGTAGGGAACGGATTGATCAGCCCGTATCCGAAGTTTCAATTCAGCAAAATTCTTTTTCAATTCGAGCAGCGCCATATCGATTTCCGACTCGGAATATATTCTCCCACCCAAATGGATAGAATCGTTTTCCATTACGGATAGGGTCAGTCTATGTGAAAGATCCTTGGGAACTTCACTCTCGGTCGATTCCGGAAGGTCGAGCTTTATTTGCGTACCAGCTTGAGTGATGGAGCTGACGCACATGAAGAAAACCAACAGCAGGAAAACCATGTCGATCATGGGAGCCATTGGGGTGCCGGAAGCTCTCGGTTTAGCAGGCTTAAAACGTTTCGAATGATATTTCACCAGGGTATAGCTTCCCTTTCGATGGAGAGGAAAGAGCCGGATTGAGAAGAGTTTAAGGATTCGATGGTCTTGATAATTCCCTCTGCTGATTCTGCAACATCTAATGTAGCCTGAGG
>JANQKI010000037.1 GCA_028281165.1 Opitutaceae bacterium | reverse complement strand
TCTTGTTGGGTTTGGCTTTGATGATCTGGAAAGTCAGGCCTTGGAAAAAGCCATGATGCCGAAGATGTTTTGCGGATCGCGAAATCTTAACTCGGCCTTTTCGTATCCACTTTTTCGAGCAATCGACTCCCATCCTTTCCACGATTCTGGATAGTCTTTCTGCGAGACGTGATCGCGTATAGAAGCGAGCTGCTCCTTATCGAAGGCATCCCAGGATGCTTCGAAGAACTGGATTGATCTTTCCAGGAAGGCTTCTCGATCTTCGCCTTCTTCCTTCACTAAATCGTAAACAATCAAGAGGCCGTCGGCCGTAAGTTGCTGCTCGAGAGATTGAAATAGGATTACTTTATCATTCCTCACCAAATGGTGAGCTGTGTATCCAAGAATGGCTACATCGTATATCCCCGATTTTCCGACCGTTTCCGAAAACATTTCTCCTTCAACGAGTTCAACGTTGGGAATGACGCCTTCGAGATTCTTTCGAGCATACTCAAGCGCCAACCTTGTGATATCGATACCGTGATACTTGGTTACGGAAATGGCCTCGGCCACTTTGCTAATCGCATAGGCGTCTCCACAGCCCAATTCTATGATGGAAAGCTTTTCTTTCCCGAGGCGGGCCAATAGCGCCTCTTCATGTTCGATGACTTCCGCGTGGAACATGTAGTTGCGGGCGATGATGGTTTGATACAATTCCCAACCTTCGAAGAAAGCTCTGGTTTCTTGGATGTCCCTCTCCTTGCTCATCGCAGCAGCGATCCTAACGCCTTTACTAGAGCTAGTAGCTGACTCCGGGGAGCCAGGTAACCAGTTTGGGAAATGCCACGACCGATGCCAGAGCGATAAGCTGTATCACAATAAAGGGTACAACCCCACGATAGATGTGCTTAAGCGTAACGCCTTCGGGCACGACTCCTTTTAAAAAGAAAATGGCAAAGCCGACCGGGGGGGTAAGAAATGATGTCTGCAGAGCTACCGCGCAAAGAATGGCAAACCAGATCAAGGCTGGCTTTGAAGAGGCGTCCATGCCGCTATCAGCCAGCCAGGCGAATTCCATCGAACCGATCATAGGCCCGACAATGGGAAGGATGATCATCGTGATCTCTATCCATTCAAGAAAGAATCCTAGAGCGAATATGAGGAGCAAAACTACAAAGATGGTACCGTAGTCCCCAGAGCCTACATTCATAATAGCATTGGCGATCATCTCGTCTCCTCCGAGTCTTCTTAGCACCAGAGAGAAGCAGGTGGCGCCAATGAATATGGCCGCTAGAAATCCCATCGTCTGCATGGTGCCAAAGAGCGACTTGCGAAACGCGTAGAAGGTGAAGGTTACGGAATCCTTGAGCCGCACCCCTACGCTTTGCTCCAGCAGTTTTTTATCTGACTGGTCGTGCGAGGCTTTGAATTTCCTGATAAGGAAGCGGACTGAGAAGGCGAGCAGTACGGCTCCCATTGCTCCCATGCCACTTGATTCTGTTGGCGTTGCGATGCCGAAGAAAATCGAGCCCAAGACGAGGGCGATAAGAAAGACAGCCGGCACAAAGGTGATAAACAAATAAACCCAGTCCCATGCCGTTAGTTTTTCTACGTTTTTGGGTTTGGGGGCGCATTCAGGCCGAAAAAACGAATACCCTATGATGTAGATCAAATACATCCCGCCGAGAATCAGTCCGGGAAAAACGGCCCCCATGAACAAGTCTCCTGTGGATACATCCAATTGTGCGGACATTAGAATGAGCATGATGCTTGGGGGAATCAGAA
This sequence comes from Opitutaceae bacterium, assembly GCA_028281165.1. GTDB lineage: Bacteria > Verrucomicrobiota > Verrucomicrobiia > Opitutales > Opitutaceae > JANQRT01. The sequence continues at coordinate 5,238 of JANQKI010000037.1, read as the reverse complement.
TGCCCAGTGTCCCCGCGCTGCAGACGGTTCCTGTCGCTAGAGCTGGCGAGTATTTTAGCTGCATCATTACCGGAAGCGTTAAGGTGCCCAGCAGTACGATAGAAGCCCCAATGATCCCCGTCGAGGCAGCCAGCATAATACCAATGATCGTTACGCCCAGAGCCAACCCTCCTGGAACGCGTCCCAGGATTCGTTGCAACGACTGCATCATGTTTTCGGCTACACCCGAATGATCGAGCACATTGCCCATCAAAATAAACATAGGCAAGGCGACGAGCACGTCGCTTTTCATAATGCCGAAGACCCTATCGACCACGATGGAAAATCGCCGAAACGACAGACCTGTATCCATTCCGAACCATGCATCAATGACAACAGCGATAGCAGTGACGGCAATGGCCGAGCCGCCTAAGGAAAACCCAACCGGAACGCCAAGAAAAAGCAGGCCAATGAAAAGGCCCATCAGCAGGAAAATCAGAACGGTACTAGGATCCATAGTGAATACGACCGTCTTTATGCCGCTTGCCTGTCGCGATAAGAATCGCTTTAGCTATCGATTCTATTAGAAGCAATAGGCAGCTAAGCGGAAGCAGGCCTTTGACCAGCCAAAGCCAGGGCATTCCTCCCGGATTAGGCGAGCTCTCTCCGCGCAGGAAAGCCTTTACTGTGAAGTCCCATCCATGCCAAAGCAGGAATGCGTAGAGTGGAATGAGAAAGAGAATGATTCCGACGAGATCGACGATGCGTTTCATTTTGTCGGAGTATTTCTGGTACACGAAATCGACGCGTACGTGGCCGTCTTCCATCATCGTGTAGGAAAGGCCGAGAACCAAAGACATGGCGAAAAGATACCAAAGCGAATCTTCCAGAGCTGTATTCGTTATCCCATACGCGTAGCGCAGTGTGACTTGCGTTACGATCGCGATCAAAAGAATCGCCATAGACCAAGACGAGAGTCGACCGATAATAGTGATGACTCTTTCGATACTTTGGGCGACGGATCTCATTATTCGATTCTTAAGGTAGGAATCTCACTTGCGAGCTTCCCACGGAAACCAACTGACCTATTTCAAATAGCCTCGTTCGCCCCAAGTGGCGTACTCCGCCCGAAAAGCGGAAAGGTCGTCCCAGACTTTTTTGAAAAACGCATCTTTGGCAGCTTGTTCCTGAACGACCTCTTCCCAGGTCTTGCGGAACAGATCGAGCATTTCCGGGCTCCAGTCCTTCACGATCACTCCATGTTTTTCGACATTCTCTTTGATGGCCCTGGCTTGAATGGCGTCGCCATATGAAAGGTGATCAATGATGCCTGCTCGACTTACAGATTCGATTTGAGCCTGCTGCGTTTCGGAAAGATTTTCCCACACGTCTTTGTTAATGAGGAGCTCGAACAAAGTGGCCTGCTGATGCCAGCCTGGAAAATAGTTGTATTTGACTACCTTATGAAAGCCTTGATTGGCATCGACTGACGGCAGAGCGTATTCAGTCGCGTCGATCACGCCTTTTTCAAGGGCGGGAAAAATTTCAGCTCCCGGTAGGACAGAAACGGATACTCCTAGTTTTCCCATGACAAGACCGCCCAGTCCGAAGAAACGCATCTTCAGATTCTTCAAGTCTTCGGGCCCATTAATCTCCTTGGCGAACCAGCCGCTTGTTTCAGGTGGAATCATACCGCAAACGAGCACCTTCACGTTAAAGCCTGCTTGGTCGTACATTTCCTGATACAGGTCCATGCCATTGCCATGATAAAGCCATGCCACGAATTCCGTGGGGCTTGGTCCGAAGGGAACAGCAGTGAAAATGGGCGCGGAAGGGATCTTGCCCATCCAAAAGCCTGAAGAGCCGTAGCCTGCATCGACTTTCCCATCGGATACAGCATCGAGAATTTCGAGCGGCCCTACTAAGGCGCCGGCATCGAAAACCTCGAGATCGATATTTCCGCCGCTTACTTTATCCAACTCCTCGGATATATGCATAATGTGCTCGCCGACGATGTGGGTGGTCGCGGGCAGATAGGATGCGAGTTCTATTTTTACTTTCCTAGCTGCAGGGCTTGAAGCAACTCCAGCGCTTTGTTCAGAGGAAGGTGAGCAACCGGTTATAATCAAGCTAGCCGCCGCAATGATTGGAATAAGGGAGTAACGCATAGGAGATTCTTTGAAAATTACAGTTTCCTGTTAAGGAAGTAACTCCAGGAATTGGAGAGATCGATGAAGTGCGTAACGTCATCAAAGCGACGTCTCTTGCGCAACCCCTTTTTACCTAGAGAGCTTGCCCTGCCTATCGGAATGAAAAGGGGTCAAGCATTGGATTTCTACTTTACTTCTGATCTCGTCAAGCAGCTTGGAAGCTGAGTGGAAAAAGAGTCACATCCCGCTTTCTTCTTTCACTCTCGAATCAACCAGCTCGATTAGCTCATCAAGGTTGTTGCATACATCTATCTCCGCTCCTGTTATGAGAGGCGATAAACGATCGTTCTCGCTTTTGAAGATCGCTGGTAGAGCGGTGCTTTCTTCCGGATAGTTTTTTCTGAACTGGTTACGATGGAGAAACTCTTTTTCTACCGGCAGCGACTGGATGAATCGCTTCCATTTGGTTAGCATTCCCGCTACGCCATAAGTGAACTGGCAAAGGCGACACTCGTAAGTTCGGGGCGATATGACTTTATGGATGGTGTCAGTAACAGCGTTGAAAATTCCGTCGTCGGCGTTGTATACAAGAATCAATTTCATTTCCTTGAGCTATACGATTTTCGTTGGCGCTTGAATTTCACAAATTTCGGCTCGCGAAAAAGAGCTGCGGTGGTGTCAGGCTTCTACGGTGATTGAAGCGGCCAGCTATTTGTTGGCTATGAAGATAGCTCGTTTGGGGGCTGGCTGGCCTTCGATAGTCTTTTTACTATCGGATGGATCTAGAAAGTCTTCTAGCGATTCAAACTGCATCCAATCAGTCTTTCGCTGTTCCTGTGACGTGGTAACGGATACGTCAATGAGTCTTATGTTTTTAAACAAAGCTCGCTTGAGCCAGTGTTCTACGGTGAGAGGCGAAGGGACGAGCCAAACGTTTCTCATCTTGGCGTAGCGACCTTCTGGAAAGAGAGAATAGCCTTCAGGTCCGTCCACTACTAGGGTCTCTAAAACAATTTCTCCTCCGTCTCTGAGAAAGCGCGATAGTTCGATAATATGATCGATTGGTGATCGGCGATGATAGAGCACTCCCATCGAGAACACCGTATCAAAGCGAGGCAATGCGGGCGGAAGGGCTTCGATTCCGAATGGCAAGACATAGCAATGGTCCGATGCGTCGGCGTAGTGGCGAGCGACGAAATTTTGCGCGACATAGAGAAGAAAAGGATCGGCCCCGAACGCTAGTTTAGCGCCTTGTCCCAGCATTCTCCATCCGTAGTAGCCATTGCCGCTTCCGATATCCAGTATCAGTCGATCTTTGAGGGGGGCGATAGCTTGGCTAAGGCGATTCCACTTTAGATTGGATCTCCATTCCGTATCGATGCGAATGCCGAAGAAATCGAAAGGACCCTTGCGCCAGGGGTGAAAAGTTCGTAGCGATTTTTCCAATACGGCTTTTTCTTCTGGAGAAATGTCCTGAGAGGAGCCAAAGGAGACGACGTCTTCGGTGAAAACCGTTTTAGGTTGAGAGTATTTGGGCAAGCCTTCCAGGGCTTCTTCCCATTTTGGCAGATGGCCGTTGTTCGAATCCTCGAAAGCATCCTGGCATGACTTAGGCAATTTCTGGAGCCAAGGCTTGAGTGGGGTTTCTGCTAGGCAGTCGAAAAGGGTGGCATAGTAGCGATTGAACACGAGTGTATCCAAATATTTGGCGATCAATCTCTGAAAGCGATAAGCGAGACGAAATTAAAGCATTGCAGCCACGTTTCACTTCGCGCGAAGCCCGCTTCCGCAAGTCTCTGTTTGTGAGTCTCTATGGATTCTGGAAGCAATACATCTTCTAAAGCGTCACGCTTTTGGCTGATCTCGAGTTCACTGTACCCCTGTCTCTTTTTGAAATCGTGATACAGCTTTATCATTTCCGATTGGATACATTGGTCTGAAAACTCTATTTTCTCAGAGAGTAGAAATACGCCTCCTGGCAGAATGCCGTCACATATTTTCCGCAAAAGAGAAGAACGCTTTTCCTTTGCAATGAATTGTAAGGTAAAATTCATTACAACGAGCGATGCATCTGAAATAGCTGTTTCCAGAATATCCTCATGCAGAAGTTCAAAAGTCGCTTTGGGCATAGATTGGTCTAGGTTTTGCCGACAGCGATCCAGCATGGATTGAGAATTATCTACACCGATGATTTTGGTTTCCTTTAGCAGGCCTGCATGGAGAGCCAGCATTCCGGCTCCCAGCGAGCAGCCGAGATCATAGATCTTGGAATTCTCCTGACCGTATCGCTTGGCAATGAGCGGCATCAAGGAAAGGGTCATGCCGTATCCAGGCACCGAGCGTTGAATCATGTCCTCGAAAACATTGGCCACGCTTTCATCGAATTTGAACTTCTCTGGGCTAGCCACTTCCTGAGAATAAAGTTCGTCTCGCACGGACTGGGTCATGTTATGGCAATGGCGCCTTGCTCTTTTCCGTGCGATTAAAAAAGTAGTCGATTGATGGAAGAGGAGGTGTCTATCGAAGTCAAAATTCTTAAACGGGGCGAAGAAAGTCTTCTCAGCAACTGCGCGGATGGGGTGTTCGATCGTGCGATCATAGACAAGCGGGCCAAAGAATTTGCTGAAGATCCAAGACATCACCTAGCCATTGCTTTTGATGGCGATCTGATCGTGGGCATGGCTTCAGCCGTTCACTATATCCACCCCGATAAGGAGCCTGAACTTTGGATTAATGAAGTCGGGGTCACTCCTGCTTACCATAAAAGAGGCATCGGCAAAAAATTGATGGCAGCTATTCTCGATCAAGGCAAGGAGCTCGGCTGTGGAGAGGCATGGGTGCTTACCGATCGAAGCAATGAGGCGTCCAATAAACTCTATTCTTCTACTGGCGGAAGGGTCGACAGCCAGGACACGGTGATGTACACCTTCTTTCTTAATAGAGAGAGGGAAGCTTCCGATCCCCAGAATTAAAATCCTCTTGAATCGCCTATATTTGTAAAATCGTCCCCCGCGCTTCGAGTTTGACCTATTGAGCGAGGGAACTATGCCCTGTGGGTTCTCGATTTATGAACCGGGTCTTTATCAAAACCTACGGATGCCAGATGAAT
>JANQKI010000003.1 GCA_028281165.1 Opitutaceae bacterium | reverse complement strand
CGGCCTTAATAAGGCAGAGATCGAATTGCCTATCATGCCACGCGTGGCCAATAAGGTTTTCACCCTTACCAACGATCCGAATTCAGAAGTTGGCGATCTTTCGAAGCTCATTCATAGCGACCAATCGATCGCCAGTCATGTCCTGAGAATCGCGAATTCTGCTGCTTACGGGAGTGGAGACCAAATTGTTTCCCTAAAGCAAGCCGTCGCCCGTCTTGGCATGAATCTATTGGGGGAAATCGCCATAGCGGTTTCAATTCAAAGCGACATTTTCAAAGCTCCGGGGTTTGAAGCGGAAATCAGTCGACTGATGAAACATGCCCTTGCTGCTGCTGCCTATGGCAAGGAGATCGCCCGCAAGCGGAGACGTAATGTAGAAGGTCAGTTCCTTTGCGGTTTGCTGCACTCGATTGGCAATCCAATCGCCCTCCAACTGATCGCAAAACTGCTAGATGAAAAGAGAATCGAGCTGGAGGAAGAAGAGGTAAAGGAACTGGTGAAAGCTTTTAGCTCCAAAATAGCCATTCTAGTGGCTACCAAATGGAAGCTGCCCAAGCAGCTCCAAGTCACGACCATTTTCTATCCTAAATACCCAGACGCTCCTTCATTCAAAGACGAGTCAGCCGCGACCTACCTGTCGAAGATCCTCGCTGATTGGATAATGAATCCAGGCTCGATTGATGCTACGGAGCTAATAAAGAATCCAGCTTTTGAATACCTAAACTTCTACCCGGACGACGTGAAAGATCTCCTGGATAAGAGGGATGATGTAAAAGAAGTCATTTCAGCCATAGCGCTATGACCATTGATGAAGAGTACGATCTGATTGTGATCGGATCAGGGCCTGGCGGCCAGAAAGCCGCTGTTCAGGGAGCCAAGGCAGGCCTTAAAGTCGCTCTTATCGAACGCGAACGCAAGGTAGGAGGAACCTGCGTTCATCTCGGTACCATTCCCAGCAAAACGCTTCGCGAAGCGGCTTTGACCATCGCCACACTGAAACGCAACGCTGACGTCTTTGACTTCAAATTGAAAGACGACATGGAAGTATCCACTTTGATGCGACGTCTCGATAATGTGTTGAACTCCTACACGGATTTCATTTCCGAATACGTTCGCAACGAAGGAATAACCTCTTTCCACGGCAGAGCTAGTTTCATAGACGAGACCACCATCAAGCTAAGCAGCGTAAAAGGGGAGGAAACAATCCTGAAGGGAAAAACCACTGTGATCGCAACAGGCTCGCGACCGCGTACCCCTCCCGATATCCCCGTCGATCAAGAGAACATTCTCGATAGCGATTCGATTCTCAGTATGATTTATCTTCCGCGATCACTCACCGTGATCGGAGCAGGAGTCATTGCTTCCGAATACGCCTCCATTTTTTCACTACTTGGCGTATCGGTTACCATGATCGACCGCACGCCACGCCCGCTTATGTTCATGGAGCCAGAGCTCACTGAGAAATTTCTACAGAACTTCACGAGGAACGGTGGAACTTACATCGGCAATACAAAGTACAAGAAAATAGAATGGGATGGCGTTTCTCAGGTTGTTTGCGAGTTGGACAACGGACAAACCATTTACAGCGACAAGATGCTGGTGGCTCAGGGCAGGATCGCCAATACCGAAGATCTCGGCATCGAGAAATTCGATATGGAGAGAGGCCGTAATGGGGTTATCGCGGTGAATGAGGAGTATCGAACCAGTGTTCCCAAGATCTACGCTGTTGGAGATGTCATTGGGCCGCCTTCTCTGGGTTCCGTATCAATGGAACAAGGACGTAGAGCAGTATGTCATGCGATCGGCATGAATCCGGGCAGCAAATACGAAATTATTCCAATAGGGATTTACGCTGTGCCAGAGCTTTCAAGCATTGGTCTCTCAGAACAAGAAGCTCGCGAAAAATATGGCGATGACATTATCGTTGGTCGGGCGAATTTCGACGAAGTGGCTAGAGGTCAAATCGCTGGCATCCAAGACGGTATGCTCAAGATGATTGCCGATCCAGAAGGCAAG
>JANQKI010000128.1 GCA_028281165.1 Opitutaceae bacterium | reverse complement strand
TAATCTACGGGAAGAATATATTTCTATGAAAGACTATAAAATAGCAGTTGTTGATGGAGATGGGATTGGGCCAGAGGTATGCGCCGCGACCATCAAAGTCATTGAAGAAGCCATCAAAGGCGCCAGATCGATTGAGTGGGATCACGTTCCAGCTGGAGCTAAGAATTTTTTGGATACAGGGGTGGCCCTTCCCGATGAAACGATTGATCGCTGCCGTCAAGCGGATGCGATTTTGCTCGGAGCGGCAGGTTTGCCGGGCGTGCTTTATCCCGATGGTACGGAAGCGGGTCAAGACACCACGCTTCGCTTAAGATTCGAGCTCGATTTATTCGCTAACATACGTCCCATCAAGCTTTACGAAGGCGTTGGAACGCCGCTGGTGGGTCGACCTGGCATTGACTATGTGATCGTGCGGGAAAATAGCGAAGGTCTCTACGCTTCGCGTGGAGGTGGCAATGTCCTTCGAGGCGAAACCGCCTCGGACACCATGATCATAACCCGCAAGGGCGTGGATCGCATTGTTCGCCAAGCTGCCGAACTTTGCATGCGACGAAATGGAGCTCCAGCTGATGGAAAGAAACGCGTTACCATTTGCGATAAAGCCAATGTTCTTCGTTCCTTTGCCTTTTTTCGTTCCGTGGCAGACGAAGTGTTGACTGAGTATCCAGAAATCGAGGTGGACTACGCTCTGGTCGATGCTCTCTCCATGTATCTTGTAACGCGGCCAAGTTACTACGACGTGATCGTGGCGGAAAACATGTTTGGAGATATTATTTCCGATCTAGGAGCAGCAACGGTCGGCGGGCTTGGCATGGCGGATTCTGCTGAAATTGGCGACAACCACGCCTTATTCCAAGCTTCCCACGGTTCGGCTCCTGACATAGCTGGTAAGGGGATTGCCAATCCCGTCGCAACGATTCTCTCTGGAGCCAGTATGCTCGAATGGCTTGGGAATAGGAATGATGATAGCTTTCTAAACGAGTCGGCTTCTTCAATCCGATCTTCTGTAGAGCGTGTGCTAGCGGAGGGCGAGAGCTTGACCGGCGATTTGGGGGGAAGCGCTAGTACTCAAGATTGCGTTCAGGCTATCATTAGGCGTCTTTAGCGAAGCCTTTGGTCACGTATTTGTAGACAGAACTCTAAATAGGCTTACTGTCTGCACCCCATGTTACGACATCATTTATACGTTAGGCTTCTCACGGTTTGTTTAGGTTTTTGTGGGACTACGTTATTTCTCGGGTCCCAATCAAAGCTCAATGTTTTGCTCATCATGGTCGATGACCTGAATAACTATGTTGGTTGTTTAAGGGGTCCGGCGAAGACGCCTCACATAGATCGACTAGCAAGCGAAGGAATGCTTTTTACCAACGCTCACTGTGTTGTGCCAGCTTGCAATCCAAGCCGCGTAGCGCTTTTGACAGGACAACGTCCAGAGGCGACAGGACAATATACAAATGCTGGCAATTTTCGTGAACAACCGGGAGGCATGGATCGCGTTACCTTGCCGCAATTCCTGACGGGCAAGGGCTATGATGCCGTGGCGGCCGGCAAGATTTTCCATCATCCCCACGGAACCGAAGAGGAACCGCGTACGCTTTCTGATCCCATCTCTTGGGATTTTCAGTGGCGAGGCGATGTCGGAACGCCTGGGGCGGAACTTTTTCGTGACGATAATGGACTGGCTAAGTGGCATGGCGGCATTGTAACCGGCTACTTTGGCACCGACATTTTTTGGGGACCGATTCCCCATGCAGTTGAGGAAACCGGCGATTGGCAAATTACTGAGTTTTGCGCCGAGTATTTGAATCGCAACCACGAGAAGCCTTTCTTTTTAGCTTGTGGAATCTATCGTCCTCATTCGCCTCAAATTGTTCCGAAGGAATTCTTCGATATGTATCCAATCGATCAGATTGAACTCCCTGTGGCTCCTGAAGACGACATGGAAGACATCCCGGAAGCGCATCGAGAAAACTTTACGGCGAAAATCGTGAAGCCAATGAAAGCCCTCGGAGAATGGTGCAATGCGGTTCAAGGTTATCTCGCTAGCGCCAGTTTTGCCGATTATTGTGTGGGCAATATTCTCACAGCTCTGAAAGAAAGTCGCTATTATGATAATACTATCGTCATTCTAGCGGGTGATCATGGCTGGCACATCGGAGATAAGGAACGTATTGAAAAATTCACTCTCTGGAATCAATCGACGCAAGTTCCGCTGATTATCAGAGTTCCGGGCCTAGAGGCCGGAAATTGCGATCGAGCGGTTTCTCTCCTTGATGTCTATCCAACGGTGGTCGATCTTCTTGGTTTCGAACTTCCGGAATATCTTGAAGGCGTGAATATAGGACCTTGGCTCAACGACCCATCTGCTCCGAAGAAAGAACCTGCTATTTCATTGTATCGAGAAGGCAATTACTCTGTCAAAGCCGATGAATGGAATTACATTGCCTACGATGATGGTGGCGAGGAGCTTTATAATCTGGCTGACGATCCGCACGAGCTCCGAAATCTAGCCGCCGATATGGCTTACGCCAAACAAAAGGCCCACATGCTGCAGTATTTCGTCAACTATAAGACCAATAAGGCTTTTGAATGACCTCAGGGGCAAAGTCTCATTTTGACATGCAAAGTCTCTCGACGATTATTCGAGAATAAATGACACTCCAATCCTTTTTCTGTCTATTTGTCTTTTCCTGTTTCGGACTTTTCCGAATGAGTTACTCTCAGATGGCAGCGCCATCCAACTGGATTGATTCCCATATCCATCTTTACGATACGAATATCGAAGGGTTTCCGTTTCCTCCCAAGCAATGGACGGAAATTCAGTATCCGCATTTGCCTCAAACTTTCTACCAGGCCAGCGGCGGTACTGGTGTAGCTAAAGCCGTTGTCGTTGAATGCAGCCCCCGTCGTCAGGATAATGATTGGACGCTGTCTTTGATTGAAAACGATCCCAACATGCTGGGATTCGTCGGCTATCTGGATCTGCGAGACGAGGATTTCGAAGCTGAAATCCGACGCTTGGCTGAACATCCAAAGTTTTTGGGATTTCGTCAAAGAAGCAGTGACGATCCTTCTCTCGAGGACCCGACTATTTTCTCAAAACTAGCTGTAGTGGAAGATTTGGGACTCGTGTTCGAAATGAATCTGAAGCGCTATGCGGCCAAGGCGCTGGCTCGAGTCGCTGAGAACTATCCCGATCTTGTCATGATCATCAACCATCTAGGCCATGTCCGCCTAAAAGAAGCGATAGAAAATGAAGCGGCTGCCAAGCGATATCAAGGACTGGAAAACTATCCTAACATCTATATCAAGCTATCGGCTTTCTATACAATGTCTGGGCAAGATTCGCCTCCACTCGATTACAAGGAGTACCTGCCTATTCTAAATCCAATCCTGGAAATCTTTGGACCTGATCGGGTCTTTTTCGGTAGCAACTGGCCTATGTCGAAAAGAAAAGGCGTCTACGCGTCCATGCCCCAGCTCATTCAAGATTTTTGCGCAAGTCGCGATGATTTGGATACGGAAAAAGTCATGAGGCTCAATGCGGAGCGGGCTTATTTGCGTGGCTCTGCAAGTAAAACAAAGAACAGTGTCAGTAGGCTTTACAAGGAGATCAATGGCTACATTGAGATTGAAGCTGAGAGCTTTTTCGAGAATAGAAACGGGGAGTTGCCACGTTCCTGGATTAAGGTTTCTAGTCCAGCAGATCAGGTCGTTAGGCCAGATCTCGATCCATCGCATGCCAGCTCCGCAAGTGGGGGTTCTTATATGGAAGTTTTGCCCGACTTCAGGCAGAAGCATGGCCATCACACTCATATCCCGACTTCGTTTACGGAGAAAGGAGGCAAAGGTCCAACCCTTAGCTACGAAGTCGAGTTTTCCAGCCCAGGACGCTATTACGTATGGGCTCGTATCTTCCATAACGGTACAGAAGAAAATAGCGTTCATGTTGGTATTGACGGAACCTGGCCTGAGTCTGGATCGAAGCTAGAGGTCTGCGTGAAGCGAGATCCTCCAAAAAATGACAAGCATTGGACTCAAGGGCCGGCTACCAACGATTGGGTATGGACATCAAATCAACGGTATCCGCATCATGGATGCCATGGACCTCGAACGGTCTGGCTGGATGTTAAAGAGCCTGGCAGGCATGTCATTGAAATCTCGATGCGCGAAGATGGCACCGAACTCGATAAGTTCATTTTGACCACGAGCGAGACGTTTGTTCCAGAGGATTCCTAACTGGAGACAATCGTGGATTATTTACTGAGGCGATTAGTTTCGACGATCAGCGATCGATGCTACAATAGCGTTTCATTGCTTCCAGCCAATAGCCAGTCGAGCTTGTCGACCAGGATTAAGGAAGCCAACTGCTTCTTGATAGTCTTCGTCAAAGAGGTTGTCGATTGCCAGCCAGGCTTCAAAGGAATCGTTGATATGGTATTTGATCCTGAGGTCAGCGCGAAAGAACGCTCCTAGACGTTTGTCGCCCGTAGGAATAGAGGAGTCGAGACGACGGTCGACGTATGTGCCTGTCAAATACATTGACGTTTTTTCATTGGCCTGCCATTTTGCTGAAACCGATCCTCGCCACTGTGGTCGGTGGCGTAGTTCTTCACTGGATCCCGCAATACTTGCGTCTGCGTAGGAAAGCGACCCTTGCAGTTCCAAAGTATCGGAAATAGCATGACTAATCGACGCCTCGCCTCCTTTGGTATCGACCTGCCCCCTATTGACGAGCATAGGCGGCGGGCCTGAGTCGAAATCGACGAGATTCTCGAATGTCTGATCGAAGAAGGCCATTTCAAACCGGGTTTGATCATCAGCGAGAAACGTTTCCCAGGCTAATTCAAAGCTCTGGCTGTCTTCTGGTTCCAAGATCGGGTTGCCCACTACAGGATTTGTTAGCGCGAAGACGCTAGGTTTCTTAAAGCCTTCGGCATAATGGACTCTCAGGTACGAGTTCGAATCCGCGAATTTGTAGGCTAGGCCGCTCAGGAAAGATGTCTCCGAATCGATTCCTTCTATATCGTCATGTCTAATGCCTACTTGCCATGTGACATTTTCCGTGGCCTGCCAGTCGAATTCGGCAAAGCCGCTGTGGGTTTCGCGATCCAATTCCGAGAAATCGTTGATGGTTTGCCATGGGAAAACGAGTGTGTAGTCGACAGAGCTTTCTTCAGATTCAATGCTGGCTCCGACGATGAAGCTGGTCGTGTCTCCGTTAAAAAACTCGCCGTAAGCGCTTAGTTGATACCGGTCCAATTCGTTGTCTGATATGGTAGGGGGAATACCGAAAGGGTCTCTTAGTCCCGGCGCTACACCTGGGGAATCGATCTTCTCTCTTCGATTGTAAAGGGAAGCATCTATTTGGAATCGGGTCGTCTCCTTTGTATGATAGATATAGGAAATACCGAGGGCGTGGTCTTCGATATCTCGAGTATCCAAATCACGGATATCGGAGAATAGAGGTCCACCACTGTCGTCGGGAAATGCCGTTTTATCGGTATTTGATGCAAGGCCAAAAACGCGGAGTTTAGAATCTTCGTCTATAGTTACTAAGGCGCTCGCCGTGTAGCGTCGGCTTTTGAGCCGCTCGCCTTCAATCGCGTCGCCGATGTCCAGGTAGTTCGCTGTTACTCGACTAACCAGCTTCCCATTAGACTCGCCAGCTGCAAACCGAGCTTGTTTGAAGCTGTCGGTTCCCGCTTCTCCCAGAAATCTTACTTCGCTTGGAGCGCTATCGTCAATCGTCACTAGATTGATCACTCCGCTTAAAGCTTCCGATCCGTATAGAGCGGACTGAGCTCCTTTCACGATTTCTACCCCCTGGAGGCTGAAGGGGTCGATGGAAGCATAGTCAAAGGAGCCTCCTCGATCGTTGGTTGGATCGTTTATTTTTACGCCGTTTACCAGCGTGAGTACGAAGTTCGGATCTCCTCCTCGAAGGTAGAGTGAACCTACACCGCCTGACCGCGATGACCGATCGATGTGAATTCCCGGAGATCGGGCTAGGAGGTCTTCGATGCCAATCGCATTTTGATCCGAAATGTCGCCGATGCTAATGAACCGATGCGAGAGAGGGATGGATTCTTTGAGGTAATTGGAGCGTGAGCCCGTTACTTCGAAATCCGGAATTCGTACAAATTCCGAGGATTCCTCCCCAGTTGCAAAACTCGATGCTGTCAGTAATAAATAACTAATAAACAGATACTTAAAACAACTATCCTTTCGAGAAATAATCTCCGAGAAAGGGCTAGCAGCGCCTTTGTTTGCTCTCGTCGCTCCCATGATTAGGACAGATCTCAATACGTTGATGGCGTATTTGGCAATCAATCTAGAACGATCTTTTTTCCATCCTGTTTTGCGCTTTCGTAAATCGCGCAGATGACTTCCACCGCTTTGCGGGCCTCCTTCCCATCGATCAGGGGAGGGTGATCGTTTTCTATTGCTTCTACAAAATCTTCAAAATTGCGTTGGTGTCCGTCTGATTTTATCGCTTTTGGATCATTCGCTCCTAGTCCTTTCGTTTCTGAATTCACCATGAGTGTTGCCAAAACATCAATGTCTTCCGGCTTTTCCTCGCTGAACTCCCAGACTCGAAATTTATCGTCCTGCAGTATAGCGGTGCCCTCGCTTCCGCTCAAGTGAACCTCGGCGGGATTCCCATTTTTCGACCAGCAGGCGGTGGAGCCTTCTATGACTCCCAAGGCGCCGTTTGAAAACTCGAGCAAAGCCGTTGCCGTATCCTCTACTTCGATACTGTCGTGAAGTCGGCGTGTTGTCGAGGCTCTGACTGTTTGAACGGGGCCAACTAGACTGATGAGTTGATCAATAGTATGGATAGATTGATTCATGAGGGCGCCGCCTCCGTCCCATTGCCAGGTTCCTTTCCAATTACTGGTTTGATAGTACTCATAATCTCGATACCATTTTATCGAAGCTTGGGCGAGGGCCAGTTCTCCGAAGCGATTTGACTGAACGGCCATTTTAAGGGCTTCGTAACTTGGGTTAAAGCGTCGATTGAAGATCCCAGCTAGCTTGACCTGATGTTCCTCGCACGCATCTATCATTTGATCGATTCGCTGTGGCGTTATCTCGATCGGCTTTTCGCATATAACGTGTTTTTTGGCTTTGGCCGCTTGAAGGGCGGGTTCTAAATGAGCTCCTGATGGCGTTGCTATGGTGACAATGTCGATTTCATCATTCGCAAAAAAGCTTTGGGCATCCCAAAGGGGCTGACAGTCGAATTCATGGGCCAGCTCCTCCGCTTTTTCTTTTCGTCGAGCGTAAATGGCGACTAGTTTCCCATCCTGCATCGCCTGTATAGCTTGAGCATGAAATCGGGCGATCATGCTCCCTCCGTAGATTCCGAACCTCTTCATTTGAGTTGGTAAATATCGGAATTCGGGCATCAATTGCGAGTCGCGAATTCGGAAATCGGCGAGAGGGACTCGTCGGTAGACGACTAATTAGACTCGAAGATGCGATCGGTGATTATCTTCAGCAGGATGCTCGAGTAACTAATATCCGGGTACAAATTTAATCCTTCGTAGAGGAAATCGGAATGTTCTTTATCTATCTCAAATCCTGCCGAGGCTAAGATGCTGTGGTAGGTCTCGAACAAATGATGAGATGTCTCCCCTCTGGCATTGGCCATTTTCAGCATGTCTAGAAGCTTGCTCGCGTCGTCTTTTTCGTAGGAATTAATGTCCTCTCGAAAGCCTGCCGAAGCGTGCATCACGGCGAGTGTCGAAACAAAGGGATCCTCTGTATCCAAAAGATTGGCCTCCCAAGCAAGCCCCCCGGCTTTTTTAATGTTTTCCTGGTAAAGAAGGTATTCCGAACGCCCTGACAGCCAGATAGGATTTTCGCTTTCAGTACTGCTTGTTTTTGCGAAATACTCTGCCGCTCTTTTATAGTGGTTGCCTCTTGTCAGAATCATCGCCTTGTAGGCTTCTGCGTCTCCTTGGGACAGCGCTATAGGATCTGGCTCTGCGAGGTCGTTTAACTCTGAAATGTCGATCGAGATTCTGCTTTTGCCTCCACTATGGACATAGTCTCTTAGTGTTTCCTCTAGCTCCTCATAGTTCATTTGGAGATAAAAGGAAACATCCGATTCGCTTACAGGTTGTTTACTACCTCGTTTTGCCAACTCCAGATAGGATAGCCAGCGCTTCCCGTCATCCGCAAAGTATGCGTAGTGAGCAAGTAGACGAGCTTGAGCGTAAAAGCTAACCGGATACGAAACGTTCATCGCCTTTAGCTTCCTCAAACGTGATCGATCTGCCGAGAAGAAGGTTTCGAAGGGAATGAAGCCCTCTTCGCTAATGGTGTGAGCGATATCGCTTTTGCCGATGTAGCCAGCAATCAGATTCCTGCGATGGAGTCTAAACGATGCGAACAGTTCGGCTATGCCCTCATCGGCCCAAGTTGGAAGTCTTCCTAGAATGGCGTGGGTGAGGCGATGCGAGTATTCGTGGAATATGATTCTACGATTCGCTGCTTGGTTGGGGTCATTCTTGACTAGAATAATGGGATTGAACTCGTTAGCCAAATACACGCCAGCGGTTTGACCTCTTTTCCCGCGTGTCTGCATGGGAGCTAGGTAGTTGTAGTCTTGCGCAGTTCTTGGCAGAACAATCAGATGTTTTCGCGCTTTCTTATCAGTAGCGAATTCAGGAAATGCTTTTTCAACTACGATTTCAAAGTAGTGGAGATCTTCCCAAAGAGAGTTTATTCGGCTAGACTGAGCGTTTGAAATAATTGTAAAAGTATCTGCCTTTACGGAAACCCAATGGTCAGACTTCCTCCCATAAGATGAAAAAACAAGTAGGCATGACGTCATGAAAGCAAGACATCGACTTAGTTTCTTTTGCCTGACTGAGATTTTCATTAAGAGTGAACTAGCGTTTTGATTCGATAGCGCTGCGAACGTCTAAAGGGCGGTCCGTCGCAAGACTTTTCCTGCCAGTTCGCGGGGTAAAACTGTATCAGAAATATCCATCTTCATTAATGATGCAAGCTTTAACGGAGCTAGATAAATGAACTGTTAAAGGCTTGGATGGAATGTCCTTTAAGTTTCTACAATACTACAAGTCAGCCGGAAATCAATCTTTTTCGCGTAGAGTAGATAGCTGAACTTAAGCGTGTACAAGATACAATCGGACCTCTAAAAGCGGAATATCTATGGAATATAAAGTACTTCGAGGAACGGGGGCCACTGTTTCCAAACTGTGTTTGGGTACCATGACGTTCGGCGGTCAGGTCGACGAAACCACTAGTATCAGGATTGTGGATGAAGCGATCGATAATGGAATTAATTTTGTGGATACGGCGGATGTCTACGTTAAGGGAGAATCGGAGAAGATTGTAGGCAAGGCGCTGAAAGGGAAGCGAGACTCTATAGTTTTAGCTAGTAAAGTCGCCAATCTCGTTGGAGAGGATAAGTTTCGTGATCGAGGTTTGCATCGCTGGCATATCATTAACGGAGTCGAAGCTTCATTAAAGCGATTGCAAGTTGATTGTCTGGATATCTGCTATCTGCATCATCCTGATCGAAACACTCCTATTGAAGAGACGTTGGCGGCGATGGATCTGCTTTTCAAGCAAGGCAAGGTCAACTATCTTGGCATGTCCAATTTCGCCTCCTGGCAAGTTTGCCAGGCCCTTTGGAAAAGCGATGTGAATCGATGGGCAAAGCCCGTTGTATTGCAATTGCCTTACAATCTGATCACACGAAGCGTTGATGAGGAGTGTGTGGAATTTTCTCAGAAAATGAACCTTGGCATGGTCGTATACAACCCGATTGCGGCTGGTATGCTGGCGGGCAAGCACACGCGCGAGAAAGCTATCGAGGGGACGCGTATGGCAAACAACCTTCAGTACATAAATCGTTACTGGCATGCGGCGAATTTCGATGCGGTGGATGCCTTGCAGGAAATCGCCAAGACTAGCGGCCTCACTATCCTGCAACTCGCCTTTCGTTGGCTGATGAGCAAGGACTTTGTCGACTCGACGATTATCGGCGTGAGCAAGTTGGAGCAGCTGCGCGCCAACATCGATGCTGCCGACGGCATTGTTGACGATGCTGTTGCGAAGGAATGCGATGAGGTTTGGGCAAACCTGCGTGGCCCCCACTTCAAATACAATCGCTAGTCGAATATCCCAGTAATTTGGATACAAATATCGAGTGATAGTTTTTAGTAGCCCAGATTTTTATCCACCACATTGAAAAGAGGTTCGCCTTTCACGTATTGCTCGAGATTTTTCACGAAATATTCGAGAGCAATGTTTACATAGTCGTCTATCAAGCCTGAACAGTGAGGGGAAATGATGACGTTTTCCATTTTCCAAAGAGGGGAGTTTTCCGGAAGTGGCTCCACCGCAAACGCGTCTAGGCCAGCTCCCGCTATTTGTCCGCTTTGCAAAGCCTCCGCCATCGCTAGTTCGTCAATGTGGCTGCCACGGCCGACATTGATAATAATGGCATTGGGCTTCATAAGAGCGAATTGCCCAGCTGCGATGATGTTTTCCGTTCCTGGGCTCCGTGGAAGCACGCTGACTATGATATCCGCTTCTGGCAGCATAGTATCCAGATCGGAAAGACTGCCCATTCGGTCGACATTTGAATCGCTTTTTTCCGGACGTCGTCGAATCCCTAATACAGCCATCTCATGAGCTTTGGCTACACGGGCGATTGAAGAGCCTATCGCTCCGACTCCGAGGATGAGCATGGTCTTGCCTGGCAATCGAAATAGATCGCTGGCTTTGGGCTTCTCCCATTCCTTGTTTGGCTGGTTCTTGTGAAAGAAAACCATGTTACGAGCAAAGGCTAGGATCATGCCGAATACGTGTTCGGTGATTTGCGGGGCATGCATGCCCGACACATTGGTGATAGTAAAGGGGAGCTCTTGGCCGTTTTCGATTTTAAACAGCCAGTCAACGCCTGCCGATTGTTGATGATGCCATTTTAAATGGGGCGATTGCAGGATTTCGGTTGGCGGTCTGCCGCCGGCGCTGACTTCTACCTCTTTAATGCGATCAGGGTCTTCTTCAGCGGGGTTTCGAGATATCCACAGATCATAGTCTGGGGCTAATCGTTTGATCTCGCCGAGTATGCTGCTCGAAACAACACCCTCGTTTTGCAATAACAATATAGTAGGCATATCTAGAAGTAAATAGGCATCATCGTTTGCGAATTATGGCACATCAAGTTGAGATTGTAATTGCTGCTAGAACATGGCGGCAGTCGCATGGTTATTTCACGACATGAGCCTGGAAGAGCAAATCCTGGATGAGTATCCCATCGATGATCGGTTGGATGGCTGGCACTTTCGGGTCGAAGAAACCTGCTCTGGCTATTGGGAAGCCTTCGGAATAAATCTCAACGGGCAAACAGTGAGTAGGACCGTGATGGGAGATCCAGATTTGGCCCTAGAGGCCTGCGTGAATGATGCTCTGGAAAATTGAACGGTTGCCCAATTGATCTAGCGTCTTAATGAGTACTCTAAACGACTGAGGAAAAGCATGCTCTTGGTAATAGCTTCTCCTTGTTGTTCTCGTATTTTCGCGATTCGCTCCGCCTCGAGATCTCGAAAATTTCCTTAAAGGATTAATTATCCTTGGCAAATAAAGAATTAGTTGTATTTATATAGCTAACTATTTTTATAACAGCGCTTCTAATAGACACCATAAATGAACGTCATCCTTCTAACGGGTTTCGTAGGACTCATCCTTGTTGGCTTGGCCATCGCGTTTTTCTTTTACACGCGGTCTTGTTCCGAGGGTAGTTGTTCCGAAAGAGAAAGCCTGCTCCCTCTGGAGGAAGAGAAGGTCGTCGTTCACCAGTCTAGAAGCGTCAATCGCAACGCTGATGGCTCCTCCTGAGCCTAACAAAAACCTAATAGACTGAATATGAGCGATCCGAATCGCCCAATTGAATACAACGACCAAGTCGTCCGCAATTTCATGCTAGCCTCTATCTTGTGGGGCGTTGTCGGCATGTTGGTAGGAGTCTTGATTGCCGCTCAGCTGAATTTTCGGTTTCTGAATTTCAATTTGGAGTGGCTTACTTTTGGACGTCTCCGTCCTTTGCATACAAACGCGGCGATCTTCGCCTTTGTGGGCAACATGATGTTTGCTGGCATCTATCACTCCACCCAGCGTTTGGTAAAGGCTCGGCTTGCGTCGGATTTCCTATCCAATCTTCATTTCTGGGGCTGGCAGTTTATCATCGTCTGCGCCGCCATCACGCTTCCGCTAGGCTTTAGTCGCGGCAAGGAATATGCTGAACTGGTTTGGCCGATCAACATCCTGGTTGCTCTCATCTGGGTTGTTTTCGCCATCAATTTCTTTTGGACTTTGGCTCGTCGCAACGAGCGATCCCTCTACGTAGCGATCTGGTTCTACATCGCCACTATCGTGACCGTGGCGATGCTCTACATTGTAAACCACTTGTCGATTCCAACAAGTCTTCTTCATTCGTATCCGATTTTCGGAGGTGTTCAAGATGCGCTTGTTCAATGGTGGTACGGTCACAATGCCGTGGCTTTCTTTCTGACCACGCCGATTCTGGGCATCATGTACTATTATCTGCCCAAGGCGGCCAATCGTCCCGTCTATTCGTACAAACTCTCCGTAGTGCATTTTTGGTCACTGGTGTTCATTTATATTTGGGCGGGTCCTCACCATTTGCTTTACACGGCTTTGCCAGGATGGCTGCAAAGTTTGGGAATGATTTTCAGTCTTATGCTGTGGGCTCCCTCTTGGGGAGGCATGCTCAACGGTCTCCTAACCCTGCGAGGAGCTTGGGACAAGTTGAGAACAGACCCTGTGCTGAAGTTCTTTGCTGCGGGAGTGACTTTCTATGGCATGTCGACTTTCGAAGGACCACTGCTTTCGATAAAATCAGTCAATGCCTTGGCTCACTACACGGATTGGATTATCGGTCACGTTCATGGTGGAACGCTTGGCTGGAACGGATTCATGGCGGCGGGCATGTTCTACTTCCTCGCTCCAAAAATGTGGAACACCAAGCTGTATTCAAAATCTCTGGCCAATATGCACTTCTGGCTGGGGCTGGTCGGCATACTGCTCTATGTGGCGTCCATGTGGGTTTCCGGTATCACGCAAGGCCTGATGCTTAACGGCGTCGATAAGCAAGGTGTTCTGGCGTATCCAAGTTTTCTGGAAACTCTGCAGTCGATCCGGCCTTTGATGGCCACCCGTATCGTAGGTGGCGGCCTTTACTTCATTGGTTTCCTCATTATGGCCTACAATATTTGGATGACCATTCGTTCAGGTGAAGCGGTCAACGGCGTTTTCGAATCTAAAGGCGAGGATGATGATCACTCAATCGGTTTGTTTGGAGGTCTTTTCAACTACTCCATTCTCTACTGCGCTGCGGTTATCTTATTCTCCTGCCTTTGGATGTTCGCCGATGGCATACTTGGTACATTGAGTATGGTACTGCTCATAGCGACCTGCCTTACCGCTATTATTCATTTCAAGAAAAGCCAGGCGACCTTCTCCGATTGGCATGAGCGGCTTTTAAAGAGTTCCTTCCCCTTTACGGTCCTCGTACTGCTGGCCGTGTTGATCGGTGGAGTGGTTCAGATTATACCTCTCGTGAATGTCGATCGCGACACCGTAGTGGAAGATAAGATACAAGTAGTCTACACTCCACTGGAGCTGGCTGGTCGGGATATCTACGTCAGTGAAGGCTGCTATAATTGTCATTCGCAAATGATCCGACCCTTCGTAGCGGAAGTGAAGCGCTATGGAGATTACAGCCGACTTGGCGAATCTCTATACGATCACCCTTATCAATGGGGGTCGCGTCGGACAGGTCCAGACCTAGCACGAGTCGGAGGCAAGTATCCAAATAGCTGGCACTACGAGCATATGAGAAATACTTCCAACATATCGCCTCATTCGAATATGCCGAATTATCCTTGGCTCTTGAAGAAGAAAACCGATTACGCAGCCCTGCCTTCGAAGATCTCAGTTCAGAAGACGCTAGGCGTTCCTTTCCCGGAAAAAGAGGACGAAGCCTACATCGAAGAAGCTAAAGAACAAGCCCGGCAGATATCTGAAAACCTGAAAGAACTGGGCATCGAATCTGATCCCGATACGCAGGTTATCGCTCTCATCGCCTATCTTCAGCAGTTGGGCAAGTCGGCCGACTATGGGCCGAAACTTGCCGAAGCCCAGAATTCCAATACGGAGGATCTATAAATGTTTCAAAGAGTTGAATACACTGAATGGCACACCCTTTTCCCTAAAATAGGCTTCGCTTTGTTCGCATTGGCTTTCATTGCCGTGGTTTGGCGAATTCTCAGAACGCCCAAGTCCGAACTCGATCGTTCCAGTTCGATGCCGCTGGATGATAACGATTAACTTTTTCAGGAAACGATTTCGCGATGAATGACACAACATCACAAGAAGACCCGCTGAGGCCTCATTCCTACGATGGTATCCAGGAATATGATAAAAGCCTGCCGAACTGGTGGCTGTTTACTTTCTATTCGACCATCGTGTTTTCGGTTGGCTATTGGATCTATTTCCATAAAACGGATGCAGGTCCGGATCAGTTCGAGGAGTTCTCTATGGCAATGGCTGCCCTAGAAGAGCAAGTAGCTGCTATTCGGAGTGAGGAAGGTCCTGTCGAAATAAACGATGCGGCCCTCTGGGCCATGAGCCGCGATTCCGCTGCGGTAGAAGCTGGCAAGGCTATCTACATGCAAAATTGCATTGCCTGTCATGGTCCAACCTTGGAGGGGGCTATCGGCGCCAATCTTATCGATAACGAATGGCTATACGGTTCCAATCCTATGGATGCTCGGAAAACAGTCGTCGAGGGGATCCTGGAAAAGGGAATGCCGCCTTGGTTGCCGATTCTCGGCGAGGAAAAAGTCAATCAAGTCACAGCTTTTGTAATGAGTTTTCACCAGGAACCTTAGTGGTTTCGCCTTCTGTTGAAGGCTTTCCATAATACGATGAACAACCGCGCAACGATACGTCAGCCTAGACGTGAAGTACTCACGTCGGTCAACGAAGATGGCTCGCGTTATGCGATCCATCCGGCAGATGTCGATGGCCGCTTTACTAAAGCTCGCCAATACAGCGCATTGCTGCTCATTGTTGTCTATGCGGCCCTGCCGTGGATCAGCATAAATGGGTATCCAGCCGTTTTTTTGGATACGGACGCGATGCGTTTTCATTTCTTCGGCATTACCTTTGTTTCACAAGACTTGTGGCTGGCTTTCTTCCTCATTAGCGGACTCGGTTTTGGACTATTCTACATTACCGCTCTGTTTGGACGCATCTGGTGCGGTTGGGCCTGCCCCCAAACTGTTTTCCTAGAACATGTCTATCGTCGGATCGAACGTTGGATCGAGGGCGAGGCCGTTGCGCGGCGACGCTTGGATGTTGCTGCGTGGAATGTATTAAAGATTTGGAAACGAGCTCTAAAGCACGCTCTTTATATTTTCATTTCGGTAGCGGTGGCTCATCTGTTCATGGCCTACTTTCTTTCGCTCCCTCAGTTGTGGAATATGATGCGGGAAAGTCCGTTGGAGAATTGGGGAGCCTTTCTATTTGTCAGTATTTTTTCAGGAATTCTCTATTTTAATTTCGCTTGGTTTCGCGAACAGCTCTGCATTGTGATCTGTCCTTACGGTCGCTTGCAATCAGTTCTGATCGACGATCACTCAACGGTTATCGGCTATGACGAGAAGCGTGGCGAACCGCGTGGAAAACCAAATCAGGAAGGGGTAGGGGATTGTATCGATTGCCATCGTTGCGTTCAAGTGTGCCCCACTGGGATCGATATTCGACAAGGTCTCCAGATGGAGTGCATCGGCTGTGCGGCTTGTATTGATGCATGTGATACGATCATGGATAAGCTCAATCGACCACGAGGACTGGTCCGATATGATTCGCAAGAAGGTTTGGCGGGTCGCCCAACGCGTCTAATACGACCCCGTATCGTCCTTTATTCTGTTCTCCTGTTGATTGGCTTAACGGTGCTTTCGCTTTCTGTCCGGGGCCTGACTCACGCTTCGATGACCGCTTGGAGAGTCGAGGGGGCTCCCTTTTATTTAGACGAAGATCACGTACGCAACCAGTTCATTGTCCGAGTAACCAATAAGCTGAACGAGTCGGCGAACTATTCGCTGGCTCTTTCCGGAGTTCCTGCAGGAGCGATTGTCAGCGGGGCTGATGGGACATTTATGCTCGAGGAAAATGGCGAGGTCGTTAAGACGGTTGTCGTGCGTGTTCCTAAGGATTCCTTCGAAGGCAATTTTCTTATCAAAGCTAAGGTGCTTGATGATGCTGGTGGAGAACTTGCGTATCGAGATCTTGAATTCATTGGACCCGCTCTGGGAATATTAAACGATCGCTAATGCAAGCAAAGCAGAAAGAAAAGGGTTGGAAAGTTCTATGGATCTGGGTGATCGCGGTCTTTGTTCTCCTGATAGTCGCTTGGACTTGGCTAATCAAAACGGCGAATCTTAATGCTCCGACCCCTGTTCCGCTGGAGCATAATTTGGGAAGCAAGTAGATGGCCGCAAATCTTGTAGAGCTAATGAATCCGCTCTCCGCTTTAGTCGCAGGGTTCATTACCAGCTTTCATTGCGCAGGCATGTGCGGTCCGATATCCTGCTCGTTTATTTCAGGCAGAGATGGAGGTGGAAACAAGCTTGCCGCTGCTCTGGGGAGCTATCATCTGGCTCGTCTGTTTTCCTATTCATTGCTGGGAGCCTTAGCGGGCTCCATTGGGGCGCGGCTAATCGACTGGCTGGGAGCCGCTCCTGCTCGGATCATGCCCTGGGCCTTTATCCTTTTTTTTATTATCCTTCTTCTGGATACAGATAGATTCTTTGCTAAACTCCCTGGTCTTGCCCGACTTAACCGATCAGTCATGACTCGGGCTTACGCTACTTCGGGGCAGTGGCGAGGTTTCGCTCTTGGGCTCGCTACTCCTTTTTTGCCATGTGGTCCCCTCTACACTTTTTTCTGGGTTGCGGCTTTATCGGGATCAGCATGGCAGGGAATGCAAATTCTGGCTCTGTTTGGGATAGCCAGTTCCGTGGCTCTCGTTGCCGCTCAATTTGGCTGGGGATTCTTCTCGAACCGATATAGTTCAGGCGTATTGTTGAATTGGCGACGAGGTATTGCTCTAATGGCCATTGTCCTCCTGCTAGGGCGGTCTTTTATGGATGTGGACCTGACCTCGGTTGTCGCTTCCGACGGAATTTGCCATTAGGATGAGCTCTCTCTGCGAGGACGGTGTGGGAATATCCCAAACGACTGCTCGATGCGAGCATTGCGGAACGGAATTTAAAGTCTCTGAGGAAAGGAATCTATTCTGCTGTTCAGGCTGCGAGTATGTGTATCGGCTCATTCATGACGAAAAACTAGATCGTTTCTACGATCTGAAAGGTGGCAAAAGCTCTCCGGTAGGAGATCGTGTATTCGCTCGAGAGAACTTCGATTGGCTGTCCGATCTCGTTGGATTGAATGAAAAAGAGGGAATAGTCTCACTCAAGACTGGGTTGTCTGGCATTTCTTGTGTCGGTTGCGTTTGGCTTATCGAAAAACTCTTCAACAGCGAACCGGGAGGACTGGAATGCAGGATTGATGCTCAGAAAGCCGAGGTGCGACTCCGTTTTCAATCCTCGCAATTCGATGTTATTTCTTTCGCCCGGCGATTAGAAAAATTTGGATACAGTTTGCGAAGATACGAAGGCGTTGCCACTAACGAAATTAGCCATATTGTCTGGAGACTGGCCATCACGAGCGCTTTCGCTCTCAACGCTATGCTATATACATTGCCGACTTATTTCGGCATGAAAGACGACTTTTCCCTTTCGAGTTCCTTCAGTTGGATGTCCGCTCTTTTCGCTAGTTTGAGCATGATTTTCGGAGGAAGCTATTTTATCGTCAAGGCAGCTAGAGCAGCCCTCGTTAAAGCGGTTCATATCGACCTTCCCATTTCTCTCGGTTTGGTTTTCGCCTATGTTTTCTCCTGGTATGGATTCTATTCGAGTAAACCTGAGCTAGTCTATTTCGATTTCGTCTCCGTATTCGTTTTTCTGATGCTTTTAGGACGATGGTTGCAAGAACGGACCATTGAAGCGAATCGAAATCGGCTAACCAGCGCTGAAATGAGTATGCCTTTGGTTGATCGATCGGCGGCTGATGGTTCTCCAGAAAGAGTCCCTTCTAGCGATCTCAGAAAAGGGGATGTCTATTGGGTTAGGAGTAGTCAATTCATTCCCGTGCGTTCAGAGCTTCGTGACTCGGATGCGAGTTTAAGTCTTAGTTGGATTACGGGAGAATCAGAGCCGAGTCTTTTTCGCAAAAATTCCATCATTCCTTCTGGCGCGAAAATTCTGAATACCGATAGACTCCAGCTCAAGGCCTTGGAAAATTGGTCGTCATCGCTTTTACACCGCCTTTTGGCGATAGATGAAAAGCGTCTCTTTCGCGACGACTATTTGCAGCGCTTTATCGTCATTTATCTTGTAGCCGTTATCTGCATTGCAATTGGAAGCGGAGTCTTCTGGTTTAGCAAGGGCGACTTGGATCTCGCTTTTCAATCGATGGTATCTGTTTTGGTTGTCTCTTGTCCCTGCGCCATTGGCATTGCGCTTCCTTTAGTCGACGACCTTGCTCAAGCTCGATTGAGAGCCTGCGGCTTGTATCCGAGAATCGGTGATATTTGGGCTAAGCTGAGATCGATAAAACGTATTATATTCGATAAGACAGGGACGCTTACGCGGACGCGACTTTCCCTAGTCAACACCAGTGTATTCGATTCTTTAAGCGAAACTCATCTCGAAGCGCTTTCGTCTCTGGCTCGGGAATCCGCGCATCCAGTCGCCGCTACGATAAGAGAGCGATTGATGGTGCGAGGCTCCTTTTCTCCCTCCTCTGCCTACGCTGTGAAAGAAGAAATTGGACTTGGTTTGGAAGGAAACTTTAGAGGGAATCACTATCGCCTCGGCAAGGGCTCTTGGGCGGCTCACAGTGGTGGAGGAGTGGATACGGTTTTTAGTTGTGACGGAAAGATATTGGCCAAGCTTCATTTCGAAGATCGTCCACGCCCAGATGCCCAAACCGTCTTTAAAACGCTAGATCGTTTGAAGAAGAGATTGTCTATCTTGAGTGGAGACCAACAAAGCAAGGTAGACGAAATAGCTAATGGAATGGGGGTGTCATTAGAGGCGTCTCTTGGAAACCTCTCTCCTTTTGAAAAGGCGAATTGGATACGCCGGAATCAGCCATCGTCTTGTCTGATGATAGGCGATGGAATGAATGACAGCGTGGCATTCGAAGTGGCTGGTTGTAGTGGTACTCCTGTTACCGAATCGGAGTTGATGGCCAATAAAGCGGACTTCTACTACTCTGGAGATGGCTTAGAGGGTGTGGTCCATCTTTTTGCCGTGGAAGCGTCGCGTCGCTTGGCGTATCGCGCTATTATCCTCTTCGCTATAAGCTACAATCTCTTCGCGGTGGGACTGGCGATTGGAGGTTTTATCACTCCTTTATTAGCTTCCGTGCTGATGCCAATCAGTTCGCTTGTATCGCTTTCCTTGGGTTGGATTTTTCTACGCAAGGGAAGAGTATAGATAAATAAAGACAATTTTATCTCAGATTAGGATTGCAGATTCGTTATGCTCCGCTAAACTAAGTATACTATCACTTTTATAGGGAGCCCTGTTCCAAAACAGCGTTTTCTCATTTCTCAGAACTGTGGCTCCCGATCAATTTTCTCAGTTCGCATATAGATTACATAAATGCCAGTTGGATTAGGCTAGTGGCCAGGAGCTTGGCTTCATGTGTTGTCGGGCTCCTGGACTACTTCTGCAAGCGCCACGAATTCCTCGTAAACATTTCTTCGATTCTTGGTGTAAAGCGTTGTTCATCAAGCCTGCGAGTGGGTCGGGATTCCGTTTCGCTCGCAGGTCTTTTTTGTTTCTTAGCCTTTTCTTTCACTCTAAAAATTATAAAATTGTCTTTATTAGACTATTAGTGAGCTATTAGCTTGGCTGGTAAATCTTCAGCTGCTCCTAACTGAGTATCAGTAACACTTATTTGATTCTTTTGAGCGTCTACAAAATCGGAAAGTCATAACCTATGTTTGGATACGGAAAAATGGCCAATTACGCCATAGCGAGCCTTAGCTATTTAGCGGCTAATTTCGACAAGGAAGGCTTCAAGGCGAATTCTGAAACGATCGCCAAAGCTCGGGCTCTTTCAAAGCCTCTTGTAGGAAAACTGATGTCTCAAATGTCTACAGCGGGTCTGGTTAATGGGACTCCTGGTCCGGGCGGCGGTTTTTTTCTGGCCAAAGCTCCCAGCGAGATTGCTCTGCTCGAAATTGTTCGGCTTTTCGAAAAAATAGAAGACGGCCTTACCTGCCCTTTTGGTCCTGGCTGGTGTGGCAATGGTGATCCCTGTCCTCTCCACTACGAGTTGGAAGAGAAGAACGAGGAGATGATCGCATGGCTGAAGAACACCAAGCTGGACGTTTTTACCGATCACGAGATTAAACCTGATCGACGAGACTACCCTGACATTCCGGCCCAACCAACGATTGGCTGAAAATCAACAAAACGGCCTCGACTGATTGCCTTGTCTTAATATCAAGGCGAGATTATCCTTCAATTGGACCCTCGATTCGGCTCCTGTTGTGCTTTCCGAAACGCCACCACTGCTTTCAAATTCGCGAGCAAGTAAATCCTCCGCGTCGCTTTCTTTAGCATCCAGTAACTTTTAATTCCTTTGATCTTCGTATGCAAACATTGACTACAGCTAAACGATTGTTAGGCCCCGGTCCTTGCAATGCCTCTCCATCTGTTCTCGAAGCCCTTGCCCGACCTTTGGTAGGTCACATGGACCCTGAGTTTTTCGACCTTATGGAGTCGACCAAGTCGCTCTTGCGAAAGCTCTTCCAGACAGAAAACAAGGTCACCTTTCCGGTTTCCGGTACCGGGAGTTCAGGGATGGAGTTTCTCTTGGTAAACTTTCTTGAACCTGGAGATACCTTGGTCGTTGGCGTCAATGGGGTTTTCGGCGGACGTATCGCCGCTTTGTCGGAAAAGCTTGGAGCAAATGTAATTCGCGTTGAGCAGGAGTGGGGCAGAGCTGTTGATCTGGAAGCGTTTAATAAAGCTATTCTTGAGCGCCGCCCGAAGATAGCCGCTTTGGTTAACGGAGAAACTTCAACCGGGGTCTATCAAAATGTCGAAGGCGTTTCCGATGTATGTAAAGAAACGGATACGCTCTTTTTTATCGATTGCGTGACTTCGCTGGCAGGAATGCCCGTTTGCATTGACGATTGGGGAGTCGATCTGGCGTTTTCGGGCACGCAAAAGTGCTTGGGAGTTCCCCCGGGGCTGGCTCCTGTAACCATTTCGGACCGGGCCCTCAACGTCTACCGCAAACGAAGCAAGCCAACACCAAGTTTCTATTTCGACCTGGATGCCATTCTTGCCTATGTCGATGGAGAAGGTGGTCGCAGCTATCATCACACAGCCCCCATTAGCATGGCATTCGCTTTGGAGGCGGCGTTGCAGGAGATAGTCGACGAAGGCCTCGAAGCACGCTGGAAACGTCATGCTGAGGCTGCTACCTATTTGCGGGAGCAAATGAGCGTGTTTGGATTTACGCCGCTCGTTCCAGAGGGCGAGCGTCTCAATCCTCTCACTACACTTTATTTGCCAGAAGGCTTTGACGAGGCGAAGGTCCGTGGCGCTTTGCTCAATAAACACGATATCGAGGTGGGCGCAGGACTCGGACCATTGGCTGGTAAAATCTGGCGTATAGGTTTAATGTCTAGCAATGCCAGCAAAGTCTCGGTCGATCTACTAGTAGATGCGCTAAAAGGCTATCTTTAGGCCACCTCCCAAACGCAAGAACAGTCCCCCCGGTCAAAGACCCATCTATTGTCTTCTGGGCTGGGAGCTTCTCCTCTGCGATAAAAGCTAAGAGAAAGTTCTTCAAGATCGTGAGACAGGAATTCGTTCCATCCGGCAGAATTTTCGATTCGAGTATCCAGCCTTTCGGTCTTTGAACTATGAAGAGGAACAAATCTGCAGGGAAAATGGAGCTCGCTTTGGAAATAGTCTCCTTTTTTTCTCAACACAGTAAGGATATCTTCGCGTTCTAAAAATTTGAATACGAATAGCAGAATTCCGTCATCCTTAACCTGATCGAAAAAGGCGATGGGGAGCTCTTTGGCGGAAGCTGTGAAGACGCATCGATCGAAAGGAGCTTCTTCTGGCAAACCCCTTGAGGCGTCGCCAGCTAGGATTGTCACGTTATGGATCGCCAAGTCTTCTATGGCCTTACGAGCGTTTTCTACGAGCGTATCCTCAATTTCGGTACTGAAGACTTGCCCATTAGGCTCGACAAGCTGGCCCATGAGGGCGGCGTTCCAGCCACTGCCTCCTCCCAATTCGAAAATTTTCTGGTTCGGCTTGAGGTCCAGTAGATGCAACATCTCCAATACAAGGGATGGTTGGGAAATAGTGGATACCGCTATGCCTTGAGCGTTTTGCAATATGCAAAGTGGCTGGTCGGCATACAAGCTGTCCAAATGGGTATCGAGAAGCTGCGCGTCGATGTCGCTCCATAAACCCGATTCGCCGTGTAGATATTTCGGAACGAATCTATGGCGTGGAACAGCCATGAAGGCTTCCTCGATCCGTTCCGTTATCGAGTCTTCTCCGAATATGCTTCTAGCCCGTTCAATAAGAGCCCGCTGACATTCCCGAATACGATTTGATACTTCGCTAGGCAGGCTTTCCGGCATACCACTTAGAAAACCTCATGAGCTTCTCAGAGCAATCGCGAATCGCTCTTGCTGCCACAATAGCTAAACATCGAGTGAGGTTTATATTCTGAAGACTTGGAAGCCGAGGGCTCAGCGCCCTCGGCTTGTATTCATTTGCCTATGCATCAACCATCTCTGGCATAACCAGATGAATGAATAGCTGTGATGCCAGTCTTTCTAGGGTTACTCCATTCACAGGAAGAGATTGCAAAAGGCGTTCTCGATTTGCTGCCGTCCACGTTTCCGCCATTTCAAACGGACGCGAGTGATTGCCCAATTGATAAATAGCGTCCCACTTCAATTCGAAGTCTTCGAGTAGACGATCCAACTGAGTCAGAAGCTCGCTTTGCCCAAGTCCATCCTTGACAGAGTAGGCTAGTTTTTCGGCTTCTTGGATGCCGAGGTTAACGCTTGCCATTCCGGTCGGACCGAAACTTCGCGCAGCGTCACCCAAAAGCAGGGCATGGCCTTCGCGAAGAATATTCGCCTTGCGCAATTCGAAAGGAACAGCGGTCCTCCAGATCACGCGATTAATGTATCCAGTATCCCATGGGCACCGGTCTTCAATCAGTTCGTGCAGGTGTTTATCGCCTAGAAGCTCTTCCTGCTCGAAGTGAGTTTGTACCGGGATCGTGTCCTTGTTACGATATTCTGACGGGAGTTCCGCGCCTTCGAACTGAAAGTTCAATCGACTCATGCCTCCAACCATCGGATACTGGACGGTTTCCAATCCATTGCCCAGGCTTATGCGAATCTCCTTTTCCGGATAGGAATCCGTTTCGACTTCGAAGACGGCGAATTGCCTGGTTTCTCCAACGGTGTTCGTGTCGATACGCAGCCATTTTCGTAGCAGCGAGTTATAGCCATCCGCTACGAGCATGAGCTTCGTCGTGAAGCTCAGGGTCTTGTCGACGAGTTTTTCCGAGTGAGCCACGGCGTATCCAATCGACCGTTCAACCAGCCTATCGACTTCCAGTTCGATACCGTTGATCATGTGATTGATATGCGTTGCTCGATGATTCCATAAAATGGATACACCTTCTTTACTCAACTCGCTTTCAAGGATGTCTTCCAGGACGCTTTGGGGCAGTATAGCCAGATAGGGATAGGCTATGCCGAGATCGCTTAGCCTGATGGTTTCTCGAATCTGAGACTCGTCGTAGATGACGACCTGTTCTACTCTGAACGATTGATCAAGAATGCGATCTACAAACCCCAAGCGATTAAACGCCTCCAATGAGGCGGGATTGATTACCAGCGCGTTACTACGAGCGCAGGTCTTGCCTGCCTTATCTATGATGTTCGCTCTTACGCCACTTTGGGCTAGCGTGAGGGCTGCCACCATGCCGATAGGACCGGCACCAACGATTAACACGTCGCTGTTTTTCTTGCCGAACATGATTCACCCTTTCTCTAGATGGTTGACGCCTTAGTTATGCCTGAAGACCAGGCCTTTTAGGGGCAAGCGGCGCGGGGAAACGTCAGCCATTCAGGCTCATTGCCAGATCAGATGATTATTGAGAAACGCAAACGCATATGGCTTTCGCCTGGTTGGCTTACGATCCTCTCGAAGTTTGCCTTTGTATCTATAGATATAATGCCGACCACCTAAAATTTCAAGCAAACAGTGATGGGTAAGCCTCTTCTTTAGACAGTCGAAACGTGCTTATAACTTTTCGTTATTGTACCCCAAATAATCTACTTTAATGATTCGAAAATGGCTGGTTCCGATCCTACCCAATCCGAGGAAAAACTTGATCTAAAAGAGAAGATTCGGCGGCTCATTTTTCACTCCGATAATCACGGTGAAAAGCTTTTCGATATCGTATTGATATTTCTGATAGTCTTGAGCGTTCACGTCGTCATGATGGAAAGCGTTCCAGCCATCAGAGCTCGGCATGAAGCCATGCTGTACGCCTTGGAATGGTTTTTCACCGGGCTCTTCACCATCGAATATATTATACGCCTCTACGTGTCGCTAAACACGCTTCGCTACATGCGTAGCTTTTTCGGAGTGGTAGATTTATTGTCTATTCTTCCGACCTATATCAGCCTGTTTCTGCCGGGAGCTCAGTACCTTATGCTCTTAAGAGCGTTGCGTGTGTTGCGCGTTTTTCGCGTATTGAAAATGGCTCAGTATATCGGGGAGGCGAATCTCTTGATTCGGGCAATGCGAGCCAGCTCACGCAAGATCATTGTATTCATTTTCTCTGTTGTCACCTTGGTGACGATCTTAGGCTCGATCATGTACTTGATCGAAGGACCTGAACACGGCTTCACCAGTATTCCTAAATCGGTCTACTGGGCCATCGTTACCTTAACTACCGTGGGATATGGTGATGTCGCTCCAGAGACGGCCTTAGGTCAAGGCGTTGCCGCTTTCGTTATGATTATCGGCTACGGTATCATCGCTGTACCTACTGGTATTGTTACGGCGGAGATAACGCTCGCCTCGCGCGAAGCGAGAGCTCAAGTCACGTGCTCGGACTGCGGAGCGAAGAGTCATGATCTCAGCGCCAGCTATTGCGCTCGATGCGGGAATAGGCTGGGCGTGCTGAAATAGATCCTCCTAAATATTGGATACAGGATTTGCCATGTCGGTATGACTTAGCCATACTGCTACGGAGTTGCTCGAGAAAACAGAGAATGGATCGTAGGAGCGGCTTTACGCTGCGAAAACTCCCTTAATTAAATATCGCGGCGTGAAGCCGCTCCTACAAAGTCACTTGGCTGACCAAATCCTCAAAGCTTGCAGGAGATAGCTCTCCAGCATAGTTTCGGCTTTCATATTCAATCGCAGTAGACTGTTTGCCGACTCCAGAGCTTTGATACACTGCACTAGTTTTTCGGAAATACCGTTCGGGCCTTCTATATTATCTCTAGCAAAGTTTTCCGTGGTCGTTTCAATGGCTGAAAGAAAATCCTGCCGTATGGAAATGCTGATACGCGACTCGAGCGCGATTCGCTCATTATCGTCCATATCTTCTGGCAGATGCGCTGATTGCTCTTTCCAAATGGCTTTGGTCATTCCGTTCACGACAGCGCTGAATCTCTCTACAAGAGCATAGAGCCCCACAACATAATGGGGCACGCTTTGCTTCCCGCCTGGCTTGCCCCCTACAATATCACCTAGCCATTTCGTGTAGCTTTCCAGCCAAGCCATGGCTCCTGGGTCGTCGAAGTTTAGGTGGGTGGTAGGGAGACGAAACAGCTGGCAGCGGCTGCGAATGGTTGCCAGTAGCGAATGGGGGCGCGTCGTCAAAAGCAGAAGGTTGGTGTTGAGGGGCGGCTCCTCTAGCGTTTTGAGAAAGGCGTTGGCTGCGCTGGCGTTCATGCGATCAACTTCGAAAACAAACGCCACCTTACGTAGACCTTGCTGTGGCGAGTGCTGCACGTTTCGAATCAACTCCCGCATATCGTCTACCGAAATCACGCGTGACTTCTTAGAGGGACGCAGCGTGAATACGTCGGGATGCTTGATTAGTCGGGCTTCTAGATCTTCTGAAGCGTCGATCTCCATCAGTTTGCCCGCCAGATTGTAGGCGAAAGCTTCGATCTGAGCTAGATCTTGCCCGTGAATCAGCAGGGCATGGGCGAGCCGATTGTCTGCGATCGCGCGATCAACCAGCTCTGCTGGATCTTGCTTGGCTATAGCGACCGTCACGTGCAGTTAATTCGCTAAATATGTTCAAGCACCGTTTTCAGGATTTCTTCCTGATTATCCTTCATAACCTTGGTGCCATCAATGACGTGAAAGCGTTCTGGCAACGAACGGGCAAGAAGGAGATAGCCTTCGCGAACCTTACGGTAGAAATCGATGTTCTCCTGTTCCATGCGATCTGGCAGATCAGTGACGCGTCTCCTGACGCGTGAAATCGATTCCTCAGCCGGCACATCCAAGATGAAGGTTAGATCGGGAACGATTCCTTGAACAGCGAACTGGTTAATGAAACTAACCGGATCGGAAGAAATGCTTCGAGCCGCTCCTTGATAGACCGTGGTCGAATCTAGAAAGCGGTCGCAGAGAATGATTTTTCCCTCCTTTAAAGCTGGAAGCATAACCTCTTGCACGAGCTGAGCTCTAGCAGCTGCGAACAGCAGGAGTTCTGCCTCTGGCGTCATCTTTTCGCTGGCGGAATTGTGGATCAGCAAGTGTCTGATCTCCTCGCCAATTTCCGTACCGCCGGGTTCACGCGTGACCACAACCTCATGCCCCATGCCTTCCAGCTCGTCGGCGAGCAATTCAATTTGCGTGGTCTTCCCACTGCCTTCGGAGCCTTCGAACGTGAAGAGCTTACCAGGATGTTCTTCTCCTGCTGTCATAAGAAAATGGTCTTACCAGCTTCGCAAGAAGCTGTCGATATCGTTTAAGGAAGGACTCTTCGCCTCGCGCACATAGTATCCGGAAAAACTTACACCGACCGTTAGGCAAGCTTCCGAAGACAGACCCAACATTGAGGCGGTCGAGAAGCCAGCATTAAAGTGGTCTCCAGCTCCCGTTGTTATTTTCGGGTTTGGCTCGTATTTTCCTTCTACCAGCCATTCGCCATCTTTAGTGGCGCAAGCCGCGCTTTTGGTCGGATGGATCACCACAGTTTTGATGTTCAGTTCGCGGCGTATCAGCTTCGCCATGTTTTTCAGCGAGTCATCGCTGTTGCCATCTTCGTCGATGCCGTAGGCCTCTGATACCTGTTGGCCTTCTTTGAGATTCAACCCGAGGATTACATTTCCGAAATTCTGGAATTTCGCTATGACTCTTAAAGCCTCCACCAGCTCGCTTTGAGCTCGTTTCTGAGGATCCGCCAAATCGAAGAAAAACGTTCGTCCGCCATCCATGGGCGAAAGCATCGGCAGAGCTCGATCAATAAACGCCGAGAAAATCGCTGTCATGTTGGGAATCATCGTCCAATTGACCAAGGCGATTAGATGGGAGCGTGACAGGGCGTCGAGGAAGGCTCCTTCTCCCATTTTGTCTAAGACGCTCTGGTAACTGATGTCGTCTAGGCTTTTGGTGACGCCCATCATGATCTTGCCGTCCGTGAATTCGAGTGCAGTAGTCATGCCTGGGTCTGCCATTGAAACCGCATTCGTTTTCCTAGCTAGATCGGCAAAAACGGGGTGAATCGAGTCCTGGCCTAGCGAGCCGATGTAGCGAAGACCGAGCCCGGCTGAGAGCAAGGCATTGGCCATGATGGGGCCATTCCCACCCAGTTTCTGCATCCTGGGATACATCTCGATATTGGCGCTCATGCCAGATGCCTCCAGCACTCGGTTGCCGAAATCTTCGATCGTTTCAATGCGATCAAAATTGTCTCCTTGACCGTTCCTCTGCCCTACCAGGTGGACGATGGTATCGACGAAACCGTCGAGCCCGACCAGCGCTTGTTTGCCCGACAGGTTGCTGCGCTTTTCTTGGAGTTCTTTGAGCGTTCTTTCTCGATAATCCATATTGGTCTTTGGTTTAGATTGCCTCGATTTGTTTCGACCGTTTGGTGCTGGTCGGGATTTTCAGAAAGCTCCCTAGTAATCAACTGTTTTTGGCCAGGGCAATCGATTTTTCCGGGAAGCTTCATCTCGTTTTTCGCTGGCAGCAATCTCTGACGACTAGCTCCTCTCTTACAATCTGAGATTATCTCGAAAATATGTTGAACGATCTGCCTTGCTGCGGTTCAAAAGTCTGATTGGGACGCTCTTCCTTCGGTCCGCGAAAGACTATTCCGTAATTGCGATATGCTTATGCCATTGCCTTCTCTAAGCCAGTTCGTCGTTCTCGCTGCTTCTCCCAACGTCTTCACCTATTTCTCTCAAAGCAATACCGCCGGAAAGTTCATCATCTTCGCTCTGGCTTTTTTCAGCGTTTGCGCCTGGGCGGTGATGATTGGTAAATACTTGGAGCTTAAAAAACTCAGGCTGTTAAATCTCAGTTTCGAACAATCGCTGCATCGACTTTCGTCCATTCTTGAGGCCCCTAGTTCTTTCAATGCCCCCAAACGCGTCCCATACGCCTCGCTCTACAACGATGCTATCGAAGCTTACCATCGGGTGTCAGCCAAAGCGGGCGAGTCCCATGAGCAGCTGCGTAGCGCCCGCGTCGAGCACGTTGAAAACGCTCTGCAGCGAGCTTTAGCCAACAAGTCGCTATCCTACGAATCCAGTATGGTTTTTCTGGCGACAATCGTTTCCGGCGCGCCCTTCTTTGGTCTGCTTGGAACGGTTTGGGGAGTTATGGATGCCTTCGGATCAGTTGGTCTGCAAGCAACGGCGACACTGCAAAATCTGGCTCCAGGCGTTTCGGGCGCCTTACTTACCACAGTGGCTGGTCTCTGTGTGGCCATACCTTCTGTATTCGGCTACAATTATCTGCTGACCCGTACCAAGGTTTTGGTGACAGAGCTGGAGAATTTCGCTAGCGCCTTGGCAGACATGATCGAGCTGGAAAGTCGGTGACGGGAATATTGAATAGTGAATTTGGAATGATGAATCTCGTAAGCATTGCTCACTATTCATGCCTACAGCCTAAACACCTGTCCAGAGGATCCTTGCAAAGCAAGGACTGCCTAATTCCCTGAATAATGGCTCGTTCTTTCCATAGAAAAAAGCAACTCGAAGCGGTCTCGGAATTGAACGTGACAGCCCTAATCGACTTGGGCTTTGCCTTGCTTATCATTTTTATGATCAGCACGCCATTGATCGAAGTAGAGCAGATTATGGAAGTCGATTTACCCGTAGCCTCGACTTCCATCAGCGATACACCGGCCAACCCGGTCAATATCGTGGTGCTAGCGGATGGCGGCTACCGTGTTGATGGAGTTCAGCTAAACGATGTCGAATTAGAGGAAGAGCTGCAGCGCTACGGCGAGATGCGCGATCCGCCTACCATGAGTATCCGAGCCGATGCGGCCACGCCTTATCAAAATGTTGTAACTCTGCTGGATCTGCTGAAACAAAATAGCCTTAAGAAGATCGATTTGGTAACACGACCCGAAGGATGATTTTCAACCACAGATTACGCAGATGAACTCGGATATTCAGTACACAATTCAATCTGTGATCATCCGTGTGATCTGTGGTTAAATAACTCAAATGTATTTCGATCAAAGAGGCCCTCTCGTTTTATCGGCAAGTCTTCACTTTGCTGTTCTGGTGGCCTTGGCCCTTTTCGCGATCATCAAGCCATTCGATAAACGGGAAGAGTTCCAATTTGAGCTTGTTGCAGCAGCAATGGCGGCTCCTGCGCCAGCTAATGTTCCCGTTATCCAATACGAATCTGAGCCGTTGGATTTGCCCAAGCCCGAGGAGTTCATCGAAACCGTCGAACTCGAGCCTCTAGAAACTCCTCCAGATCCTGTACCGGAACCACCAGTACAGCAGGAGAAAATAAGTTTCGATGATTTCGTAAAGGAGCATGGACCGGTCAAGCCGCAGAATATCTCACGCTCGAAACCAAAACCCCAGCAACGCGTCGACCTCAGTCGCCAAGTGGAATCGATGACCCGTAGCTTGCAGGATTTAATGAATACAAATTTGCCGCAAACGAAAATCGACTCCCTCAGCTCGGCTCAGCAGGATGCTCTCGCGTCCTATTTCGCTCAACTTAAGCAGCGTATCAAGAACGCCATGGAGACCCATCCGCTTGGGGCCAGGTCTCTGCAAGTTGTGGTTCAATTCGATCTTGCTCCGACCGGCCGTATCTCAAACGCCAAAATTTCAAAAGGAAGCGGCGATCCTGTTTTCGACCAAAAAGCTCTCGACGCCTTCAAAAAAGTCCCCTTCTTCGGAGCCCCTCCCGGCTTCACCGCCAGCGAAACGCTCAGTTTCACGATTGTGCAAGCTGAGCGATAGAACCTCAGACCTGCCAAACTTTTTTCTTGCTAAAACCAGGTTTCGATGGAGGTTGGTCAACCTGTTTTCGGGGCCGTAGCTCAGTTGGAAGAGCGCTTGCATGGCATGCAAGAGGTCGTCGGTTCGATCCCGATCGGCTCCACCAATGTGCGAATTGTTTTCGTAATTCACTTGGGATCTCAATCTCTGAAATCTCGTCTTTTTAAGAATCGCTTGGCGAGATGTTCGATTCTAAGCTCTCTGTAGGTTCAATAGCCTCTCCTGGCAGATAAATATCCGACAGCTTCAGTAGAATCTTTTCCAGTTTCTCGTAGTAGTCGGACTCTGGCATGTCATTCTTTCGTTTGCGTAGGGCCTCGATTTCTAGTTCCAAGGCGTTGCGCGCTTCGCGTTGTTCGGGTGTGAGGGAGCGTTCTTGTTCGGAGGGGATGAAGGCGATTTGGCTGGCTCGAAAGCCGTCGGGTTCGCGATTGTCGGTAGAGCTTTTGATGACGCGTGTGCCGCGAAACCAATCGGCTGGGGTTCCGTAGCCGTCTCCATTGTCGTCAATGAGAGCGTGCTCGGTGATGATCCTGCCAGACTCCTTGTAGTAGGTATTCACCGTTTGGGAAGCCGTTTGGAACGCTTCTAGGAGGGAAACCTGACCGTCTTGATCGATGTCTCCTCGGAGGCTTCCAATAGCAGCTGCGAATTGCTCGCCATAACGGGCGTAGTTGATCTCATCGCCGCTTCGTGTAGCTGTAATAATGATACGATTTGATCCTGAAAGTTCGGAGATGAATGGCGAACTAGCCGATCCTCCATGGATGAATATGAGCGACCGATCTAAATCGTCTACCCAATCCGACAGGGTCTTCGAGTCCAGGTCAGGTCCTCGCAGGTTTAGCGAAGTCGATAGGCGGTTATGTGTCCCATGGCCAATATAAACGATCCAGGCCGGAATTGAAGATTCGGTATCCAAATTCTCAATCCAATCTCGTACCTTCTCTCGATCCTTAACCTCTTCTTCCGCTTCTCCTTCTGGATCTTCTTCCAATCCGATCACTTTAAGTTGCGCATTGGCAACGCGTGAAGCTTCCCGCCAACGTTCCGCCGCTTTGGCGAACCCTTCATTGAAGGACTCCTCTCCGGCTGCTCCGATGACCAGGAGGATTTCATGAGCGAAATCGGTTGGTTTTTCCTTTGCGTAGACGAAAGGTAACCATGCTATCAGGCAAACAGCAGTGGAGTAAACTTGCCTGCCAATCCGTCTCATGCTAAACCTCGCTTTCTACGCAGGGCCCATTCTCCTAGGAAACAGCCGAGCGCGGCAAGAAACAACCAGCCATTGTGCCAAAGCGGATAGGACCAGGCTTCCATCACTGGCGCAGGCTGTTTGGCTAGCTCTTCATTCAAATCGTCGAGTTCAGACCATTGAAGGATGCGTCCTCCCGTTTTTTGAGCGATTTCCTGCAAGAGCGATCGATTGGGCTGGAGATGAGCGAATTCTTCCGTGGCTGGATCATTGACCCAACCTGTTTCAGCCCTTCCAACAACGATGCCATCTATGTCGGTTACTTCGACCACTGCTCGATAAGCCCCTTCTTCGCCTGAGGAAAAGTCAGCTTCGAATTGTCCCGAAACATTGGGTACAGGTTCCGCTTGCAGTTCTATCGATGAAAATCTGGCTGCGCCTTCCTTTGGTTCATCGCCGGCGTTAACCCGTTTCACAGTGATGCGCGCTTGGCCGAGATCGAGGGGGAGGTACTCCTTGTCGCTAGCCTTAACCACCAGCCTTGTGTTTGGACCTTCTCGTTTCGCCTGGATTTCAACCTGCTGAGGCGTATCGGTGACCAGCCATCGAGCTAATTGGCGCCAAAACTTGGCGAGGTCAGCTTGCTCGCCTTCGCCACGCAAGCCCCATCGCCAG
This sequence comes from Opitutaceae bacterium, assembly GCA_028281165.1. Lineage (GTDB taxonomy): Bacteria > Verrucomicrobiota > Verrucomicrobiia > Opitutales > Opitutaceae > JANQRT01. The sequence goes on along the minus strand of JANQKI010000128.1, from coordinate 1,919 downwards.
AGATCGCCTACCGTTACGCAAGCGACCCTTCCCAAACCGAAATTCTGAGCAACGAGACTAGGAAAGGCATTGCCTTGGGCGTCCTCCACTTCGGCTAGAACCCGAGCCCCTGGCTTTAGCCCTGGCAGTGGGTTGAGAACTTTAAACGGCGGCATGGAAATAAGTCGCGATTTTTCGTCTGCCTCAACGGGGCGAACGCGCGTCCATGGTTCGACCCAGCCTTCACGTGTGAGTCGCCATGATAGGTTTTCGCCCGGGGCAAACTCAGGCTGCCGATCCAGATAAACGGGTAGGGCTGCGGCGAGAGGCGTTTTCTCGTAGTTGCCGTGATCGAGAGCATCAGCCCCGCCAAGGGCCAGGAGTCCGCCGCCCCGCTCGGAGACGAATCGCCTGATTAGGGAAAGCTGCTTGTAAGTGAAAAACTCGGCCTCCAGGTCGTCGATGACGATGGCGTCGTATTCGAAAAGTTCCTCGGCTGTCTTAGGAAATCCGCCACGCAATTCAACTTCATCTCGTGTATTCACTCTCACTAATACAGGCTGATCGTAACGCTCCGATTCATCTTCGCGCCCAAAGCCTCTGTAGAGTGGATTGCTCGACTCGCCACTGCGTCCCTTGAATTCGAACTTCGGTTCGCGTCGCGCGACACGCAGAAGTCCAACCATTTTCAACTGAGGATCTTCATAAAGCGCGCGGTTGAGAAACTTGTACTCCCAATTGGGGCGACCTGACACGTAGATAATGCGAAATTCCTTCTGCCCCCGATCTACCATGACAATACGACGATTGTTGGATAAGGTCGCTTCTTGGATATCCGATTCTTGTTCGCGATCAAGTCCGTGGGCTTCGATTTCGTAGAACTGGATACCTGTTTCCGATGGTCGCCATTCAAAGGCGATACTGGCTGGTTTGCCATCGGATCTTATAGACACTATCTTGCTTTCTGGTGTCGAAGACAACGAATCGTTTCCAGACTCCAAATTTCGAATACCCACCTCGACTCTTCTGGAACTTGAGCCGCTTGATGAAACATCCGTTCGTATCGACACAGGAGCGTCATCAAAGGCTGTTTGGCGCAGCTCGACATGATTCATGCTTATGTCCGTGAGCTGACCCTCGTCTCCCACCACAATCGGGTAAATGGGCGGCAATCCGCTTAGATCGGGTAGGGTTCCGTCGAAGTCCGTCGCATTTCCATCGGTTACCAAAACAGTGCCGGCCAGCGGCAGATTTTCGAACCGCTCTTTTAACTGATTTAGGGTATTGATAACTTGGCTACGACTACCCGTGAAATCGAGTTTAGCGAAATCCATGACGCGCCGAAGATCATTGTCGAATCGATAGGAACGCACTTGAAAATCCTGTGCCAGCTCCGCTGGCCAGGTGGCTTCGGGTCCTGCTAGGCGGTCGATCATTTTCGCCCCGCGGCTTTGCGATTCGCCGTTGTCCAGAACGCTAAGGCCTTGGCTGTTATCGGCTAGAAAGGCTACTATGTTGGCTCCCTTGACAGCTCTTTTTGTAGTCAAGTGAGGTTCGACCAGGCAGAGCAGCAAAAGAACTATTCCGATGATGCGTAGAGCGAGGCCGAGCCTAAACCCTCGCTCCAGTCCGCGGCTTGTTTTCCAGGTTCGCCAGGTTAGAGGCAGCAGCAGTGCCAAGCCGATAAGAATGGCGATCCACCATTCGTTGTTTTGAATTGAAATCGGACCTAGCAAAGCGACAACCCTCTTCTATTCGCCCAACGCCTCATAATACTTTCTTACCGATTCCGCGTATTCTTGCGGAACCGGATCGCGATCAACCGGTTGCAGTGTATCCGGTGTTTCGCGACGAAAGAGTTCCTGTCTCACCCAAGACCTTACTTCATTCAAAGGAGCCACAATACCTTCTTCGATCAGACCCCACTGCGGTTCCGTTCC
>JANQKI010000314.1 GCA_028281165.1 Opitutaceae bacterium | reverse complement strand
GTAGAAACGGATACGCTTGGGTTTACTGCAGTTTACAGAATCGATCCTTCGGGCGAATTAAGCATAGTCACGAAAGAGCTTTATCCGAATGGAATCGCTCTTAGCCCCGAAGAAGATTCTCTCTACGTAACGAACTACGCAAGTATCTGGAAATTTCCACTGGCCAATGATGGCTCCGTTGGAGAAGGATCGGAATTTATCAAAACCGGTTCGAACGTAGATGGATTTGCCGTGGACATCGCGGGTAACCTGTACACCACATCCAAACCCGGCATCGAAGTCTTCAGTCGCGACGGAAAACGATGGGGCGCTCTTACTGTTGGCGGCTCAAACTGCACCTTCGGCGGAGAGGATATGCGTACCCTGTTCATCACTACAGGAAAGGGCTTAGCCTCCACCAAGCTCTTGATCCCCGGCCTGCCGTGATACGGATTAAGCCGTAGCGGAACGTCATTTACCTCGCGCTAATAGCCCAATCGCTCCTGCTAGCGAGGCGAGCGAATTTTAAGCCTAACGGGACCAATCAACCCATCCCGGAAAAGCGGACTCTCCGGCGCGCGGTCGGGATGAAAGACCCAAGTTCGACGTTCCATCTCTTCGGGAATCGGATCGCCCTTCAGGACCCAATCGGGAATCTCTTTCGGATGTGGCTCAAAGCGGCTATCCCCCACCAAAGCGATTATTCCAGCTGTTGATGACATCCACCTCTAGATGGTTTGTCGCCGCTCTTCAATGTATCCGTAACATTGAATACGAAGGGAGCCTGCCAGATGACCGAGCTCTCCTTGTCGTTTCATCATGCGCTCAGACTTTTTTGCGAGCCGTATCAAAAGGACAATCTAGCGCTCAATCCACTGTCTCAACGGATATTTCAATCGAAGAGTTCCTAACAGCTCATTCTTATGCAGACCAAGCTTCTCCGCGACGATATGTTTACGGATAATCGACTCTACGCTTTCCAACGGACTTGCTTCAACACCTTCCTCCTCGCCTTTAACGAAGTATACAAAAGAATCGTCTTCTACATAGACCCTTGAAACCCAACCAACCGGACGATTGAGCAATTGATCGCCAAGGGCTTCAGGAAGCTCAGGCGAAGATGCTATCACTCGTCTTTGAATCGCCTCTTCAGGAATTGCGAAATCCAAGAGGAACGTATCATCCTTTCGTCCACGTACAATTGCGCTCGTCAAACCGCGACGAGACAACGTTGCGCTCTCGAAAGTATCGAAATCAAGCCTCCATATATAAATTCCCTTAGGCCTTAAAAAAGCCTCGGGGTTCGTTTGGTACGCTTCCTCGATATCGCCGCGGCTAACATCAATGGCGGGAATCAGCGCCTCTTCCTCGAAAATATTAGCGATCACATTTCTTCGGAAATTCTCTTTCTCCTCCTGAAAACGCCAATCTAAATCCAAACCCTTTTGGAGAGCCAATTCCAGCTTGGCTCTTCCAACGACCATTCGTTTAACCGATTCCTCCAAAAGCGACAAAGAAGTCGGGTAATTCTTGAAAACCGCATCATTGTAAAACGCCGCAAAGCGCTCTACGGAGACCCGCCGTTCCTCCGATCCGTTAAAGTAGGAGAAAAGAATCCCGCCGCTCTTGATCCTCAAATTTTCCAACTCTATCTTATCCCCTCCCTGATAGTTACGAGTAAGCTCAACAACGAGTTCGCCAGCTAGCTTACGGTTCAACTTGATACGCGCTTCATCGGCCATCAATGATTCCCATTCGGATATAGTTCGCTTGGCTTCTTGCCTCGACCGCCTTTTAACGCTCGCATCGGCTTTCGCCTGCGTCTTTTTAGATTCAGCAAGAAGCAAACGCGCGAACGGCGATTCCGGATGTTCGACAAGCATGTAGGCGCTCAAAATATCAACCGCGCGCTTCACTTTTCGATGACTCCCATAGCCAAGCTCAATGGCTTCATTCGTCAAGCAAAGCCGATCTGCCCATTCCCTGCTCCACGTCTCAAGCTCAAGCTTGCCCAACGGGTCCAATCCTCGAGATTCCCTCTCTTGATTCGCTTTCTTCAATTCCCGATCGTATATATAAGAAGAAACTATCAGATCTCCTACAGCAAAAGCAGGATCTCGACGGGGATCGGAATTAGGTGCGGTTTCAGCCCAAGACCAAATGTTCGCATACAAAATAACCGCGAAAATCGCTGCCTTTCGATATATAAGAAAAAGACCTCTGCAACTTACAATCGAGATCCTCGCCAATACGAAATTCACCGCAGTTTTATAGAAATGAATCGACGCTTCGTTCCGAAAAACGAAGAGCCGATTTTGTATTAAGCGCGATTCAGCAAAATCTTACGCGCCGTAAAGTCGAACTACCATCTACCAACTTATATAAGCGTCGCCAGAAGAATAGTCCCCGGCGTTTTCAGCCTCTAGGAGCCAACTTCCGCTCGATCCGTTGGAGAAGTAGTTGACATCTAAATCGTCGCAGCCGCTGGCATACGCTTCGACATACTTATTGGGACCGTCAACCGCTGACCAGCCCCATTGATCGCAGTCGCCAGAATCAGCAGCCGCGTAGCCCGATACAGAAGATCCCGATGGAACCGTCACATTGGTTGAAGTATATCCACCGTTTTGGAATACGGCAAGCGCAGATGCGCTCCCCGCATAGCTAAAAGCGGCTACGCCGCCGATGATGCCAAGCACAGCAATCACATATCTAATTTTCATTGGTTTCCTTTTTGAGTAGATTCCAGTCTTATCACAGTAATAAGACCGCTTTTTACTCAAACTATATACGTTTGTATGTCAACTCCATAAACTTGAATACCTCGCAATTGCGTTGATTTAATTTTTTGAGAATGGCGCAAAATAGACAATAGATGAGAAGTATATATCCGAAAGGTCATTTAAATGGATACATACTCCTTGTTTCGCTGGATCTGATCCCAAAGCCGGCATCGAAGTCTTCAGTCGCGACGGAAAATGATGGGGCGCTCTTGCTGTTGGCGTCTCAAACTGCATTTTTGGCGGAGAGGATATGCGTACCCTGTTCATCACCACCGTGATACGGATAAGCCGTAGCGGAACGTCATTTACTCCGCGCTAATAGCCCTGTCGCTCCTGCTAGCGAGGCGAGCGAATTTTAAGCCTAACGGGACCAGTCAACCCGTCCCGGAAAAGCGGACTCTCCGGCACGCGGTCGGGATGAAAGACCCAAGTTCGACGTTCCATCTCTTCGGGAATCGGATCGCCCTTCAGGACCCAATCGGGAATCCCTTTCGGATGTGGCTCAAAGCGACTATCCCCCACCAAGCGGTTATTCCAGCTGTTGATGACGTCCACCTCTAGATGGTTTTCGCCACTCTTCAATATATCCGTAACATTGAATACGAAGGGAGCCTGCCAGATGACCGAGCGCTCTTTGCCGTTCACGCGCACACGAGCCATGGCACCCACTTCGCCAAGATCCAAGACGACGCTCCCCTTCGGTTTTTTCTCGAGATTGAAGGATGCAAAGTAAGTGGCTTTGCCGGAATAGTACTTGATCGGCTCATCCGAATGTTCGTTCCAAGGTAAGAGCTCATGAAGCGTCACAGCTTCCTCCGGCCCCCACTCAGGATCGAACCGAACGCTCCAAGGTCCGCTAATCTCCATGAGCTCCTCCAAAGCTTCTTGCCCACCGTCGGCGCCCTTTTCGTCAGTGTCCTCTCGGAACACCACAAAACGACTGCCTTCTGCAGGCAGCGTCATACGCGCTATTGTTCGACCGTCGCCTAAGTCTTTCCAGAAGGCCGCAAGCTTCGTTTCGCCAGTCATCGGATTCCAGATCTCCGGGCGTTTTCCTGAGGTACGGAAGGTCAACTCATAATCGCGCGTTCCTTTCGTCGCGTTCACCACAAAGTAATAATCGTCACCGCCGATTCGCGTACGGCAAAACTGAATACTATCTGGAGCCTCGCAGTCATCGACCAGCGCTTCCAACTCGTTCTCCCAAGCATCCGCCTCCTTAATCAATCCGCTACCCCACAGCTCATCCACCAGCTCCTGGTAATTCGCATCCGCCTCTTCAGCGCCCACCAAACTCGGACTCCGTATCGGCCGTGGCGCGACAATGCGAGCTCCCTGTTTCGCCAGACTCCCAAGCCGCTCCAAATTTTCGACCAGCATCAAATCCGCATGGATCAACTGCAGCAGCTTATAGCGATTCTCCAGTAACTTCCCTTCGTAGGAAACGCGAATGTCCCCGTTTTCGTCGACCGACAGATCCTCCAGCGTATTCATGCTTCCAAGATCGTAATTGTGGCCGGGGATAAAAACCTCTTCGAACTCGGCTCCGCCTAGATTGTTCAAACCCCTCTCATCGCCATACAATTTCAACACATCAGCCACGTACCAT
>JANQKI010000290.1 GCA_028281165.1 Opitutaceae bacterium | reverse complement strand
ACACGATTTGTTAGTCCTTTGTTTCTGTTTTCGGTGCGATGATAACAACTCTTGCTCCTTTGCAAAGTGGGTAGGAAGCAAGAAACGGCTTCATGAGCTCCTTCATCTTTGAGGCTTCAACTCCGTAGAAATATAGAGCGGTCTCTTCGTTGCCTTGCCAATGACTCTGAAACTCGCCAGCTCCACCTAATGCCTTATCAATCTCTTCAATAACGACGTTCACGTCTGACTCAGCGTAAACTTCATCTGGAAGATTCACTCCATCCAAATAGACCGCGACTCCTTCTGTCTTTCCAAACGGGATCTCTCGTCTGCTGTCATTTTCGTATATCTTCAAAACAGATCCTTTTGGTGCTCCCCATTTTTCGAGATGCTCAATCACAAATGGGATTCCTTTTTCTAGGTCGTGCAGAGCAATCTCAACGTCGATGTATTCTATCTCACCCGACTTTTGCTGCATCGTTCCTCCTCCATCTGTGAAACCGAGTCCGGCTTCTCTCAGTGCGTCATCTAGCGGGTCTTCATATCGGTCCCCACGGTCAATGGGCATGATCAAGTGGTTCAGCTGCGCCGTTGCAAAATGGGCTTCTTTCTCCGCTGCTTCTGCTTTGTTTCCTCCGAACAAGCCGGAAATAGATGATAGGATCCCCATAGTGATGATAAATGTGTAGTTGCGAGTTGGATTCATTCTTTCGACTAACGCTAAGAGGGGGCGCGGCTGTGAGCCGTTGCCTCGCTCGCCATGTTAGCTTTTCGATCTTCTTTGATGATTTTCAGAATACTCTCAGCGTCTAGTAGAATTGCGTTGCTTCTCGGCAGATTATCCACAATCCATCTTCCTCGTAAGGCCGTTGTAACTACGCCACAAAGTCTGCCCTGACTATCGATAACCGCTGAGCCGCTGTCACCTTGCTTCATAGGGATCGTCATGCTAAAAGAAAGAAATTCCCTACCGGAGGATCCCCTGAGTTGATTGCTCCATAAAAATTTTCCGCCTCCATGGCTATTGATCGTACTGCCAGCTAGAAGCACTTCTCCTTTCTGTATGGGTTCTTCCCTTACCGTTAGGAAATATGGAGTATCAATCGGAGCTTTCACTATCGCGAAATCAGCCTCCTCGTCTGCAAAAACGATCCGGCATTTGGCTATCCTGGTACTGATTGTAGTCTCGTTATTCATTACTGTAGAAAAAGCCCAGATCGCAGGTCGGTCTATACAGTGGTATGCAGTTATAATGTACCCATCGTCTGAAATCGCAGCTCCTGATCCGCCCGAGACTTGCTTGCTGGTGACGCCGTCAGGCCATGTGACGTTATACTCATAATTGTGTTGTTTTACCGATGCGACAAATTTCGGTTCAATTTCATTAGTAGAGGGACCAGAAGCGAAAATTACGTTATGTTTGGAAAGGTATTGTTTCGGACTAAGTTTTTCCGAATTTTTGGATTCGATGTATGGCTTCACTGGTCGATCCACCAGTAGAATGCCAGAATGGTTTAGCGATTTAGCCTGATCGTTTTCTGTGTAGCTAATTCCGACGCATCCAGATAGAGAAATAAGGCAAAGCAGTAGGCTAAGAGTTTTCATTTGCTAACGTGAAGGCTACGCAAGAGTAGCCGCGCAGCGGGTACGAATTGTGTACGCCGCCTTGATGTCTGAATTATTCTTCAATTCCATAGCTTTCCAAAAAAGTATCCAAAAATTCAATTCTTTGAGACGAAGCCTCATCCTCGGAATCTTTAAGCAGCTGTAGAGTTTCTGTTAATCCTTTCAATTCTTCTTGGGAGATGCCTTCTAAGATTCCGGTGACCATATCCTGAAGCTTAACAGCGAAACGCTCATCAATCACATTCTCGGACGAAAGTTCGATTGAAGATAGCAGTTCCACTAGTGCTTGGGGGATTTTCATGATATCG
>JANQKI010000232.1 GCA_028281165.1 Opitutaceae bacterium | reverse complement strand
CGCGTCAATGCCGCGGGGGACGTCAACGAAGGAGCCTTAGGAACTGACGAATTATGGGATTGCGTGGAAGTAAAAGGGGTTTGGAAACAGTTTTTCTCTAGGCAAAAGATCGACCAAGTCCTTGCTGGACTTTTTCGAATAGAGTCGCGCGAATACATGGGGACCGATCGTTTTGGAAAGCCCAAAGCTATCTACGAAGTGGCCGCGTGTGCTCTGTAAGAGTGTGCTTTGAAACCAATACCGTAGCGGAACGTCTAGGACGTTCGGAATCTACTCAGAATATGATGCCCTATTGGGGCTCTACGCTTCCAACCACTGTTGCGTTAGCGTCTCGAAGCCCATCGGAAGCTCGGATATTTCCCATCTGCCCTCCACTCCGATGGCTCCCTTGTAGCCAGCTTCCTTCATGACTTTAAAGAAGGGCCTGAAATCCTGACCATTGACACCGGGCATACGTCTTCCGTTCTCCTCTGCGATCTCAATGTGCTGGATGAGTTCGGCTGCGCTGGCCAATTGTTCAGGCGTGTCGCCTCCTTTAGCCATGTGATACATGTCAGCGATTCCGCGAATATTCGGGTGATCGACTTCTCTCACGATGCGTTCAACCTCAGCGATATGATTAATAAAATTTACTTCGGCTGCTCGTAGTTGTTCAATGCCAACACTGACTCCATGATCTTGAGCTACGGGCCCCATGATTTTAAGCAGAGCGATAAACTGTTCGATACCCTTTTCGTATTCGAATCCTTCCGGCAATCTGCGCGAACCTGCACTGCCAAATGTGATCATCCCAACTCCTGCTCGCTCAGCGCGTTTAAAAGCCCTGGCGCAGTACTCCATTACTTCTTTGTGATTCGCGTCGGGACCAGTGCAATGGAGGTCTTTACGCCGAATAAAGCTGTTGCAGGTGATAACAGGTATAGGAGAAGCCTTGGCCTCTTCAAGTTTTGCTAGAAACTCTTCCTCAGGTCCATCAGGATCCAGCCAACCAGCCACGCTTAATCCAATGAAAGAGCCGCCCGCATCTTTTATGGCCTGCGCGTTCTTTAGGTTCGATTGGCAGCCTAGGGCAGGAACAAAGGGCTCGCTTGCCTTGGCTGAACAGCCCGCAAGGCCTATTCCTGCAAGCCCTCCCAGGAGCGTGCGGTTAAACTCGCGTCGGCTAAGTTCTTTGGGCTTTGATGGCGTAGATGAGCTCATGGATTAAGGTTTTTGCTATTTACATGATAGATTTCCTGGGAATCCCAACAGGTGTTTGGTTGAGTGGCGAGCGTTTTCTTCCAGCCGTTCAGTTGCGCTTTAAGATCCGAAACAGCTTGTAGTAGCTCTCCAATGACGCGTAGCTTGCTCATCTTGAACTCCTGATTCATGTTTAAGTTCTCCTTATTTCGAATTCCCGTAACCGTCCAATGGTGGTTCTTTCTTTTAGCTGCTTTTCTTGGAGGAGGACTTAGAGCCCAAACTCCTGAGGCCATTCACCGGGTTTTGGTATTCATGTTGGCGGCCTTTATTTCGATTCTGGTTCACGAGTTTGGGCATGCTCTTGCGGGACGCTTTTTCGGCGCCAAGTCCGTGCAGATCGAATTGCATGGCCTGGGAGGCATGGCTATGTTTCCCGGCGGTTCGTTCTCGAGAGGGCAGAATATTCTGGTTACGGCTGCCGGTCCAGCAGCCAGCATCGCTTTGGCTATGCTATTCTTCGCGATAGCGATGGTTGTTTACAGAGATGGGGAACCTTCAAGCTATGCCGTTTCTCTGGTTCACTACTTTCTTGGAACGATGATGACAATCAACGTCTTTTGGTCGATCTTCAACCTCTGTCCAATCTTGCCATTGGATGGTGGTCACATCCTCCGTGACCTTTTAGGTCCCGGTAGAATCAAGCTCACCTGTATCATAGGATTTATTACACTTGGACTCTTAGGAGTCCTTCTTTGGACGATGACTCGATCGATCTACAACATGATTCTGTTGCTATTCCTTGGTAGCTATACCTGGAGGCAATTCCAATTGGCCAGTCGATAGAATGCTACTTTGTATCCAAATTTTAAATTAGGCTTCAGCGGCGAGCGATCATCAGAAGATAGATCAAATTGCCTAGAGATGCGATGAAAGCCGCGACGTAGGTCCAAGCCGCTGCGTCCAGGGTCTTCGTTACTCCAACGGCTTCATTTTGCGTTATGATACCTAGACCTGCCAGCTCAGCCTTTGCTCGATTACTGGCATCGAATTCGACGGGTAGCGTCACAAGCTGGAAAAGGGTTAGAACCATGTAGACGGCGATTCCCAAGTAAATGAGGCCCGTAATTTGAAAGAAAAGTCCCCCGATGATTACAAATGGCAGCATTTGGGAGGAGAGTGTAGTGATAGGGATCAGCGCCATACGCAGATTGAGAGCTTTGTAGCCAACGGCATGTTGAATGGCGTGTCCTGCTTCATGAGCGGCTACTCCGAGAGCTGCCAGGCTATTGCCGTGATAGTTGTGTTCGCTAAGAGCCAAACGCTTATTACGAGGATCGTAGTGGTCAGTGAGCTTGCCTCTTATCGGAACGATCTCCACATCGTGGATACCGAATTTCTTCAGAACATATTCTGCGGCTTCTCTTCCAGAAATTCCTGAGCGAGATCCGACTTTAGCGTATTTGTTGTAGGTAGACGAAACCTTCATTTGGGCCCAAAGGCCTATGAGAGCTGGTACGATGATGAGTAGTATGTAAAGTGTCATTATGTGATTCCTATTTTGTTTTAAATTGAATGAGGTCTAGGTGATTGCCTGGGCCAGAGTAAAGTACAGCGGTATGCCTACGATGAGATTGAAAGGAAAGGTCACTCCCAGGGATGTGAAAATATAGTAGCTGGGATTGGCGTCGGGTAGAGCGATTCGCACTGCCGCTGGAGCTGCAATGTACGAAGCGCTCGCAGCCAGGGTTCCCAGTAGAGTAGCACCGCCGGTCGACAATCCGCAGAGCACTCCCATTAATACCCCCATAGTTCCTTGAACGAGTGGAGCCAGGATGGCGAAAAGCAGTAGCCGCTTACGTTTCTCCGTAAAGCTCTTCATGCTTCTCCCGGCGACCAAACCCATCTCCAGTAAGAAAATAACCAATACGCCATAAAAGGGCTGGATGAGAAATGGTTCGGCTTTTTGGGCTGCTATAGGTCCGGCTACAGCTCCAATAACAAGCCCTGCTGTTAACAGAAAAACGCTTTTTCCTGTAAGAGCTTCCGAAATAGCCGCACCCATCGAGCCTCCCTCTCCTTTGTTAAATCGTTTCGCGAGAGCGATCGCCGCGATTATGGCTGGAATTTCCATAATGGCCATCAACGCTGTCATGTATCCCTCGTAAGCTACGTTGCGAAATTCAAGAAACGTTATACAGGCGATGAAGGTGACGGCTGAAACGGAACCATAGTGGGCCGCGGTTGCCGCCGCATTCGTGTTATCCTTGAAAATCAAATACCGAGAAAGAAAGAAAACCGAAAGGGATATGCCCAAGCCAAGCCCAATGGCGGCTACGGCTGGCAAGGCAACGGCTCTGAGATCGGAACCCGCCAATGCCGTGCCTCCTTTGAAGCCAATAGCGATGAGCAGGTAGATGGCTAAGCCTTGGTAGATCTGTTCTGGTATCTTTAAATCGCTTCGGGCGAAGACTGCGGCTACGCCAGCGGCGAAGGCGAGTACGGGTGGGGAATGCAGGTTGGCAATCAGTAAGGAGGTATCCATTTTTTAGGTTTTTTGGTGTTAGGTTCGTTGCTCCTTTTAGATTCTGTCTATTCGGCCAGTCTAGCTCACCATCTGCTCGAGTTTTTGCGGCTTCGGTCGCTCCTCTTTATAGCTGCCTTGTTCGTCTCCTTCTGGCGGTTTCTCCGCCAACTCTTTTTTCGATTTTCGAGTCAAGATGAAGATTCCGGCTATCGCTGATAGAAAGGATCCGGTGAGTATGCCAATCCGATCGTCGATCGCATAGTCTGGGCCACTTCCTCCTTCGAAGGCTAGCGATCCAATGAAGAGACTCATAGTAAAGCCGATCCCGCATAAGGCGGACAATCCGTACACCTCTCGCCAGCCAACCTTTTCAGGCAGCTTCGCCAAACCGCTTTTGACCGCGATCCAGCTTCCGGAAAAGACGCCGATCTGCTTTCCAACGAAAAGACCGAGAGCTATTCCAAGCGGCACTGGCTCAAGTAGCATTGATGGTGAAAGACCGAGAATAGGCACACCAGCGTTCGCGAAAGCGAATACGGGGAGTATGCCAAAGACTACCCAAGGATGCAGCCCATGCTCCATGTTGTGAGCGGGGCTCGAATTGTGTGTCTTTCGATTTCCTGTTGGAATAAAAGCAGCCAGAGCCACACCAGCTAAGGTGGCATGTACTCCTGATTTCAATACCGCTATCCAAAGAGCAAGGCCAAGTACCACGTAAGGCCCAATTGACCTCACTCCGTTGCGATTTAACAGGAAAAGGCCTAGCAGCATAACGCCTGCGAATCCCAACGACATCAGGGATAGCTGATTGGTGTAGAATACCGCTATAATAATGATGGCAGCCAAGTCGTCTAGAACGGCGACTGAGGTAAGAAGAATTTTCAGAGCGACAGGTACCCGACTTCCCAATACAGCCAGAACGCCTAAGGCGAATGCAATATCCGTAGCTGCTGGTATGGCCCAGCCATTCAAAGCGATCGGGTCACCCCAGTTTATCATCACATAGATTCCGGACGGGATGAGGATGCCGCCAATCGCGGCGAAAACGGGCAGGATCACCTTTTTGACGTCCGAAAGCTCTCCAAACAGTACCTCCCGCTTGAGCTCCAGTCCGATGAGGAGAAAGAAGATAGCCATCAGGCCGTCGTTAATCCATAAGAGGAGCGGCTTCTGGATGGCCCAAGCTCCTATGCCGACGACGGCTGGCGTTTCAAGCATCGCTCCGTACCAATCGACTCCAGAATTGGCTACGAAAAGAGCGGCTACTGTCGCGATCATTAGGAGAACGCCAGGAGCTGCTTCGTGATGCAGGCTATCTTTCAGGTTTTGGACCACCTTGTTATTCATATCATCTATATAACGTAATATTATTCGTGAAATTTAATACACGAATAAAAATTCGTATGAATTGGATGTTTGCAACACATTTTTTGAAAAATTTTCGATTTTTGCCGACAACGTTCAATTTGCCCGAGTTGCAGACACTAAAAAAGCCCAGCTGCCAGGGCAACGGGGCTTTGCTAGTAGAGGTTATTTGCTGGAGTGTTTGTCTCTCAATTAACGAAATCCAGTAGATCGGAAACGTTGCGGTGCGCTTCTATGGGATGCCTGAGTTTGGCGGTTTTCTTGATGCTGTATCGATTACGCCTTCCGATTTTCTTTCGTTTCACTACACCTGCGGCCTCAAGCTCCGCCAGTATGCGTTGCACGGCGCGTTCGGTTATGCCGACCTCGATAGCTACTTCTCTTAGCAAGCAGTCGGGGTCACGGTAAAGGCAGAGCAGAACGTGAGTATGGTTAGAGAGAAATGTCCACGTATCAGGCTTGGTTTGGGGCATGGTGACCATAGCTCTTATTGGTTTTAAGGTTATTGGATCAAGCGAAAATTTTTTCGCGTAAGAATTATCATGAATTGTTTCTCGCAGTTTTGTTTATTTCAGGAAATTCTGCGGAAAGCATGCCGCCGCCAAATTAATGGCGGCGGCTTCTTCTCCTCACTCTTCTCTGATTCTCAGGAAGCTATTTGGCGCTTTCTGACCTTAAACAGGCGGGCTCTCCGGCGGAGTTGTCTATCCGCAACATCAAGGGACTGAGCGATCGCCGCGAAAAGGTCATGGCTACGTTTTTCTATTATTCTGTCGTGTCCAGGTAGCACGAGACGGGCGCGAGCCGTGAAGTCATTTGTGGTTTGTCCAGTAGGTTCTCGTTTCACGTTCACCCTCAATCCCTTTAAGTTGGGATAGCGTCGGAAAATGCCCTTTGTCTTGCCTGCTATGAATTTTAGGATTTTCGACGTCGGGCGAACGCGAACGAGTTCTATGAAAGTGTTGGAGTTTTGATACTTTATTTTTTCCATAATCGCTTTGGTTTACTCTACCGGGTGGATAGCCACTGAGTCGTCCAACCCAGACCATTGCCGGTTCCGACTTGGCTCCTCTTCGAGTCGCTGCTCCAGAGTTTCTTGACCAGTCCTAGTCTGGACTTGAGTCGATTATGTCTTTCAAAGCCTGTTGCGTTGTCGCGGGTGGACTTTGGTGTTTCTTGTATTTGCATTTTCATTTCACTCCTCCTCTAAAGAAATTTGATTCACGAAATATATGTCGTATAAACACAGGGTAAGTCAAGCGATATTGGAATTTTTTAGAATTTTTTTTCGCGAAACAGTTTTCGCGAAAATCTTATCGTAAATATTAAGATTGCTGATACACGAATTCTTCCGTTGCAACTCGTTGATTATCAGTAACGAATAGACTTGGAGATACGAAAAAGCCGAAGATGGGTTCCATCTTCGGCCTTGCTGGAAATTCGCTGAAAAAGCTTAAGCTTCTACTGTTTCTTCTTCCAAAATCTTCACTCCCTTGGCTTTCAGGTCGGCAATGGATATTTCTCCTTTGTCGACTTTGGCTAAGATGGTCTTCTGCATTTCGTAGTCTTTGTTTGCTTGCCCTGCATGGCTCTGCAGCATGCGCCAAGCCTTGCGACGTTCGACATTGAAGAGCACCATTTGACGCGAAAGCTTCATTGGGATGCGCTTCCCATTACCTGCATCATATATAATGTAGGACCCAAAATCAGGGATGTAAGCTCGACTATGGGGATCGACGTACCGTCGATAGACGATGTCTTGTTGGGTTACGCGAAGCAGAACGTTTTCCAGGTGCTCCATATGCTCGATTTCTTCTGTAGTGGCTTTCTTAATATGCTGGCGGAATCGAGCTTCGGTTGCGCACCAATGAGCTGTGGTGTAGGAGTACGGCTCTTTGGTTTCGCTCATTTTGGCCTGCCACCAATCGCGATCAGGATTCTTGTTTCCTTTTAGACTGAGGGCCTCTGTATAAGACTCGCCCAGTTGCGGATTGAATACGAATTCCGGCAAACAGCGGCTTTCGCGAACCCGCGTAGCTTGAGTCGTCGCCATATTGTCTGCCACACCATGTTCCGGTTGGCAGGTGGTATAGCTTTGGAAGTAGGCTGTGCCTCTGTACTCAAGAGCTTCAAGAATGCTAGTGTACAGTTTAGCCGAGTCCGCCATGGAAACTTGAGCGATATAGGGCGAGCCGTGTCCGTTTAGAAAACATTCAGCCACGTTCTTCATTTCGCAAAGCTTGCCTTGGCTAGCCGCGCCAGCTTGGTTCATGTCAAAGCCGCCTGTCATGGGACTGTGGTCCGAGTTCTGGCCACCCGTGTTCGAATAAACTTGAGTGTCCAGCATGAGCAGCTTGACGTTTGGACGATTTTGTAGGATTACCTTGGATACGTTTTGGAATCCAATATCTCCCATACCCCCGTCTCCGCCGACGCACCAGACTTTGGGAAGCTCTTTGATTTCCTGATCGGTCATCAAGGCGTCTGTGAAGTGCGTGTAGTTGAAATAGATGGCATCGTCCAGAGCGTCTCCTTGGGCGAGATGGTCGATCATCCGCTCGGGAATGATCGAACGACGAGCGTTATCCATCATGAAGCTTTCGCCCATCATCCATGAAATCGTAGCTCCGTCTTGGAAAAGCGAATTCAGCCAAGGGTAGGGGTGAGGGTTGTTCGGAGGCGTGGAGCCGTAAACCGTATTACAACCTGTATGAGCTCCCATGGCCATGACCGACATCCCGTTAGCCAGCCGACCGTCTAAGGATTGAAGATGCTTGTGATTAAAGGCCTCCTGTTCGAGCACGAGGCAAATAGCTTCAATGGCTTCCGAATCGGAGATTTCGCCGTGTTCTTCGAGCCGTTCATCCGTGTCTTCTGAAGAGTCCCCGCCGAGTCCCATGATGATGTGGGCCACGATGCGTTTCCATATGGCGTAGGTCTTAGGATCTTCTTCGGCCAGTTTCTCTAGCAGGGCGACTCCCTCCTTCTTGAGTTCGGCAATCTTGGTCTCTAGGCGATCTGCCTTCTTGTGATAAACGGGTCGCATGAAGGCCTCGGTCACGGATGCGATGGCATGCAGAACCGGCTTCTCTCCGCAGCCTGCGCAAGCTCCATCGCCAGAGGTAAGCGCGTCGTAGTTGCGATTGACCATTAGATGGTTTCGCCATGCTGCTGGGCGCGAATCCTCTGGTGTATCCGTATCGTACTTACCCAAGTATTTTTGATCGGTGTCGGGCAGTAGTCGCATGAATTCTGTGGCGGAGAGGATCTCGGCGTTATACTCTTCGGTATCTTCGACCATCTTTAAAGCATTGTGGTCGCCACATTCCTCTACGCAGAGACCGCAGCCCTTGCAGAGATCGGAAACGAAGATCGAGAAAATGCCGCCCGCGCCTTTTTCTTTTCGTTCGAGAGAGAAGAAAACGGCTGGAACTTTCAGGTAGGAGAGGGGAAGGATTTCCAGAATGGCATCCAATTCTTCAGCCGCTTCCTTGGAAACCGTCTCGTCTTGTCTCACGATTCCCATGACGAGCTCTCGAATGGTTTCGCCTTCTTTCTTCTTGGCATTAGCCGCCATAGTATCGCGAATGGCGGCATCGACATCCGGTATGGCGTTTCTCAATACTTCGCGTTGACCTTCTTCAGAGACATAGTTCTCTACAGCCGTTTGAAGAATGGTCTGCAAATCGTGGGCCATGTTCGGCAGAGCCGTGTCGGGGCAGGAAGTGATACACTCCATGCACTGCGTGCAATTCTCCGGATAGTACTTGGGCGTTTCGCGACGGGCTCCGTACTTGGAAGCTGTGGCTCCCGATGCCGAGGCCATGACGCCAACGGCAGCTAGAGGAGAAGCGGGTTGATTGTAACCATAGCTTGAGCGGTACTCGTTGTCGAAACTTTCCATCTTGTACATGGGAAGCCCATCTTCCTGGTCTTCGTGTGGGGTGCAGCCGCATTTGCCTCCGCAGTCCGTGTTGGTCGGAAGCAGCATTTGGCCCCGCATGGCTGAGAAATCGGGAGCGTCAATATCGCCATAAGGAACCTCTTGCAGCAAGGAGCCGCCTTGTGTCATCACTTCCATGTTTGACTCGACAACGGCTTCGCCGAACTTGCCGAATTTCTTGTTGTATTGAGCTCGAACGACTTCCTTGAAGTGCTCTTCCCCTATGCTGAAAGTCTCAAGGAAGGGCGATACTTTGAAGAAGGCTCCGAGAAAAGAGTTTCCTTGCATACGAAGCTGGAGATCGGGGCGGTTGGTCGCGTTCTTCGCGATATTGAATCCTGGAAGAATGAATACGCGAATTTTCTTGTCGATGATCTCCTGGCGGTACTTTTGGGGAATGCGCTCCCAGGCCATTTCGGGAGTTTCAGCCGACTCCCAAACAAAGGCTCCGCCTTCGACGAGCCCTTCGATTGGATTGATATGCGTAAAAGCTTTTGGATCGCAACAAAGGACGACGTTCACGTGGCGAAGATCGCAATTCACGCGTACCCGTTCGGGAGCGGCGGTCATGAAGTATTCCGTCGGCGCTCCTTTCTTTTCCGATCCGTATTTGGGATTTGCGGACACGTGGATGACTTCCTTTGGATTGCCGTCAGCGTCTACGACGTTATCTCGCTCCCCCACGAAGGCGCCGAGTTCGCCGATGATTTCGGCAAGATTCTTCCCGGTAGTGATCATGCCCCATCCGCCGATGGAGTGCAGGCGCACGGCAATGGCGTCCTTGGGCAGGAGGGATGGAGTTTCTTCCGAGCGTACGTTATAGGGATGATTGATCCCCAGCGTGAAATAGGACTCGCCGTCATCCTTGTGTTTCCCGTCCTGGCGTTTAGTTTTGCCCTGCGTGTAATCGTAAGCTCCGAGGATGTCCTCTGGACGAAAATCGCGAGAGCCCAGCCCGTAGATTCCGGAATAGACACGCGGCATCTCCTCAGGCGAGATGGCAGGAATGCCAGCGTAAGCGTTGCCGGAGTGATTGGCCAGGGCTTTGGTCAAGGCGGTACGCACATCGCGAGCGAGCGGATTGTCGCCAGCCATTGGTTCGTCGGTACGCTCGATAATGATAATGTTCTTCTTTCCTGCCAAGGCTTCGACCACGGCGGCTTCCGGGAACGGCCGTATCACGTTTATGTGTACGCTTCCGAGCTCCTCGCCACGCGTTTCCTTGATGTGGTCGATCGCGGCTTCGATGTTCTCTGCGGCCGATCCGAGCGAAACGAATACGGTATCCGCATTTTCAGTATTGTATTCTGTAACGAAACTATAATGACGCCCGGTAAGCTGTCCCCATTCGTTGTAGGCTGCGGCTAGAAATTGGAGGATGGGTTCGACGAAATTATCCCGCCGAGCTGCTACTCCGTTCATGTAGTGCTCCTGATTTTGCACCGGTCCGATGAGAGCGGGATTCGTAAGGTCGATGGTTTTGGGAACACGGCGACGAGTCGGGCCAAATAGAGTCCTTTGCGCTTCGGTCGGGCATTCGATGATGTCATCCGGAGCCCCGAGAAACTCGCGCAGAAGTCCCGACTCGTGTTTCAAGAAGGTGCGTTCCAGGTGAGAAGTCAGAAAGCCATCCTGAATATTCATGCCGGGGGTGAGGGCCTTCTCCGTTACCTTGCGCAGGATGACTGCTTGGTCAGCGGCCTGCTGAGCATCCTTGGCGAAGAGCATGATCCAGCCGGTATCGAGGGCGGCGTTTATATCATCGTGACCGCAATGCACGTTCAAAGCATGCTTGGTAAGCGCTCTGGCTGCTACTTCAAGGACCATAGTACAAAGCTTGCCGGGCGCGTGGTAGTATTGCTCGACGCCGTAAACGATACCTTGTCCTGAGGTGAAATTGACGACTCGTTTCCCGGTAACGGCTTGGGCGATGGCTCCTCCTTGAGCTGCGTGCTCGCCTTCGCATTCCACCGCAAGGGTTGCTCTACCGAATACATTGAGTTGGCCTTTGGCTCGCGCGAATTCGTACATCTCTCCCATTTCGGTCGAGGGAGTGATCGGGTAGAAGACGCCGGCTTCGGTGATGCGAGCCTCGGTGTAAAGAGAGACTAGCTGATTGCCATTGGTGGTTATGCGAATTCCTGGGTACTTAGGTTTCGATGCTATCATAGAGAATGCGTTTATGAATTGGTGTCTGGCGTTGTTCTGATTAAGCGGATTAGTTTGAAAACTGATCTAGCGCGGTGGCAATGAGATCGATCTCCTTTTGTTTGTAAAAAGCATTAATGCTAAGACAGGGTATTATAAGAACTGGTTATAGCTTTGAAGCTAATTCTTCTTAAAGCTATCCGTCGGGGCTGTAGCTAAAGCAATTGATGAGATCGCCTTTGGCAAGCGTTAAGCAAAAGGTAGGATTTCCGGCATAGAGCCGTTACTCGTTATTCTTTTGCTTGGACGTGGCTTTCCACCAGACGCATGCTCGCTGGAGAAATTTCTTATCCTGCTTATTGATTGATAATCAATAACTAGCAAATAAGCAAGGTTTAGCGCCCTTTCTCCTAGGTACTTTTTCAGGAGTGCCGTAAGCCGACTTGAGGCTGGGGTTTAAGAGGGGCTCGCAATCTTAAAGCAGACAGCTTCCTACGGACCCTTAATCCTGGTATCCTGGTTGGGCCGTTGAAAAACGGTTTTCTTCGCGAAGCGAATGCTATTCGTGAGCCGCGTTTTCCTGCTCGCGAAGTTCTGCCAGCATTTCGTCTACCACGTCATCTGGGATTTCCCATCTGGTCTGTCGACTAGCAATGGAAATAGGAAGCGGCTCCTTATTAAGCGTAGAGACCGCTTGCCTTGTTCTTTTCTTTCCAAAATAGGGGTTCTTTCGATCGTCTTTCATCCTTCGCGCTACCTTTCCAGTTGCTAATTATTATATGATGAAAATCCCATGTAAACGAAGAAGGTGAAATCCTGCCGATATCCATAAAGTAATTACAAAAAATAATTACTGAAATTAATTAATTTTCTGGAGCGCCTGCTCATCTTTTTCGAAAATCCATGCCCCAATTTCATGCTTGCAGGATGGCGTCAGCTCGTGTCCGGTGTTTTCCAGAACCCGACTTTCAAAGTCGATCCCGATAAGCTGATAAGAATCCTCAAGAAGCTTGGCTCCGCGTAGTTTCAGGCTCCTGCCGTAATCTTCTTCGTCGCCCACCAGCATTAGAAAACGTCGATCCTTTGTTGGCGTCTTATGCAGGTCAACGAGATGTAACATTCCTTGGTCGACCAGACAATAGCTTTGAAATCGCTGGAGAATGAATGCGTCTTGCGAAGAAACGAGTATCGAGATGGTTATGGCTCCGTTCGAGAAGCCGACCATAGCGCTTCGGGTCGGATCGATGTTGGGAACCGCTTCGAACAATCTCCCGAGCATCTTTCGATAGCTCGAGGAAAGGATGGAATAATCGGCAAAGCTGACAATGACGCCATTCGCCGGTTCGGATCGATCGATGTTCTTCTTGAAGAGCGGCAAGCTTGCCACCACGCAATTGCGTCCATTTCCAATATCTTTAGCTACCTTTATGTTTCCGCCTGGATGGCCATGGAATCCGGGAACGTACAAGATTAGCGGATACGTCTTATCGCTTGAGTAGCCTTCCGGCAGACAGTATTGAAGAAAGGAATTCTTCTCCTTTTCCATGAATTTGGAGAAGAGATTCAGCGGTAGTTCGTCTTTCGCGAACGTGATGCGTTGCACGGGACCCCAGTTGGCCGTCGTTTCTTGGCCACTGGCAGCTAAGGTAAACTGCAAGCAGAAACTGAATACTAAGAGTGATGCTAAGGTCTTGAGACGTGAAATCCTAGTCATAGAACAAGGTAGCCCATCTCCCCTCGGAGACTAAGCCTTCTTTCATGGTTTTCCAGTTTTCTTCCGAGCCTGCCATTTCGGAGAAAATCAGGTCCAGTGTGTCTTGCAGGGTGGAAAGGCCGGATACGTAGGTGTAGGTCTTTGGATCCTTCATAAGCTCCCAAGCTTCGTCGACGTTTTCTCTGAGGGTTCGATCCATATCTTCCGGTTCGTCGAAGTGGGGACGCGGACTCAGCGCCTCGAAGGCTTTGAAAGTTTCCTCGTCGTAGTAGAGCGCCAGGTCGTTGTTCTTATCGTTCAAGTACAGCAGGTCCATGCCGGTGCGGGCTCCGTAGAATAGACGGGCTTTGCCTTTCCACTTTTTGCGATCCTCGTACATGTACTTGATGAAAGCCCTGAAGGGAGCAATGCCGGTTCCTATGCCGATCATCAGAAGGTTGCAGGTGTTGTCCCGGGGCGGACGGAAATGCCTGCCGTAGGGTCCGGTCAGTTGAATGGAATCGCCCGGCTTTCGATCGCACAGATAGTTAGAAGCCACGCCGGGGTACCGTTCGCCGCTGACGTCGTCGATATAGAAGCAGCGTCTCACGCAAATGGAGATCTCGGTGGCGTTCTCGTCTTCGCCCATCCGCGAGCTGGCGATCGAGTAGAGACGCATGTGTTGTTTGTTGCCGAAGGGGTGAGGACCTGGCGCGAGTACCCCGATGCTTTGGCCTTCGTTGAAGTAAAACAGATCGTCGTGAACGTCCAAGACGATATGCCGGACTTCGTCGGTAGTTTCATCCGTGATACGTTCCGATTTCAGGACGGTGGCGGAGAAGGGATTGCTGATATCGTATTCGTTGAGGTTCATGATCTTAAAAATTATGAATGTTGAATTATGAATGTTGAATTGGATGGCGCTCGTCTTTCGATTTTTTGAACGAGCCGAGAAGCTTTTGTTTGGGGCAGGTGTTCTTGTCCTTGCAGAAGCAGAAGAAGCTGCAGCCGGAGCCTTCCTCCCTTGCAGGGCCGAGATCGGGATGTCGGCTGGCGAATAGGCGAGCAAGGTGCTGCACGATGATCCAGCCCAGGAGCAATCCCAGTATGATCAGAATGGATACTATGTAAGTTACGATCATATCAGCCGCCTAGTCCAGCGAAGCCCATGAAGGTTAACGATAGGAGCCCGGCCAGCATGAGGCTCATGGCGGCTCCGGTGGTGACGTCGGGCACATCGGCGAGCTCGAGCTTTTCCCGTAATCCAGCCATGAGGACGAGGGCCAAGGTGAAGCCGGCTCCGGCTCCTAGGCTGAAGGCCAGGCATTGCGTGAAGTCGTACTCGCGATTGGTTTGGAAAAGGGCCAAGCCCAGAATAGCGCAATTGGTAGTGATCAGGGGCAGGAATATGCCCAGGGTGCGGAAAAGAGCTGGGCTGAACTTTTTGACGAACATTTCCACTAGTTGTACTGCCGAAGCAATGACAGTGATATAGCAGATCAATCGTAGGAATTCCAATTGATAGCGAACTAGTAGGGCATTGATCCCGTAGGCGCAGATGGAGCTGACCAGCATGACGAAGATAACCGCCAAGCCCATGTTCCAGGCCGTCTTCACTTTTCCGGATACGCCGAGGAAAGGGCATAGGCCGAGGAACATGGCCAATACGAAGTTGTTGATCAGAAAAGCGTTGAGGAAAATGAAGGCATGAGAATCAGGCTGCATGAAGGGCCTCCTTTCTACGTTCGCCGCGTTTGCGAAGGATGGCGAAGAGGAAGAGCCAAAGCGACAATACGAAGAAGCCGCCTGGCGGCAGAGCGAACACTGCCCAAGGTTGAAATTCCGGTCCGAATAGATCCATTCCGAAAAGCGTTCCAAAGCCCATGACTTCCCGCACTACGCCTAGACAAAGTAAAGCGAAGGTGAAGCCGATGCCCATGCCGAGGGCATTGACGAAAGCGTTGACCACCTTGTTTTTAGAAGCATAGGCTTCTGCTCGACCGAGTATCACACAGTTCGCTACAATCAATTGGATAAAGGCTCCCAAGGCTTTGTACAAATCAAGGCTGATAGCTTGAATAGCGTAGTCGACTATAGTCACGAACGTCGCGATGATAATGATGAAGCAGGCGATACGCACCTGCTTGGGAATAATCTTCCGTAACAAGGAAACCAATACGCCAGAGCACAGCAAAACGAAAGTCGTGGCTAAGCCCATAGCCAAGGCGTTAGTCGCCGTGTTGGTGACCGCCAGAACCGGACAGAGGCCCAGCAGCATGACGAAGACAGGATTCTCTTTCCAGATGCCTTGGGTCAGCGTATCCCAGGAGAGTTGAGCGGGCAGTCTCGGATCTTCAGCCATCAGCTATCTCCTTTCTTGTTCAAAAGGGCCTGATTTCTCGCCAGCTCGGGAAGCATAGCGTTGGCTCCTTGATTGAGGGCTTTGCCGATGGCGTTGGAGGTGATGGTCGCTCCTGAGATTCCGTCGATCTGCCAGGCTTGCGTCTTCTTGCCTTGTTTCACGGTCACGATCTCGTTGGCCAAGCCGCTACCGTCTGGACTGAGGCTGGCGTCGAGGCATTCGAAGTTTTTCAAAAATGCGGGATCGGTTTCCACTTTGTCGCCAATGCCGGGCGTTTCGGAACTTTGCAGGACGGTGATGCCTACGATGCATTGGCTTTCGGGCGAATAGGCATAGAGGATTTTTACTACGTCCTGGTAGCCGCGAGAGGAGGCTTCCATGGCCAGGCCTACCAATTCATCGCTTTCATTGTATCCAGCAAATACATTCGCCTGGTCAAAGGCGTCGGCTGGCAGGGCCTCCAA
>JANQKI010000208.1 GCA_028281165.1 Opitutaceae bacterium | reverse complement strand
TTCACAAGACTCACAAAAGAAATAATTACGTATCAAAATTTTTGTGACTTATGTGAATTTGTTATTCTCCGCTTCGCTTCGTTGAGGTGTCGCGTTGCTCGGTAGTGGTTACTTAATTGTATCCGTTTTTTTGGATGAAGATAGAGGATGGAAGATGGAAAGAGGTTATTGGGGGAGGTCGATGTAGAAGAATTCGGTGAAGATGTATTGACCGCCGAGGCCGAAGAGGAGGGCGAGTCCCAGGCTTATAATCATCTGGGTTTTGCTGAAGCGGCTGAGCACGGCGCCTAATGAGAAGATGAAAGCTATGGTGGCCCAACGGAAACCTAGCCAACCAAGACTCATGGAAAGAGTGTAAAGCGAAGCTAGCCCGACAACGGCAACGGCCAGCCAAGGCTCGATTTTGTAGTCGCTTTCTGAGGACGATAATTTGACCTCCGATTTAAGTCGCAAAAAGGCTCGAGTGGCAATGACCAGACTGAAGGCGATGATGAGGTAGGCGCAAACTTTGGGCAAAGCGGCGGAACCGAGAGGATCGAAGAAGGGAGGAGGGATGTCTTTGGCTCCCCAGAGAATAAGCCCTCCTAAGGCGAAGAGGGCGGCGCAAATAGAGAAATCGAGGTGGGAGAACTTAGAGCGAGCGGTATCCATAAGTCGAATCGATAGCTATCGATTTTTCCTCATCTTGGCAACCAGCGGGGTGATGCGCTTGGTCACGTCGTCGAGGAAGATCTCAAGCTTTTCAGCCGAACCGAACTCAGGTGTCAATCCCAAGGAGATAAACTCCTCTCGCACATCCTCGGCTTCTATCGTCGTTTTGATAGCGTTGGAAATGATCTCCAGCCGCTCGGGAGGCGTTCCTTTGGGGGCCAGCCAAATCCGTGTATCCGTAATTTCAAGATCCACGCCTATTTCCTTGGCGGTGGGGATATCAGGGAAAAGGTCGTGTCGCTCGCCAGAGAGAATGACCAGCGGTTTGAGTCCGGATTTCTTGAATTGCTTGAAGGCCAGCAACGAAAACATGGCCATATCGTTGTGCTTCCCCAGAATCGAGGCGAGGCGAACGGATCCGCCGCCGGATTGGACGAACTTCAATTCGATGCCCGCTTCCTCGGCAAACAGGAAGGGGAAGAAGTGAACGGGAAGACCGATGTTGGTAGCCACCTTTATGGAATTGGGCTTCGCTTTGGCGGCTGCAATAAACTCCTCGATCGTTTGGAAAGGCGCATCATCTTTGACGCCAAAACCAATCTCGGAATAGCCAGTGGTGCCTAGCACTTCAAAGTCCTTGTGGTCAAAGTTGACGATCCCCATGGCCTTCGAGGTGACTATCCCCGGAGCCCAGAGCCCGATGGTGTGGCCGTCCGGCGGAGATTCCTTCAATCGGCGTGTGCCAACTGTTCCACCTGCTCCGGGCATGTTGACCACAACGGCCTTTACGGGGAGCAGATCCTTTTCCTGGAAAGCGCGTTGGAAAATTCGAGCCATGGCGTCGATTTCGCCACCAGCATTGGTCGGTACGATTATCTTAATCGGCTTGTCAGGATACGCGGCAAATCCTTCAAAAGCAGCAACTGAGAAAAGAGATAGGAGTAAGGCGAGTTTCCAGTTCATAAGGGTGTCGTCTCTTCGTGAATTCCGATTCCAACACAAAGGTTCCGTTCCACAAATTTTGTTACCATACACCCGTGTCCGAACCCTTAACATTCTTGGCGAATGCTACAAGTAACCTAACGCAGGCTTCGATATCTTCCAGATCCACCATCTCGCTTGGGGTGTGCATGTAGCGTAGAGGAATGGAAATGAGCCCCGTAGCGACGCCGGATCTGGCCATCTGGATGGCTCGGGCATCGGTGCTGGTTGGCCTTGGGTCGCCTTCCAACTGGTAGGGGACCTCGTTTTCATCAGCCGCCTGTATCAGCTTTTTGTAGACGATAGGGTTGATGTTAGGGCCGCGGGTGATGATGGGACCGGCTCCCAATTTGAAGGCTCCGAATTTTCGCTTGTCGCAATCCGGATGATCGGTGGCGTGACCCACATCAACCGCTACAGCGAAATCGGGATTAACGCCATAGCTCGAAGTCGTCGCTCCGCGAACGCCAATTTCTTCTTGTGAGGTTCCAACGGATACGATCTTTGCTTCCAGGTTTGCCTTCTCGGGCTTTAGTCGCCGCAGTGTTTCGCCCACGATGTAGGCTCCACCCTTGTTGTCGAAGGCGCGAGCGGTACCAACCGAGCCATTGATCAGTTCAAATTCGTGATCGTAGGTTGCGACGTCCCCCACCTTTACACGACTTTCGGCATCTTCCTTGTCCTTTGCCGCAATATCGATCCACATTTCGTGGGTCTGAGGGACTTTATCGCGATCCTTTGTATCCATAAGGTGGATGGCTCTTTTGCCTGTCACGCCTTTCACGACTCCCTTGTCGGTCTGAATGAGGACGCGACGACCGGGAATAATAACGCGATCATGGCCGCCAATGGTTTTAAAATAGAGAAATCCCTTGTCGTCGATGTAGGTGATGATGAAGCCCAGTTCGTCCAGATGCCCGGCAAACATCACGGTCGGCGAGCCTTCGGAATTGAGCGTCGCTATGCGATTCCCGGTAGTGTCTTTTTCATACACGTCTGCCTCTGGCTGGACATATTTATCAAAGACCGCTTGGGATTGGCCTTCGGCGCCCGAGGGGCTTTTCGCTTCCAGCAGTTCGAGGAGAAAGGTTGGTGGAGATTGGCTCATGGTTATTATTGTTCCGGCCTTAGTTAGCTTGAAATTCCGCCTGGACGTAGGTTTTGCCGTTTTCTAGCGAATCGTAGTCTTCTATGGCGGCTGCGATGCGCGCGGCAATGATCTTCGGATCGACCACTTTGCCTTCCTCTTTCATTTGGATAAAGCGGTCCACTCCAGGGAAGGCGGATTTTGGCGTGGAGCGGATCAATTGCTGCATGGCCGTTTCCATGACGCCGGGATTGATGTTCAGGACTTTGGCTGGATGGGGAACGTGCGACTGTTCTAGAGCGACGGTTCGAATCAGTTGTTCCTGTCCGGCTTTGGCGGCGCAGTAGAGCGACCAGCCTGGTTTAGCTCGCTCGGGAAGGGCGACGCCAGAAGAGATTTGCAGGAATAGCTTGGGCTTGTCCAGTTGCTTGGTGTATTTGAGAAAATGCGACAGGGCAATGGCGCTCCCCAATAGATTCGCTGTAAGGTTTTCTTGGATATCGGTGATGTCGAGACGTTCGATAAAATCAAGAGGTCCCAGTTGCCCAGCGTTGTTGATGAAAGTGATGGACGCGGCATTCTTCAAATCGGCTTCCTCGAAAGCCTGATCAAAGATGCTGACCGCCAGTTGCGGCTTGCTGAAATCACAGCTGTGGAAGATGCCTTCGAATTCTCCCTTGCTACGGGAGAAGCCGATGATCTGCGTATCGTCTTTGGTAAGCTCTTTGGTTAAAGCCGCTCCCAGACCGCGTGATATGCCGGTGATGAAAATGATACGCATGATTAATGATAGAACTAATTTTTAACCGCGAATGAATGCTAATTAATACGAATGAAATTTTTAAGTTATCAATATTAGCATGTATTCGCATTCATTCGCGGTTAAAACTACTCCTCCAGTTCGTCGACGATGTCTTCGAGGGGGTAGCTGATGATTTCGGAAAGGGTGGGGTGGTACCAGTGGGTTTGCAGGAGGGAAGCGGCTGTCGCGTTGTGTGAAACGGCTACGGATAAGGCGTGGATGAGCTCTCCTGCATCTTTGGATACGATTTCCGCTCCCAGAATGCGTCCGCCAGGCTTTTCGGCAAAGACGCGTACGAAACCGCGCTTGGCTTCCATGAGGATTGATTTGCCATGATCATCAAACGGGTAGTCGGCGGCAATGAATGCTATGCCGCGTTCCACTAGCGTTTTTTCCGTCAAACCGACGCGAGCTACCTGCGGGTCGGTGAAAACGATATCGAGCATGTCATCGTAGTTGAGGGGCGTTTTCTGTTTGCCGAAAGCGTGATAAGCCGCGAACTCGCCCTGCAAAACGGCCGTGTGAACGATCTCGAATGGGCCAGTGCAGTCTCCGGCGGCGTAGACATTCAGATTGGTTGAGCGCTGGCGGCTATCGGTGAGAATTTGGCCGTTGGGCTTCAGTTCAATTCCAGCTCGATGCAGGTCTAGCTTATCGGTCGCTGGAATGCGTCCTAGAGCGTTGACTACATGAGAAGCTTTGCAACTCCGCAGTTCCCCTTCGTGCTCGAATGCAACTTCAAAGCCTGCATCCGTTTTCTCAATACTTTTTAGGACAGTCCCGGTAAACAGTTGGATACCTTCGTCGCGAAAGGCTTGTTCGACCACTTCGGAAACATCGGTAGCCTGATCCTTGAGAATGTGGGGACTGCGTTGGATTTGGATGACTTGGGAACCGATGCGATTGAGAAACTGAGTTAGTTCACAGGCAACCACACCGCCACCCAAAACGATTACGGATTCCGGTAGCGTATCCAATTCCAAAACATCATCGCTTGTCCATATTTCTGGACTCTCAATACCAGGTATCGGAGGTTTCGATACGTAGGAGCCCGTTGCTATGATGAATTTCTTGCCTCTCAGCTTAGTACCGTCATCCAGCTTCACGGTATCTTCGTCGACAAACTTGGCGTATTGGCGATACAAGTCGTATTTATCACTGGTCATAGCTTCGACGCGATAGTCGGCGAACTCCTTTATGGTAGCTACCTTCCGCGCGTGAAGAGCGGGCATGTCGACTTTCGCTTCGGGAATGTCCAAGCCAAACAATTTTCCCTGTTGGGCCAAGTGGAGCACTTCGGCGGAGTAGATCAGCGTTTTCGAGGGCAT
>JANQKI010000186.1 GCA_028281165.1 Opitutaceae bacterium | reverse complement strand
TGAAGAACGATTCCTGGCCGGGACAGACCTACGGCGAGATCACTTGGGATCAAGGTTTGGCTCTGTTTCGCGAGCAGGTGCCCATGGGCGAAAAAACGTTTCGCTCGATTCGCTGGGGAAAGCATCTGCAGATCTGGATGGTAGAGGGTCGCGACTTTCGTAGTCCAAACGACATGACGGATGGTCCTGAGAAAACGATATGGGGGGCGGCCCAGAAGAAATGGTTCTTCGATTCGTTCGAACAATCTGACGCCACATTCCGTATTCTAATTAGCCCTACGCCAATTGTGGGACCGGATCGGGATAATAAGAACGACAATCATGCCAATGCTGGGTTTACCCATGAGGGTGACGAGATACGCTCTTTTCTGAGCAGGCAGAAGAACGCGTATGTAATTTGCGGGGATCGTCACTGGCAGTACGTATCGGTTCATCCCGAGACAGGCGTTTGGGAGTTTAGCTGTGGGGCGGGAGCAGATCAGCACGCAGGGGGATTCTCTGAAGACAGGCGCGAAGCTTCGCACCGTTTTTTGCGCATTATGGGAGGCTTTCTCGAAGTTAAATCAGGTGTAGACGCAGGTCGCCCGAAAATCGTCTTCACCCATCGGTCCGTATCGGGAGACGCCCAGCATCAGGAGACCTTTTATGGGGAATGACGAGTCTCTTGTCATTTCGAAGATCGGAAGCTTCCAACGCTTACCGACAGATGTAATATTAAACGAAGTACGAAATAATAATGAGCGATAAAAATGATAACCCGAATCCTTTAAACGACATTGAAGAATGGGAGGAATTCGTTGAGACAGCTTCCTATCCCGAACCGGAAGAAAAGCTGAAAGAAGACTATCGGAACTACGACAGCCCGGCTCGCGACACGGTGCGCGAGTTCTATCGATTGAATCACGCCCATCAGACCTACGCATTCGTCAAAAGCAAGAAGGAGGAGTTCGTCTACTCCGAAAACAAGAGGCGTTCCATGAGCATCCTCGAGGCGATCGATTATCTGAATACGCTCATCGACGACTCGGATCCTGATATCGACCTGCCTCAACTGCAGCACTTGCTGCAAACGTCCGAGGCGATTCGGCTGAAGGGATACGACGATTGGTTTGTCCTCACTGGGCTGATACATGACCTGGGCAAAGTGCTGTGCCTTTTCGGCGAACCGCAGTGGGCAGTGGTTGGAGACACCTTCCCCGTTGGCTGCCGATTCAGCGACAAAATCGTCTATCCCGAGTTCTTCGAGGCGAATCCGGATTCTCAGGATCCTCGCTACAACACGAGGCTAGGCGTTTACGAAGAAGGCTGCGGCCTGCGCAACGTCGAAATGAGTTGGGGGCACGACGAGTACATGTATCATCAAGTTAAGGACTACTTGCCGGAGCCGGCTCTGTACATGATCCGCTACCATTCCTTCTACGCTTGGCATCGAGAAGGCGAATACATATACCTTACCGATGATCATGATCGAGAGATGCTGCCCTGGGTAAAGAAATTCAATCCATTCGACCTCTATACCAAGTCTCCCAAGGAGCCAGATTGGGACGCATTGCGAAACTACTATACGGATCTCATCGGCAAGTACTTGCCCAGCGAAATGGCCTGGTAGCGTATCCTATTTTTAAATACGATATAGTTTGCCGAACAGTTGTAACAGTTTCAGGGGCTCTCTTTTGACAACAGATTGGATTTAAACCGCTTTCCCGTTCGTGAATCGTCCAAATATTCTCTTCCTTCTCAGCGACGAGCATAGCTTTCGCTTTTTCTCCCATCTTAGCGAAAGCGAATTAGGAGAACCCGTGGAGACGCCGTCCTTCGACAAGCTAGCGGCAGAGGGTGTCAACTTTACGAACGCCTACTGCCAAATGCCGCTCTGCACGCCATCGCGTTTATGCTTGCTGACGGGCAAGGAAGCTCGAAGAGCGGGGGCCTGGAAGAACGGTTCCATCCTGGATCCCGACCTCCCGACCTTGCCACAAGCCTTGAGCGAAGCTGGCTACGAGACCTGCCTGGTTGGAAAGATGCATCTGGGAGGACGGAACCAAATGGCCGGATTCCAGCATCGGCCCTATGGGGACCTAACAGGCGGAACCGGACATCAGGGACAAGAAGTTCCCGATTGGTTCGAGGGGAGCAAGTTTCGCTGGCGGGTCGATGGAGTCGGCCATCTGAACTATCCGGAAAGCCTGCTTCAAGAGCAGGTCGTCGCTCAGGAATCCATTTCCTGGATTCGCGAGCATCGTAACGAGAAACCCGATACGCCTTGGTTTCTTTGCGCGTCTTTCAGTCGCCCGCATTTTCCGCTGACGGCTCCTAAACGATGGTTCGATCGCTATTGGCCAAGCGGCGTGACGCCGCCTATGGCTCCGGCAGCGGGCGATTCCTTCGACCACCCCATGTGCGTCAATATGCGAGCCGGCTTTGAAGTCGATAATCTCACCGAGGAGGAGACGATGCGCATGAGGGCTGGCTATTTCGCCTGCGTGAGTTTTCTGGACGAGATGATTGGAGATATGCTGACGCGGCTCGATCATTCCGGCGAGCTAGAGAATACCATCATCGTCTACACATCGGATCATGGAGAAATGGCGGGAGAGCATGGCAGCTGGTGGAAACACAGTTTTCACGAAGCCAGCGTTCGTGTGCCTTTGATGATTTCCTTGCCGGAACATCGCTATGGCGGTCAGCCTGGCCGGCGCATCGATACTCCGGTTGGCCTTATCGATTTATTTCCCACTTTATGCGGCCTTGCCGGAGTCGAGATTCCACACGATTTGGATGGGCGTGATCTTAGCTCGGCTATTCAAGGGGAGAGCTCCTTGCCGCCAAAGCCTGTTTTTAGCGACAATCTCACTCCGCGTTGGGGAAAGGGTTCCGAGTTTCGTCTCGTTCGTTTTGAAAACCACAAGTATGTGCGTTTTAGGGACGGGTCGGAATTGCTCTTCGATTTGGAAAAAGATCCGCTCGAACAGCGTGATTTAGCTCGAAGAAAGAGCGAGGCGAAGGTTGGCCAGGTACTCGAAAAATTAAGGGCTCTGGTCGACGAGACCATGGATTTTGACGCAACGGAGAGGGAGCGATCCGAGTGGATCGCCCGGCTGGCGGCTTCTTACTCGCTGCAAAACCTGTCGGCCCAGGGCAATTATTATCACATGCCTGACGGATCCGTCAGCTATGCGGATGATCTCGTTTACAATCCGGTAAGCGTTGCTCGAAGCCTCGAAGAGATTTGCATGCCCCCATCAAAGGAAACCCTCGTCGAAATAATTGAGGAAGCTTAAGATTATGTTGCTGTTGCGAAATACCGTATTGAATATCTGGATAAGCGAAGTCATGAAATCCGTACTTTCCCTTGCTAAACTAGGCCTGGCCTTGATGGTCGCCAGTCTGATTTCCGTCTCAGCCGCGGAGGCAGATAGGCCGAACGTGGTTCTTATCCTTACTGACGATCAGGGCTCTCTCGATTTGAATATTTACGGGGCCCAAGACTTGCATACGCCGCATTTGGATCGGCTGGCCGAGCGGGGCGTCCGCTTCAATCAATTCTATGTAGGATCTTCGGTCTGCTCTCCATCGCGAGCCTCCATTCTTACGGGCAAGAGCCCTCAAGGAGCGGGTTTAACGGTGAATGCCCCGAGAAACGAGGGTTTTAGGGGCTTGCCGCCAAGCCAGGTGACGGTTGCGGAAATGCTTCAAGAATCTGGATACGCGACGGCTCATATTGGCAAGTGGCATTTGGGTCATACGCCCGGTCTTCGGCCTGAGGATCAAGGATTTGAATACACCTTCGGCCATATGGAGGGATGCATCGACAACTATTCCCATTTCTTCTATTGGGTGCCGCCCAACCGTCATGATTTGTGGGAGAATGGGAAAGAGGTGTTCGAGACCGGCTATTATTTTCAGGATTCTCTTGTGGAAAAGGCTCGGCGATTCGTGGCAGACAATCGCGAACGACCTTTCTTCATTTTCTTCTCCACCAATCTGCCGCATTATCCTCTGCAGCCAGATCGTAAGTGGCAGGAGTACTACAAGGATTTGCCGATGCCGCGGCGAGACTATGCCGCTTGCGTTTCGACGATCGATGAGCGAGTGGGGCAGTTGATGGAAACCTTGGAAGCTTACGACGAGCTGGACGATACGATCATCGTTTTCCTTTCGGACCATGGGCATTCCTGCGAGGAAAGAACCTTCGGCGGCGGTGGCTATGCTGGCGCGATGCGCGGCGCTAAGTTCGGCTTCTTTGAGGCGGGCATTCGAGTGCCGGCCATTATTTCCGGACCCGGACTTCCTGAGGGGAAAGTGGTCGAGAAGCCAGCCATGGCCATGGATATTGT
The DNA here is from genome assembly GCA_028281165.1 of Opitutaceae bacterium. Lineage (GTDB taxonomy): Bacteria > Verrucomicrobiota > Verrucomicrobiia > Opitutales > Opitutaceae > JANQRT01. The sequence goes on along the minus strand of JANQKI010000186.1, from coordinate 2,580 downwards.
ACCGACTCTCGCCGAACTTTGCGGCATCGATAACCTGCCTGACTCCATCGAAGGGACGAGCCTGGTGGGGCTGATCGAGCGGGGCGAATCGCTGCGCGAAACGATGTTCTGGAAACGCCGGGAGCAATGGGCTGTGCGCCGGGGCGACTGGAAATTGCTGGTCAATCCTCGCGACGACTCGAATTCGTATCCACTGGATCCTGACAAGGATAAAGTCTTCCTCGCCAACCTGAAGATGGATTTGGCGGAGTCCGAAAATTTGGCGTCCAAATACCCGAAGAAGGTTGAGGAGCTCGTGGCATTATATAAGGACTGGGAATACGCTGCTGAGGAAGACTTTGCCTATTTTAAGTAGTGAGCCTGGCGTTTAAAGGATGTCATTGGATTCGGCATGTCCTAGACATGCCGCTACGTGGCTATTCTCGATGTAGCGGCATGTCTGCGTCAGGCCGATTTCTGGCCGTTGCTTTGGTAACGATTTTCTCATTACACGGAGCTGAAGAACAGCGCCCGAATATCCTCTTCATCCTGTCGGACGACCACACTTCTCAAGCTTGGGGCGTTTACGATTCGATTCTCAATCCGGTTATTTTCAATCCCAATATCGCTCGATTGGCCAATGAAGGCTGTCTGTTGACCAATGCGTTTTGCGCCAACTCGATCTGCGTCCCAAGTCGAGCCACGATCCTCACCGGCCAACATAGTCATCGCAATGGCGCTTATCGTTTGAGCGACGCGCTTGATCCCGAGAGGGAAACGGTGGCCACTCGTTTGCAAAGTAGCGGGTATCAAACCGCCTTGTTTGGGAAGTGGCATTTAAAACGAAAGCCCGCTGGGTTCGATGCTTTCCGCGTATTGCCTGGCCAAGGACGGTACTGGAATCCTTTGCTGAAAGGCTCCGAAGACTGGAAGGATGGCGGGGAGGGCGGCCGCGTCTATGAAGGCTTTTCAGCCGACGTGATCGCCGATCTTTGCCTGGACTGGCTTGACGAGCAGGATCGTTCCAAGCCCTTTCTGCTCATGTGCCACTTCAAGGCGACCCACGAGCCCTTCGACTACCCAAAGCGCCATGCTGGTCTTTATCAGGGGATGAAGATGCCTGAACCAGCTAGCTTGTATGAGTTTTCTGGCGACGCGGCTGGTCGGACCTTCTCGGGACAGAGACTCGAAACGCTCGGAGAACGCTTCGTTGATGGAACCTTCATGGATTATCCGGGCGAATTCGCTCTAGAAAAAGGCATGAGCCCTCGCGAGGTTCGAAGCGCGATCTATCAGAAGTTCGTGAAGGATTTTCTTCGCTGCGGCAAGGCCATCGACGATAACATTGGAAGGCTGCTCGACTATTTGGATACATCAGGATTGGCGGATAATACGATCGTCATCTACACGGCCGATCAGGGCTACTTTCTTGGCGAACATGGCTTTTTCGACAAGCGCATCATGTACGAGGAACCTCTGCGGATGCCTTTCGTTGTACGCTACCCGAAGGAGATTCCCGCAGGCAGTCGTCTCGCCGATATGATACAGAATATCGATTTCGCCCCGCTTCTTCTGGACTACGCCGAGGTGGAGGAAACGGGGAGCATGGATGGACGCAGCTTTCGATCGAACCTGAGCGGAGAGACGCCTGATGATTGGCGCGATGCCATCTACTATCGCTATTGGCAGCATCAAGAGAATCGACCCGCTCACTACGGCATTCGCACCGCCTCGGAAAAGCTTATCCACTTTTATGGGACGTCTCTTCAAAGCGTCCATGATCTGATAGACGAGTCGTCTGGGACCTGGGAATACTACGATCTTGCGAAGGATCCGAAAGAGCTGCGCAATGCCTATGCAGCGACCGAGAAGCAAGAGTCGGTCGTCGCCCTAAAGCGACGTCTTCTTGAGCTTCGAAGGCAAGTGGAACAATTAAGGTAATTTCTTCATGAACCCTCCCGACAGGCCTAACATCGTCATCATTCTGACCGATGATCAAGGATTCCAAGATGTGGGCTGCTACGGATCGCCTGACATTCGAACGCCCGCCTTAGATGGAATGGCAGCTGAAGGAGCAAAGGCTAACAGCTTCTATGCAGGCCAGTCGATCTGTACGCCCTCTCGAGCCGCTTTAATGACCGGGTGTTACGCCAAGCGCGTTGGTTTGGCTTGCGGCGTACTGTTTCCCGAATCGGACCGAGGCTTGAACACGAGCGAAGTGACGATCGCCAAGCTCTTGCAGCAATCCGGCTATCGAACGGCTTGTGTTGGCAAGTGGCACCTGGGCGATCATGAGGCCTTCCTTCCGACTAGGCACGGATTCGATTCGTATTTTGGAATCCCCTACAGCAACGACATGCCTCCGTTGGAACGCGATAAACCTACGGTCGAACTGCTGGATGAAGTATGGGAGGGCAGCCAAACCGAAAAACCCCGCTGGAACTCGCCTCTCATGGAAAACGAAAAAGTGATTGAGCAGCCGGTTGACCAGCGCGAAATCACGGATCGCTATACGGACCGGGCCGTTTCTTTCATCGAAGAGGACGATGATCGGCCTTTCCTGCTCTATTTCGCTCATAACATGCCTCACATCCCGCTCTA
>JANQKI010000184.1 GCA_028281165.1 Opitutaceae bacterium | reverse complement strand
CCAAGTCGAGTTGGACGAGGTAGTTGGATTCTTGGGTCGTTTCGAAGCCGTAGAGCTGGTCGCCGATGGAGAAGAGGACGCCGTCGATGGGATGTTCCGCTAAAGTGGTTTCGAGGGTGAGTTTTAAGGGGCCGGCTCCTAATGGCGGCGTGAGCTGGGCGGAGGGTGTTCCGCCTTCGCCAAGGATGATGGGCTCCGGCGTGACCCATCGGCTTTGCTCTGGGCTGGCGAGTCCGCTTTCTTGAGCGACTTCGGTTCCGCCTCCTAAGATGTACGGCGTGACGAGTCCGCCTTCGCGTGAAGCTACGGCGAGACAGGGCAAGGCGATGAGGATGAGTGTTGCGAGGAGTAGTTGGTTTTTCATGACGGAAAGTTGTTTTTGTTTTTAACCACAGAGAGCACAGAGATCTCGAAGGCTTGCTGGATTAAATGGGGTGCTTGCTTTTGGGGCGTTGGAGAGCGTCCGCTGTAGGAATTCGTAGGTGAACAATTGTAAGTTGATGAGGGTCAATCGCTTTAAGCCTAGATTCTGAAAGAAAAGCTGAATACATCTTAAAATTGAGTTAGCAGTGGGTTAAACTCTATTATTTAATCCATTGAATTCTACTGGTAACTGTCAATGGACAAGAGGCGCGTCACCTAAATTTTTCTTTGCAATACCTAATGACCCTGATTGCGACTTTGGATGTAATCCCTTGAAATATGAATAGGTGTACCGGGATTGTGAATAAGTAGGGTATCGGGCATCAGGTTTTAGGTGTCAGGTTCAACAAAATGGACAGAAAACCGCCATTTATGGCGTATGTCAACTTCTGTCTTCGACTTGTCGAGAATCCCGGCTGCCTTGCGGATCTTGCTTATAGATAAATTAACAACGCTTCGCTCTAGGGCTTTGGGTTTAAAGTAAGAAATTAGGAAGGAGGAATGAAGAAGTGTTTGATGGGGGTTTGGGGGATGTTCCGCATTCTTAAGGAATGCGGCGTGACTCGTGGGTATTAGGCATTGGATTTAACGAAATTTGTAGAAAACCGCCATTTATGGTATATGCAAATCTTGCCCTCAGCTTGTTGAGGATCCTGTCCGCGAAGCGGATCGTGTTACATATTAATTATGGGTAACAACGCTTCGCTCTAGGGCTTGCCGCCTTCGTTTTACTTGCTCCTTCGTTCTACTACGGCGGCACAAGACGGCGTCACAGGGCGATCGGCGCTACAAGGGGCTGTCTTGAGGTCTGCATGTCGCCTTCGGCAAGCTCAGGCCGGGCTAGACATGCAGCTACATGGTTTGATTGACATGTCGCCTTCGGCTTCCTTGACCTCCTCGACGCCTTCGGCGGGCTCAGGGCAGGCAGGCTCTCAGGCTGGGTTAGATGCTGGGCACTAGGTGCATGGAAGCGACTGTGTTTCTCAATGGCCTCACGGCCGTTGCTACAAGGATGTTTCGGCGATCGGCGCTACAAATTGGCTTTAGCGGTGGTCGGATTCTAGGTTGAGCCAGGCTACTTCGTTTTCTGTCAACGTTACTTCGAGAGTGTGTAGTGAGCTTTCAACTTCGGGGACGGTGAGGGAGCCAATGAGGCTGAAGGAGTTGAAGGGCTGATGGAGCACGTAGGCGGTGGCGATGTTGATGGGGTCTACCTGTTTTTCTTGGGCTAGAATTTCTGCTCTGCGTTTTCGCTCGAAGTTGTCGTCACTGTACCAGCCATTGACGAGTTCTTCATCGTCTACCTTGTCAGGGGCTGAGCGATCGGTGAAGAAGCCGCGCGCTTGGCTAGACCAGGCGAGATTGGCAATTCCACTTGTCTTGAGAAATTCAATACTTTCTGGATCGGAAGCGGATATGACTCCTTTCCAAATGGGGTTTACCATGCGGGCTAGGCTGAAATTATTGCTGAGGATGGAAAATCCTTGTTTCCCGTTTTTCTCGGCGTAGGCATTCGCTTCTTGAATGCGTTGAACGGACCAATTTGAGCCTCCAAAGGCCTTGAATTTTCCTTCGTTGTACAGGTCGTTTAATACATCGATAAATTCGCTGACAGGGACTCCGTCATTATCACGATGAAGCATGTAGGTATCGACGCTATCGACTTGCAGGTGATCGAGCGATTGCTGCAATTGGTCGCGTATTTGGTCGGGCTCGCAATAGGGTGTGTGGGCGCCTTTGCCGCATATGACGAGTTCATCGCGAATGCCCCGATCGCGTATCCAGTTTCCTAAAACGCTATCGCTCTCTCCTTGCCCATAAATGAGGGCTGTATCGAAGGCGTTTCCTCCATTTTCATAAAATGCGTCGCAGATGGGGTTAGCTTGATTTGGCTCTCTGAGAAAGGCCATACCGAGGATCAACCGAGAAACGGGTTTCTCCAGTCCTTTGATCGATCCATACTTCATTGATTGATCTTGTGGCATGGGTTTTAGGATAAGATGTAAACGTTTTTACTCGTAATCGTATTTCAAGCCAATGGCTTCTCTCCAGAGGTCGAGGGTCTTCATGTTACTGAAGGTATCTTCCGTGCTCATGCCAGGGGCTTGCAGTTCCTCTCCATGGACGAGGGCGCAGAAGTGGTCAGCTTCGATGCCATAGAGGCGTCGCGGGTCATTACCTTTTATGGTTTCGGTTTCCTTGCCTCCTGGGCGAAAGATCTTAAATTCCCAATCGCCGCCTTCGGGGGAGATGATCCAGGGGCTGGCGATTTCGATGTATCCTTCGGTTCCATACACGCGAGCGTAGTTTTGCTGAAGCAGGCTTACGCTGGCGGACACTTGAGCGAAGATATTATTCTCGAATGCCAAATCGGCTATAGCGTAAAGATCCACTCCGGTTTCGCCGCTCAAGTGTCCCCGACCATGGAGTTCGACAGGATGAGCGAAGGCTTGGCCTACAGCGGCCCCAGCCATGAGACGGGCAAAAGATACAGGATAGCCGCCAACATCAAGAATGCCTCCTCCCCCCAGGGCTTGATTGAAAAGCCGTTTCTCCGGATTGAAAGGCGCTTTGAAACCGAAAGTGGCTTGGATGAGCTTCACTTCGCCAATGGCCCTGCTTTTTACGAGTTCTACTGCTTTGGCGGTCTGTGGATGGCAGCGGTACATGAAAGCCTCCATGAGCGCGATGTTGTTCGCTTTGGCGGCATCATCCATCCTTTTGGCGCTGCTGTAGCTCATGCCGATCGGCTTTTCGCACAGTATGTGCTTCCCGGCTTCGGCTGTTTTGATGCCCCATTCCTCGTGGCTGGGGTGCGGCGTGGCGATGTATATGGCATCGACCTCCGGATTGGCCAGAAGCTCTTCGTAAGAACCATGAGCGGTTCCGATGTCGTGATCCTTGGCAAAGGTTTCCGCGCTTTCAGAGGATCGACTACCGACAGCGGCAAGCGATCCTGTATTCGAAGTTGTGACACCCAGAGCGAATTTCTTTGCAATAGCGCCGGTAGCGAGGATTCCCCAGTTTAGGTGAGACATGGCGAAAAGTTTGGACGCCGAAGGAAAGAAAACAAGGAAAGAGGTGAGAAAAAGGAATCGCTATGGCGCAGACTAGCAACGACTTTTTGAAATATTTTCCGCTCAGATGCCTTTGAAAGTATATCGTTGATTTCGCATCTCCAATAAGTCTCATTTTTCGAGTGAGTTACGAGATATGGCAATGGGCGCTCTTTGCAATGGCGGCCTTGATCATCGGTATGAGCAAATGCGGGATCCCGGGTATTGGCATACTAAATGTGGCTCTTTTTCAAAACGCTCTGTTGGCTAAAGATGCGACGGGCTTTGGTCTGCCTGTTCTCATCATCGGAGATATTTGCGCGGTCATTGCCTATCGCAAACACGCTCAGTGGGTCCAGGTTTGGCGTTTGTTTCCTTGGACCGTAGCTGGAGTCTTTTTGGGGTACGCAGCGCTTAAATGGCTGGATAATCAGCAAGCTCGGATTCTGATTGGCTTGTTGCTGGCGGGGATGGTGGTGATGCACTTTATGCGAAGCCGTTCCTTAAAGAAGATCGAAATAGCGGCACAAGCGAGCCACTCGTTTACCATTGCAGCTGGGATTCTTGCTGGATTCATTTCCATGGTGGCGAATGCGGCGGGTCCAGTCATGATCATCTATCTGCTGTCGATGAGATTGCCGAAGATGGAATTTATGGGAGTCAGCGTGTATTTCTTTATGCTGCTAAATGTATTCAAAGTTCCCTTTCTGGCCCACCTCGATCTGATAACTCTTGGAAGCTTTACGGCAAACTTGAAGCTGGCTCCTTTTGTGGTTGTTGGAGGGTTTATCGGTTATTATTTTGCAAAAAAAGTGAGTCAGCTTTGGTTTGAGCGGACGGCATTTTGGCTTACAGTTCTGGCCGTGGGGCGCATGCTTTGGACGGCGTTTTATTGAAAATGGCAAGGAAGAACGCGAGGCAACTTTGGAAGGCGAAGCTCGAAGGAAAGGGCTCCGGCAAGCCATCTTCGATCCCCGGTCTGGCCAAAGCGAAGTTTGTCGGAACTATCTTAGGGATAGATCCCAGTCTTAGGGGAACGGGTCTTGCTGTAGTCGAATTTTCGAGACCGAATACGCCGAATTTGCTGCAAAGTGAAACCATTCGGATAAAGCCTCGTGTATCCATGCCTGAATGTCTGGGGGAAATCAACAGAGCAGTCTCGCGAATTTTGGATACACATAAGATCGATGTGGTTGTTTTGGAACAAACGATCTACGTGCAGAATTTCCAAACAGCTCAAGTTTTAGGAGCTGCTCGGGGCGCGGCTATTGCAGCGGCGGCGGTCAAAGATCTTCCTGTTTTCGAGTACCCGCCGCTTCGGGTAAAGCAAGCTGTCGTAGGCGTAGGTCGCGCTAGCAAGATTCAGGTAGCCAAGACCATTCGCTCCCTGATGGGACACAGCGCGTTGCTACAGCTAGACGAGTCCGACGCAGCCGCGGTGGCGATCTGCCATGCCTTCACGGGTGGAGAGGTTTAGGAAGTGGGCAGTACAGTAGACAGTGGGCAGCGTGGGGGTCGGGCGAATGGTCATTCTACGAGATTTTCCGACAGTCTCCGCTCTAAGGGGGCATGCGAGTTAACTTAACGTATCCTCCTAAGCGGTTTTGTTTCCCCCGATGTCTTTATTATAGAGAGCGAAAGAGAGATTGTTCTCTTCAATGTGTTTGAGTTGCGCCTCGACGAATTCATCGGCCCTCTTGTTTTCGATTTCCGGATCGCAGATTTTTCGCAATTCCGATTCAAGCTCCTGGGCCTTCTTGTGTTCCTGGTCGTAAAGGTTTGAGAGTTCGTCTGGATCACTTGCCAAATTGAACAATTGGTGAGGAGCATTGATGTGATAGACGAGCTTCCAGTCGCCTTGCCTGACCATGAAGGAACTCTCACTGTTTCCGTGGCCATGGTATTCAGAAAACACGACACGTTTCGGATCGTTTTCCGCGATAGATTGCAGAGGTTCGCCAACCATGTCGTCCGGTCGAGGAACTCTGGTTGAAGCGAAGAATTCGGCTTGCAAGTCCATAAGACTGACCGGCGTTTCCACCACGCGTCCGCCTTGAAAATCGGGTCCTGAAGCAATGATCGGAACCCGGACGGAGTCTTCATGGAGGGAGCATTTCCACCACATGCCAAACTTGCCGAGCATCTCCCCATGGTCAGATGCGTAAATGAGATTCGTTGTATCCGATAATTCGAGACGATTAAGCGTGTTTCGTAATCGGCCTAATTGCTGGTCGACATAGTCGATACAGGCGTAGTAGCCTCTGCGAAGGCCTCGTACATCTTCCTCGCTAAATACTTCAGTCTCGAAGTGGTCCCTTAGTTCTTTCGCTCTCGGGTGTCTGGCAGTCGCCTGATCCAAACCGATGCTCGGCATGTCTTCAACGGAAGCGTATTTTTCCCAAAGCTCTTGCGTCGTGTAATGGGGGAAGTGGGGCGCTAGAAAGTTGATGGCCAAAACAAAAGGCTTTCCCAAATCGGACGCTCGATCTTCCAGCCATTGTAAGGCGTTTTCGATTACAACGTCATCGTGTTTATAGGGATCTTCGTGAGGTCCGTACTGGTTGGCTCTCTCAGAGGCGCCTTCTCTTAGCTGAAGCGGCTTTCTAGCTTGATTGGTGTCGCCGGGAAAAGCTCGATCGCCCGCAACGAGAATTTCGCTCCAGCCTAAATGCTCCGCCCGATCGAAGGCATCGACTTTGCCGACCATCACGGAGTGAACATTTTGTTCGCTTAGGGCTCTACCCCAAGATTCGAAATTCGAGGACAGATTGACGTTTGAATTATTGTAGGCCTGGACATCGTGAGCGTAGCGTCCTGCTGTAAAGGCCGCGCGACAAGGAAGGCAAAGGGGGGAAGGACAGTAGGCATTCCTGAAAAGCATGCCATTATCAGCCATCCATTGCATATTTGGCGTATCCAGTCTATGGTCACCATAAGGCGAGCTAAAGAGGGGGTTATGTTCGTCGGAAAACAGAAGAACGACATTCGCAGGCTTGGAGCTCATATGATTTGGAAAAAATGAATTACAGCGACGAGATTAGAATGGGTCGCTCTATTTCAAATACAAATGTTCGTTAGGGGAAGGAAATTATTTAACGACCACAATGAGCCAATGATTTCCCGCTCCAAGAAACCGTGGCTGGTTTCTCGTAGCGTTGCGATAGACCAGCTCCTGTTGCTTCTGCTTGCCTTTTCTCCAAACAGCGGTAAGCGATAGCTGGTTTGCCCCCGATTCCTCGGCTTTGATGGTTAGGGTGTGACCGCTACCAAGATTTATGGTTTGCGATCCTGGAAGGGGGATATTGGCGTTTGATTGGCCAACCACCTTTAGTGAGGTGAAGTTTTTCGGACCTTTGAGCAGCCTTGCGTATTTGCTGATTCGAGGATCGATATCGTTTCCGTTGGTACTGCCTTCCACTAAGGTGGCGGCAATTCGAGCCGAAGCGGCTTCAGCGTCTGGCAAGACTGTAGTTAGAATTTGGATAGCGAAAAAGATCCCTATGATGAGGCGACGATATTTCATGATAAAAATTCCTTCATTTCGTTTTGAATAGCCTTTCTGGCGTTGAATATTCGAGACATGACGGTGCCCGTTTTGCATTTCATTCTTTCAGCGATTTCCTTATAAGTAAGTCCGTCGTTTTCTCGAAGCATGAGAGCTCGTTTGTGATGCTGGGGGAGAGATTCTAGGGCCTGCATAAAGCGTTCGCGTATTTCTTTTCGTTCCATGTTGGCGATTTGTTCCGGTGGCGCAACTGCAGAGGGTTCGCCGACTGGAATTTCATCGCCCTCTTCATTGGTAATGGAAATTTCCCTTCTCGAGTCCCGCTTGCGGATGGCATCGAGGGCAGTAAAGGTAGCGACCCTGTAAAGCCAACTGGAAAAGGCGGACTCGAACCGGAAGCTTCCGATTTTATTCCAAACTTTTATCCAAGTTTGCTGAGCGATTTCCTTCGCTTCTTCTTGATCGCGTACCATCCGTAAAACTTGGCCGAATACTTGGCCATTGTGTAGGTTGACTAGCTCGCCGAATGCCGCTTGGTCTCCGTCTTGAGACCGTCTAACGAGATCTATCGCTTCATCCATATTTTCGATTACTCAGCCCGAATATTCTTTGAGCAGGTCATAGACTTTGTTTCGGCATTTGAGACGAACTGGATTCCGTATTTATTCAGTAGTAGCTATTTGTCGGACGCTCCGAAATGAGAAACGGCGCTTAGAACGGCTGAGACTTGAGCTTCAACGCGATCATTCAGGGGAAGAGCGGATGGCGTCTCAAACGTAAAGTGAAGGTGTGGGTGTTTTTCCGCGAGATAAACTGCCTCAGGCCACTCTTCGAGGTCTTTAGGATCGAATTGATCGCGAGGGAAGATCAGTCCATTTCCAGCGATATGACCGTCGATTTCTGACGATTGATCGATTGCAATAATGGATGAAACTGTATTTAAAATTTCACGACCGATAGGAATATGCTTAGAGTTTCCTATCATGTAGAGATAAAAACCTTTCGCTTCCCAGTCTTCATGAAGATTTAGCGACAGGTCCGGAGTTGGCTGGTCATTCAGCCAATTCTTGTAGGAAGCGATTTCGTTTGAAGTCGTATTGCGAAAATCCCGATTCAAATCTTGGTTTTGCTGATTTTCTCTCGTGCCTCTTTCGAAACCGCTTGGATTGAGCAGGGGGGCGACGATCCATGAGAATCGCTTATCGAGGAGGTCCAATTTCAGGAGTTTAAGAATGGCTTCGACGGGGGCGATTTCGTCTCCGTGAATTCCTGTTGAGAGAAGGACAACTGGGCTTTGACTGGCAGATCCTAAACGAGAAAAGCCGAGGAGCGGGTATTGCGAAACTTCCGCAAAGCTGTCTACTTTGAAGCCAGTTTCACTGGCTGTTTGTTTGAGTTCTTCAATAATTTCTAATGCCATAGGAGCTCTTTTTCGAGAAGCTTCTAAATTCTTCGAAAGAAAAACTTAACAATTCCGTGAAGCAAGACGTTAGCAGAAAGGCGCTTAATGCTTTTCATCCTTTCTGGCCATGCGCAAGATTAGCTGAAATTTTTAATTTGGATAGAGAGTCTAACCACTAAATCTATGAAAATCTGTTGTATAGGAGCGGGCTATGTTGGGGGACCAACCATGGCGATGATTGCCTACAAATGCCCTGATATTCAGGTGACGGTAGTGGATGTGATTTCTGAGAAGATTGACGCTTGGAATTCGGAAGATCTACCGGTTTTCGAACCCGGTCTTTACGATGTGGTAAAAGAAGCTCGCGGAAGGAATCTATTCTTCAGCGCAGACAGACAAAAGGCCATCAAGGAAGCAGATATTATTTTCGTGAGTGTTGGCACTCCAACGAAGTCCTATGGAGCAGGGGCTGGGCGAGCTGCGGATCTAGTCTACGTTGAAAATAGCGCGCGCGAAATTGCAGAATGGGCTGAATCCTCAAAAATCGTCGTAGAAAAGTCGACAATACCGGTCCGCACGGCGGAGTCTCTAAAAACGGTTCTCCATGCCAACACGAAGCCGGGCATTCGTTTTGATGTTCTTTCGAATCCGGAGTTTTTGGCTGAGGGCACTGCTGTCGAAGATCTTAACGATCCCGATAGAGTCTTGGTTGGAGGCGAAGCGACGCCAGAAGGCCAGAAGGCTATAGAAACGCTTGCTAGCGTATATGCGAATTGGATACCAAGAGAAAAGATAATCACCACAAATCTATGGTCATCCGAGCTGTCGAAACTGGTGGCCAATGCTTTTCTGGCACAGCGAATTTCCAGCATCAATTCCATCTCAGCTTTGTGCGAGGCAACGGGAGCGAATGTTGACGAAGTATCTTATGCGATAGGTCAGGATTCTCGTATTGGCCCAAAGTTCCTGAAGCCTTCAGTTGGCTTTGGCGGCTCTTGTTTTCAAAAGGATCTCCTTAATCTGGTGTATTTGTGCGAGCACTTTGGTTTGCCTGATGTCGCCCGGTACTGGCAAGGCGTTATTGATATCAACGATTGGCAAAAACGCAGATTTTCTCACAACATAGTTCAATCACTCTTCAACACGGTAAATGGCAAGCGGATCGCCATGCTTGGTTTCGCCTTCAAGAAAGACACTAACGATACGAGAGAGTCCGCTGCCATTTATGTAGGTCGCGATCTGCTGGAAGAGCAGGCTCAGCTCGCGATTTTTGATCCAAAAGTCAGATCGGAGCAAATCTTTAGAGATCTGAAGCATTCGGAAACGGACGAAAACGGAAACAAAAACCAGCAGATTGAAATATGCCAGCATCCTTACGAGGCAACAAAGGGGGCGCATGCTTTGGCGGTGCTTACGGAATGGGACTCTTTCAAAGATCTGGATTACGAAAGAATTTTCAGAGAAATGTATAAGCCAGCTTTCATCTTTGATGGCCGCAACATCTTGGACCACGCCAAGCTGAGAGAAATCGGGTTTACCGTTACGGCGATCGGACGCTAAGCTACGCTAGCAAGGATTCCGGAACCCAATCCATAGCGAACGTTAGCAGTACCAGAAGGACCAGAGCCGACACTACTAGGCTTTTGCTTTTCTCTTCGGCTTTGATCACGAAATAAGCGATCGCCATCCCTAATAGGGCGTTCACCGCAAAATGGAAAAAGCTCATAACGATGGTGTCAGTGTAAGTCTGAGAGGTCTCGCTTAGCTGAAGAAAATAGACGCCAATCGCCTTAAGAATACCAAAGATCATGCCCGTCACCACGGGCTTCTTGAACTTATGAGCCGTGGTGGCTAACACGATGAGACAGAGTAAGTTTAAAAACATCGTCCAGTAGAGTTAGCAGTCCTTGAAGAATCGGATAGTAGCCGTTCAAGGTTAAGCTGGACAAGCTTCGACTCTAACGGCTTTGGGATTTCATATTTCTTTGAAGAAATTCTGCCTATCGTTTCGTAAGTATTTTTCGGACAGGGCTAGTCTTTTGATTTTAGGTAAAGCTAGGGAGATTCTGTATCCAGAATTAGCTCGATGCAGCTTTCGCAACCTTTTTTGCAGCCTTTTTCTTTGGCGCTCGGGGAGGAAATTCGAAACCTGTTTGTCCGTTGTCCTTAAGAATCAGATACGCGTCGAAAGGTCTACGCGTCTTTTTCGACCAAAATTTGTCGAGCAAATCCGTTTTCCCGTCATTTAGGAGCTTCAAAACCTGATCACGAGGTATCTCACGGTCCAATATTTTGCGGCTAACGCGAATGGGCAGTTTTTCCTCGTCGCCATCGACAACGCGAACCACATAGGCATTTGGCGTCTCATAGACGTCGCCGCCGGTGCGGGGACACTTTGCGAAAGGTTCGATGTTGCTGAAGTCAATGGAATCGGAAGAGCCTGAGTTGCCGTTTCCAAAGTCGAACTTCACTTTGTTCTCCTCATCCAAGTAGAGATTAGCGCTGTAGTGCTTTCCCGACTTCGACCGGAAATCGTCAAGGGGTCCAATACGGCGCTTTTCGATGAGCTCTCGAATTTCCTCAACCGACATCTTCCGATTTCCAATGATCTTGTAGATGGCAAAATCATTGCTCTTCGTGCGGTAGGCTCGCAGCGATTCGTAAAGTTTTTCTCCGCTTTCCGGAGCTACTAAATCCGTTTCCAAGAGATCGTCCTCGTTTTCTTCATACGTCTTTATGCGCTCTACGATCTCCTTTGTCATCTTGACGATCTCCTTCATAAAGACGTCTCGCCCCATCTCTCCTTGCTCGATTTTATGGAGTTTCGATTCCCATTCGCCCGTCAACGCGGGTTTGGTCAAGGCCTCTGCATTGATAGTCGCCAGAAAATTAAGGAGGTTTTCCGCTTTAGGAGTCGGAGCTAAATATCTCTGGTCGCGCTCCAGGTATCTTTCAGCGATGAGTCTTTCGATAATCGTTGCTCTGGTGGCAGGCGTACCAAGACCTTTTTCTTTCATAGCCTCTGCCAGTTCGTCATCATCGACGAGCTTGCCCGCGCCCTCCATGGCCGACAGGAGCGTCGCTTCGGTGTAGCGAGGAGGCGGTTTTGTCTGTTCGTGAATGGCCTCGAATTCACGGATCTCAGCTTTAGGCGGTTCGCCATCTTGGGAAGAGATGGCTGGCAGCGTATCTTTGCCATTAGCGTAAGCCTCTTTTCCATACACTTCGAGCCAGCCTGGAGAGACAAGAACGCGACCTTCCGTTTTGAAAACGTGACTCTCTATTTGGCTTAGTCGAGTTGTCACATCGTATTCGGCTGATGGATAGAAAATCGCAATGAATCGCCTAAGAATCATATCGAAGATCTTGGCTTCGTCGTCATTAAGCTTCTTGGGCTTTTCTGGAGTGGGGATTATGGCGAAGTGATCCGATACCTGAGCGTTGTTGAAAATCCGTTTATTGGATTTCGATATCCAATTATTGGATATAACGCGTTTAGCGACTTCGGAAAGGCTGCCAGGCACATTGCCGAGGACCTCGCGACAATTTTCCGGATAGTCTTCCGGCAAGGCGCGTGAGTCCGTTCTCGGGTAGGTGATCATCTTGTGCTTTTCGTACAAGGACTGAGCCAGTTGGAGTGTACGTCGCGCCGAGTATCCAAAGCGATTGTTGGCTTCTCTTTGCAAAGTGGTCAGGTCGTAGAGCCGCGGAGAGGCTTGCCGCGACTTCTTCTTTTCCTCGCTCACGTCTGCTTTTTCAGCAGATTCAAGAGCGGCCAGAACCGTTTTCGCTTGATCTTCTTGCCACAGACGATCGACGCGGTCATGAGCGTCATCCCCTTTTTTGAAATCCGGTTTTTGGTATACGCCTTCGTACTCGCCGTTTGCGATGCCGAAATTAGCCACGATACGCCAATATTCGCGCGGCTTGAAATTCTCGATCTCCTGCTCGCGTTCGTAGACTATGGCAAGGGTAGGGGTTTGGACGCGGCCAACGCCTGCCACATTTCCTGCTCTTGATCCATAGAGTCGCTTCGTAACGCCACGCGTACAATTGATTCCAATAAGCCAATCGGCTTCCGATCTGGATTGAGCGGCTTGTGCCAGCGATACCATGTCCTCACCAGGCCTCATGTTTTTAAAAGCCTCGCGAATGCCAGATGGAGTCATCGAGAGCATCCACAACCGCTGCACGGGCTTGTCGCTTTTGGAAAGTTTGTAGAGATAGGAGAAGATCAGTTCACCCTCGCGACCGGCGTCGCATGCATTAATGATGGAGCCTACGTCCTTCCTCTTAATCAGCTTTCGGACGGCCTTGTACTTCGCCTCGGTTTTCTCGATTGGCTTCAGCTTGAAAGAGGACGGGATGATGGGAAGGTTGGCTAGTCTCCAGTAGGCATCACGTTTGTCGTAGTCCTCTGGCATACACAGCTCGACAATGTGGCCAACGGCCGATGTCACGACGTATTCGTCGTTTTCAAAGTATTCGTCTTTTTTATCGAATTTGCCTAAAGCGCGACACAAATCTCGGGCGACACTTGGCTTTTCCGCAATTACAAGAGACTTCATAAATACTACTGAAACTTCTCCCTATGTATCAAATTTTCTGATTAGCAGTTACGCCTTCGTGAGTCGTCTTAACGACCTGTCGCGAGATGGCGATTCGGCGGGTATGGGTCATTTTATTATTGTCGCGCAAGGCCAAAAGGAGGCCTCGGAATTTCAATAAAATGGCGTCGATGACGAGTCTCGCGCGTTCTGGCAAGTACTTTCTTCGGACCCAGTCTGCTTTTAACCAGCTTATAAAACTTGTTCCTTTGATAGCCCAGACGAGCGGTTTTGGAAAGAGCAACGCATTGAACAATATGAAATTAGGTTTGTCAAAGGCTCGAATTTTGCTCTCGTCATCGCTTGCTTTCATCTGGCATTTTAGGCCTTAAGACTTTCTCTCCTTGTCGCATAGATCGTAATGGGAATATCCCGATTCAGAAAGGGCTTACTACAGTTCGCGGAATTCGCTATCGACGTTGTTTACGAACGACGGAAGGGCAAACGCGCTTTCCTTCTGGGCCTCTTCCTTTACACTCTGTCGCTGATTTTCAACTTCCTAGCTCAGCTACGCTACTTCCTGTATCGTAAGCGCGTGCTGAAGGATCAGCCATTGGGTTGTCTGGTTGTGGTTGTGGGAAACCTGACAATGGGAGGAACGGGCAAGACGCCTGTAGTTGAAAAGTTCGCGCGCTCATTGCAGCAGCGAGGACGAAAGGTAGCGATCCTAAGTCGAGGGTATAAAAGTAAAGATCAACGGAAAGAGTCGCTCTTCGCCAGGATCTGGCGCGTGTACGTGAAAGGCGCCCCACCGCCTCCGCCAAAGATTGTGAGCGATGGAGATGAAGTATTGCTTGATTCGGAGCTGGCAGGGGACGAGCCCTTCATGCTGGCTCGCAATCTGCCCGGCGTAGTTGTACTCGTGGACAAGGACCGGGTGAAGAGCGGTCATTACGCCATAAGAGAATTCGGTTGCGACACGCTGGTGCTGGACGACGGCTTTCAGTACCTTCCATTAAAAGGCCGCCTCAATTTATTGCTCGTCGATAAATCGAATCCGTTTGGAAATCACTGTCTTATTCCCAGGGGCGTGCTGCGTGAACCGGTTAAGCACTTGAAGCGGGCTTCTTATGTGTTTCTTACCAAATCGGATGGAAAGCCTGACCCGGAACTCGAAGCTCTGATTCATAAACACAATCCAGATGTGGATATTATCGAGTGCGCCCACAAGCCTCAGTTCCTGGCCGAAGTTAACGGCGATGGTCGGCTTGAATTGGAGGAGTTGAGGAAACGCAGAATTGGAGCCTTTAGCGGGATAGCAATTCCTGAAAGCTTCGAAGCGTTTCTACGGAATTTCGGAGCTAACCTGCTCTACACCAAACGATTTCTCGATCACCACCGATTCGACTTGGAAGAGTTGAACGAGATTTTTCGGGAAGCGGAAGAAGCTGACTTAGACTTTATCGTTACGACAGAGAAAGATGCGGTTCGCATCCCTCCCGAAATGAAATTTCCCATTCCTTTCTATTTTTTGAGGCTGGAAATCGAGATTCTGCGCGGCGTGGAGGATTTCGATGAAGCGGTATCCAAAATCTGCTTTCCCGAGCAGCGAGAACTGATGACTGCGGGAAAATCCAGCTAAAATATTGCGTTTATATCCAACCTGAATTCACGTTTACGGCAATGCTTGATCCAAGACTTACGCAGCTAGCCAAGAACCTGACTTCCTATAGCACTCAGCTCAAGGAGGGCGAACGCGTTCTTATCGACGTATTTGATGTTCCCGAAGCAATCGTCATTGAGCTCATACGAGCCGTGCGTTCTCTCGGAGCTATTCCTTATGTAAATCTTAATCAGGCAAAAGTCTCTCGAGAACTTTCGCTGGAAGCTACCGAGGAGCAGTTTCGAATCTCATGCGCCATCGAACTGAACCGTATGAAAAACATGGATGCGTACATTGCTTTACGTGGTTCGCAAAATATTTTCGAGGCGTCGGATGTTTCTTCAGAACAAGTGCAGTTGGTTTCCCAGATTATGAAACCTGTCTTGGATTGGAGGGTAAATCACACGAAATGGGTTGTTCTGCGTTGGCCTACGCCATCAATGGCGCAGCAAGCAATGATGAGTACAGAGGCTTTTGAGGATTTCTTTTTTCAGGTCTGCAACCTCGATTACGCTTTGATGGAGAAAGGCAGCGAAAACCTTGCTCAATTGATGCGAGAAACAAATCTAGTGGAAATCAAAGGCAATGGCACCGATCTGCGATTCTCTCTAGAGGGAATCGACGCGATTCCTTGTATTGGCACTCACAATATCCCAGATGGAGAGGTCTTTAGTTGCCCGGTTCGCGAAAGTGTCGAAGGAATTCTCCAATACAATGCTCCTACTGTGTATCAGGGTGTTTCCTTTGATGACATAAAGCTGGAGTTCGAGAAAGGCCGTATCGTAAACGCAACTTCAAGCAATACAGAGCGACTCAACGAGATTCTAGATGCGGATGTCGGGGCTCGTTACATTGGCGAATTCGCGATAGGCTTCAATCCTCATATTCGCGAACCGATGCGGGATATCCTTTTCGACGAAAAGATTGCCGGCTCTTTTCATTTTACCCCCGGCCAAGCATATGAAGAAGCTGACAACGGAAACAAATCCCAGGTCCATTGGGATATGGTCTGTATCCAGAGAGCTGATTACGGCGGTGGAGAGATCTGGTTTGATGGCAAAATGATTCGCAAGGATGGCGATTTTGTCTTAAAAGATCTTGAGTCTCTCAATTCCGATAACTTGCTTTCTTAGTCGCATTCTAGGGAAAGGTGCGGTGATTGCTCGAAACGAGGAAATGGAAGATTTAGATAAAGTATCTGAATTCATAAAGCGTATCCCAAAAACGGAGACGCACCTGCATATGGAAGGCTCCTTGCCCTATGGAATGCTGCATGAACTCGATCCAGAGCGCTTTCCGGATAATCCGGAATTTCGTCGTCCAGGCTTCAAGTTTCCCAATTTCGTCGATTTCGAAAATCTGCTGATCGATCATGCCATGGCTTGGTTTACTTCTGCGGAACGCTATCACCAAGCAGCCAAAGCAGTCTTTGCCAATCTCGCTGAACAAAACGTCAAGTACGTCGAAACCAGCATTCACTTGGCGATAACGGATTTCATCAATGCGGAGGGAAAGGAAATTGCCCAGGCTGTGAAGTCCGCGGCTCCTGAAGGCATGACTGTTCGTGTAATCGGAGCTCTGACGCGTGATGGCTATACGGATACGATGAAGTCTACCATCGATTCGCTCCCGGCTTGGGAGGAGCTTGATGGTATTGATATGCACGGCCGTGAATGGCTAGACCTCGAAGAGTGGGCTTCTCCCGTATGGAAGCGATTTACAGACGCCGGGAAGATCGTCAAAGCCCACGCTGGGGAGTTCGGCGGTCCCGAGAAAATCTATGAGGCTCTTGATCAGCTCGGAGCTAAACGGGTACAGCATGGCGTACGAGCCATCGAAGACCCTGCCTTGGTCAAACGGCTTGCGGATGAAGGGGTCGTTTTGGATACATGTCCGATTAGCAATGAGAAGCTGCGCGTCTTCCCTTCTTTAAAAGAGCATTCCATTCGCCATCTGTTTGATGCAGGCGTAACGTGCACGGTCAATACGGATGACCCGCTGTGCTTCGCGAATACCATAAACGATGAGTACGAAGCTCTAGCTCGCGATCTCGATTTTACTCGAGGGGAAATGGGCGAGATTGCCAAGAACGGCTTTCGTCATGCTCGAATGGATCTGGATCTCGCCAATGACTTTGCGGCTCAAATTGACGAGCTCGTAGCGGCTGATTAATTTGTCTCACTCCACTGTACTAAAGATGGAGGTTCAAAAATGGGAAGTTCCTGAGGGGATTTTAAAAATTCGAGCAGACAAGCTCTTGAGCGAGGCCTATCAAGACTTTAGTCGGGCTGATTTTCATCGAGCGTTTGATCAAGGGCTGGTTCTAAAGGGCGGCGAAGCGATTCAAAAGAAGGAGCGGCTTTCAACCGGCGATGTAGTGGAATTTTCAATGCCGGAACTTCAACCCTCGAACCTTGATCCGGTCGATTTGAATCTCGATGTTGTATTTGAGGATCAGCATCTCATCGTTATTAATAAACCAGCCGGTTTGGTCACCCATCAGGGAGCTGGGGTTTCCGAGCCCACTTTGGTTAACGGCCTCATTCACCATTGCAAGGGGGAGCTCAGCGGAATCGGAGGCGTGGAGCGCCCGGGAATCGTCCATCGTCTCGATCGGGAAACAAGTGGGTTGATTTTGGCTGCGAAGACCGACCAAGCCCATCGACAAATGAGCGAGAAATTCCAGTCCAGAGATTTGATCAAGGAATACCTGGCCCTGGTGAAAGGCGTGCCCGATCTATTGAGTGGAAGCGTGAAAGAGCCAATTGAGAGGCATCCTGTTCAGCGCCATAAGATGAGGATTGCAAGTGCAGGCGAGGGGAGAAACGCTCATACAGACTGGAAACTGGAAAAAGCCTTCGACGCTGGCTATTCTCTTTTGCACTGTCGTATTCATACAGGCAGGACACATCAGATTCGAATCCATCTTTTCTCCATAAAACATCCAATTCTTGGCGACACCACCTACGGATATCGCAAACTGGCGAATCTCCCTGCCCAACCAGAGCGAGTCATGCTTCATAGCGAGAGGCTCTCGTTTGAACATCCGATAACGAGGGAGAGCTTGGATCTTCACGCAAGTATTCCAGACGACTTCGAAGCTTTTTTGCAATAGCTCCAAAGGCTATGCAGGCAAAAGAGAAGCTTGCAGGGCATGATTAGCTTACCACTATGGCCCCATCATGTCTCAGGCAGATTGGAAAAAGGTGAAGGACTACGAGGACATCCTCTACGAAAAATGGAACGGGATCGCGAAGGTGACGATAAATCGTCCGGAAAAGCGAAACGCGTTCACTCCTCAAACGGTATCCGAGATGTTTGAAGCCTTTTGCGATGCCCGCGAGGATCAGTCGATTGGCGTCATTCTGCTGACCGGAGCGGGACCTCATACCGATGGAAAATACGCCTTCTGTTCGGGAGGCGATCAAAGCGTAAGAGGGCATGCTGGCTATGTAGGGGACGATGGAGTCCCAAGGCTCAATGTTTTGGATTTGCAGAAGCTGATTAGATCGATTCCCAAGGTCGTGATAGCTCTGGTTGCTGGTTACGCCATCGGGGGAGGACATGTGCTTCACGTCATTTGCGACCTGTCCATCGCTGCAGATAACGCTATTTTCGGGCAAACTGGTCCCAAAGTTGGCAGCTTTGATGGAGGTCTGGGGGCAAGTTTCTTGGCCAGTATTGTTGGCCAAAAAAAGGCTCGAGAGATTTGGTATTTATGTCGCCAATACAATGCCCAGGAAGCTTTGGACATGGGTTTGGTAAACAAAGTGGTTCCTGTGGAGGATCTAGAGTCTGAGGGAATCCAATGGGCTTCGGAAATCCTCGAGAAAAGCCCGATTGCCATTCGCTGTCTAAAGTCGGCTTTCAACGCTGCGTTGGACGGGCAGGCTGGCATTCAAGAATTGGCTGGCAACGCGACCTATCTTTACTACATGACCGAAGAAGGATCAGAGGGGAAGCAGGCATTTCTGGAGAAGCGGAAGCCCGACTTCAAAGACTACCCTTGGATGCCGTAACGATTTTCAAACTTTTAATGAACTCATTTCTTTCCAGCGACGTTGCTTTCCGAATACGCGAGAATTTCGGGACGCCATGCTATGTCTACGACGAGAACACTTTGAGGGAGAATGCTCGCAGCGTGCTTGCCTTTCCGCACCCCTTCGGTCTCACCGCTCGCTACGCCATGAAAGCATGTCCCAACGCAAGCATACTTAGATTGTTTAACTCGCTTGGAATTCACATTGATGCTAGCTCAGGTTTCGAAGGGGAGAGAGCAATCGCCGCTGGATTCGATCCTGAAAAGATTTCCTTAAGCTCTCAAGAACTGCCATCGAATTTGAAGGAATTGGTTGAGAGCGGCATGAGCGTGAACGCGTGTTCCTTACATCAGCTTGAGACCTTTGGAAAAGCCTTTCCGGATTCGAGGGTTGGTTTGCGCTTCAATCCGGGTCTGGGTACAGGGGGCACGAATAGGACTAATGTAGGCGGCCCCGCTTCTAGTTTCGGTATCTGGAAGGAGACGGTTTCGGAAACGAAGGAAATCATTGCTCGTTATAACTTGGATGTATTCAGAATTCACACGCACGTGGGTAGTGGTGGAGATCCTGATATATGGGTGAGAGCGGTCATGCTTTCATTGGATATCGTCAAGCAGTTTGAAAGCGCTACCCATCTCAATATTGGAGGAGGGCACAAAGTCGCTCGCATTGAGGGCGAGAAGACGACGGATTTGCAGTTGGTCGGAACGCCCATGAAAACGGCCATCGAGCAGTTCGCCCAGGAAACGGGTCGGCAGCTTCACCTAGAAGTCGAACCAGGGACTTATTTCGTGGCGAACGCAGGCGTTTTACTGGCATCTGTGCAGGATCTGACTTCGACCGGAAATGATGGATACAACTTTATCAAACTCGATTCAGGAATGACGGAAAATGTCAGGCCAGCTATGTATGGCTCGCAGCATGACATGCGACTTATTCCCTCGGACTCGACTGTTCGAGAAGAAAGGCCTTATATGGTTGTGGGTCATTGCTGCGAATCAGGAGATATATTGACCCCAGCTCCTGCGGATCCTGAGGCTCTGTCTCCAAGGCCGTTCCCCGAAGCTAAGATCGGAGACCTGTTCGCAATCAATGGATCAGGAGCCTATTGTTCAAGCATGTCGGCCAAAAACTATAATTCCTTTCCGGAGTCGCCTGAGGTTCTGATTCGGTCGGATGGCAGTTTGGATCTTATTAGGAAGCGGCAAGATCCGGTCAAGGTCTACGAAAACGAGCTCAAACTCGATTTCTAGCCCATTTGATTCTCAATCGTGTATCGGGCTCCTTGGTACTTGCCTGGCAGGCATCTGCAGACAATCTATCCAGCCCTCTTCCGTTGGGTTAAGCCTATCGCTGTTGAACGAAGGCGGATTGAAACGCCGGATGGCGATTTTCTCGATCTCGACTGGACCTCGCGAAAACATTCAAAACTGGCGATCATTTGCCATGGTCTTGAAGGTCACTCGAGAACGAGCTATAGCCAGGGAATGGCCAGAGCTATGTATTCACATGGCTGGGACGCGCTCTGCTGGAATTTCAGAGGATGCAGTGGCGAGCCGAATCGTTTACTGCGCTCGTACCACAGTGGCCAAATTGAGGATCTTCATTGCGTTGTTCAAAATGTCGCGACGAATTACGATTACAAGCAGATCGCCTTGATAGGCTTTAGCCTTGGCGGCAATCTTATCCTGAAATATCTCGGCGACCAGGGAAGCGACGCTGATTCGCTTATCTGCGGTTCGGTCACATTTTCAGTTCCCTGCGATCTGGCATCGTCCTCTATCGAACTAGCGCGGTTTTCGAATCGGATCTACATGATCCGTTTCATGAGGTCGCTGAAACGAAAGATAAAATTAAAGGCTGCCAAATTTCCCCAAAAATTGGATACGACAAATCTTAATCGTATGAGAACTTTCTTGGAATTCGATGACGAATACACAGCTCCTTTAAATGGCTTTAAGGACGCTATGGACTACTGGACAAAGTGCAGTAGTCTTCCTGTTCTTGAAAAAGTCAAAATCCCAACCCTGATGGTAAGCGCGGCCAATGATCCGTTTCTTCCGGAACAATGCTATCCGAATGAAGAGGTTCGAAATAACGATTTTCTAAAACTTGAGGTTCCTCGTCAGGGAGGCCACGTCGGTTTTACGGCGAACTTGGAAGGACGAATGTACTGGTCGGAATGGCGAGCGGTTTCGTACTTGAAGGAGATTTCCGGAACTTGAAGCCGATTCTCACTTTTCGCTGGCAGCTTTGTAAGCAGCCATGAGGGTCTTGGCTCGATCATCCATGGTTGTTGTGTAAAATCCGTTTTCGTTTAGTTTGACAAAGTCCTCAGCAGCCTCCGTCAGATTAAAAAGGGTCGTAAAGTGCTGGAGCCGTATTTTTTGTTCAATGACATTGGCAATCACCCATTTGGAGAGATCCTCCTTTGGATCAACGGCTTCAAATTCGCGTGACGGCGAAAGAAACGGTTCATCGAATGGGAGTTCTGGTTGTTGCAGAATTTCTGGAAGAAGCGAAGACAGGATCTGAACGGCGCTCGAACGCTGGTGGAGACAGTACTCGACGCGAGCGAGGGACAATGCTCGAGCTAGCGTTATTCGCGTCTGAATTGCCCGCGTGATTTCTTGCTTTGCGAAAAGCAGGCAGGCGTATCGAGATTTCGGATCGCGTGATTTCTCTAGTGAGGCAACGAAATAGTTCAGCCCGAGCAGGAAAGCGTTTTGCGACTGGTCAGAAGGGTCTATGTTGAGAGTTCCTAGTTCGAGAACTTCTCTACCAAAGGCGAGGGCATTTAGGCGCGTTTGCAGAAGTCCTGAATCAATCTCTGGAACATCTTCAATCTGATCTTCAAGGACGAGCATTCCCTCTTCTTCAAGTTGTTTTGCCTTATCCGGCCTGCACACAAACAAGTTCAGCCAAAACGTATCCAAATTATCATTTTCGTCTACTGGAACCAGCAATCGATGTTCGGGGAGGAGTAGGTAGCCCTGATAGCCAAGAGCTTTGATTTCTCTAAAGGCAGCGAGGTCGTGTTCATTGTCTTTTTTAATTTCCAGAAGGGCGAGAGGAGATTCTTCGGTGAGGAATTTCTGGCCATTTTTGATAATGTCTACCTCGACCCCCTCCGCATCGAGTTTGAGAAAATCGATTTTCGATAGATTTTCCTTTTTCGCGAAAGAATCGAGGGATCGCGTTTCGACTTCGATGGTCGAAGCAGCATCTGATTCGCTGGCAATAGCGCTTAATTCCGTATTGCTGGAGACATTGAAACGAACAACTCCATCAGAGTTTGATAAGGCCAGTTGATGGACCGATACGTTTTCGTATTCATTTTCCAACACGCTTTTTCTCAACAGTTCGCCGACCGAAGGTATTGGTTCTAGAGACCAGACCTTGCCATTTTCACCAACGCAACGAGCTGCGGTTAGAGAATACGTCCCGAAATTAGCTCCGATATCCAAAATTCTCATACCTGGTTTTAGATAATGGCGAACGAAACGAATTTCTTCCTCAAACCAGTCGCCCTGCTCGGCAATAACGTAGGGCGTTATTTGAGCGAGATCGTCTGGCAGAACTATTTTCACCTGCGAGGGAAGTTCGAAAATCGCCAGATTCGAATTCGGGATTCTCGATAATCGATGAGGAAGAAGAGTTGGCTCTGAAGGCATTTGAGCTGGTACCGGAGGCGTCAATGTCTATGCCTACCGTTGTACTAGAAATAAGCAATCGATTTCATGATGGGCCTTGTAGCCGTTATTTTCAGTTTCCTGGTTTGGGGCCTCATTCCTATTTATTGGAAATTAATGGAGGAGGTCGATGCTATGGAGCTTTTGGCCTATCGCGTGATTGGGGCAACGTTAGTAGCTTTCGTTCTAGTGGGACTCCGAAACGAGTTTCGTATCTATCGGAAGGAAATGAGTTCGTTTCGCGGAGCCTTGTTTCAATTTGGCTCGGCTCTTTTTCTTGGTATCAATTGGTACACCTTTGTTTGGGCGATCATCAATGATCGTATTTTAGACGCCAGTCTTGGCTACTATTTGAGCCCTTTTGTAACCATTGCTTTGGGACAGCTTTTCGGTAAGGACCGACTGAATGTTCTGCAATGGACAGCGGTAGGACTCGTCGCATTCGGAACAACTGTACAGTTTCTACTAAAGGGAAACGTTCCTCTCCCCGCAGTGATCATTGCTGGAAGTTGGGGATGCTATGGATTGTTCAAGAACAGGAATCCTGTGAGCGCCCATTGTAGCCTTGCTGCTGAAGGAACCTTTCTTGCCCCGCTTTCCCTAATCTTCTTGGTAGTCGCCTGGCAACGAACGGGTATCGCTCTGGGTTCAGGCGATGCTTCTCTGGACGCTCTTCTTTATTCGACTGGCATTGTCGTTTCGATTCCGATGCTTTCCTATGGTTTCGGAGCTCGGCGTGTCTCGCTGCTCACTTTAAGTATGGCTCAGTACCTAGGACCGACCGTAACGCTTTTGGTCGCAGTGTTTATTTATAGTGAGCCTTTCGGGACAGGAAAATTGATCGCCTTCTTCTTAATTTGGATAGGCATTGCTGTCCATATCGTGGATGCCTTCCGCCAGAGGCCTTAAACATTTGCCAATCATCAAGAACCCGACACTTGAAATTCGTTTCTTTTAAGTCGCTTCGCCTGATAATTCCTCTATCTCTTTTCCGCATATGATCATTCCCAAAGCCCCTAAGCTCACCGATGCGCAATTGAAGGAAGTCACTGAAATCGTTGAAGATTTTGACTGCCGTATTCAGGTAATTGAAGGAGCGGTGCAGAACATTTACGCTATCCTAGGCGATGAAAGACATGACCTGCTGATTAAACGTATCGAAGGCCTGAGCTATATCGATCGTGTCGATACGATTCAATCGCCACACAAGCTCCTGGATATTCGCTCCGAATTGAAGAATCACGAAGTGGAGTTCGGTGGCGTTACGTTGGGCAAGGATCTGCTCTTTATAGCCGGTCCCTGTACGATCGATCCGAAAAATCCAAACTACTTCTACGAAACCGCGGAGGCTTTGAAAGAAGCAGGCGCTCACGCGTTACGCGGGGGGGTCTGGAAGCCGCGTACGAACCCGTATTCATTCCAAGGTGATGGCAAATCCCTTGAAATTCTGATGGAGGGTTCTAGACGGACGGGTTTGCCAGTGAACACGGAAGTGATGGATGAGATGCACCTGCGGCTCGCCGTGGAGACCGGAGTGGATATGCTACAGATTGGAACGCGGAATGCTCTGAATTATTCTCTGCTACGTGAAGTCGGCAAAGAAGTTGCCGGAAGAAATACCGTCGTTCTGCTGAAGCGAGGGAGACACATGGGCCCTGTCGACGAATTTATTTCAGCGGCCGAGTATATCGTCAATTTCGGCAATCCTAATGTCATGCTTTGCCCTCGCGGAACTTTGCCTGGCCTCGAAGGCTATCGTAATCATCCCGACGAATGCATAACACCACTATTGAAAGAGAAAACGTGGGCTCCTGTCGTAGTTGATCCCTCGCACTCGGTTGGGAGAGCGACTTACGTGGAATCATGCTCCATGGCGTCAGTTGCCTATGGAGCCGATGGATTATGCATAGAGTCTCATATCGAGCCCAGCAAAGGTCTGGGCGACGATCCGAAACAGGCGATTACTCCGGATGCCTTTAAACGCGCTCTAGAGAAGTGTAAGGCCATTTGGGCTTTGGGTCGCTGATACTTGCAATTTCTCATCAAGGAGCGGTTTTCAGCCGCTCCTCTTTTTGACATATATGAATTCTGAAGTTGAAAACCGGATACAATACGCTGGTAGAATTGTTGATGAGCAAATTCCAGTCTTCCAAAAATACTTAGGACGCGTCGAAAGCGATTGGAAGTACGATGGTTCACGAGTGACAGAGGCCGACCACGCTATTTCCGATGCCTTTCGAGATGCCTTGCTGTCCCTCTTTCCGGAAGATCAATTTTTTAGCGAAGAACTCGATCACGAGGCAGGCGTAGTGGAAAGGTTTAGTCGTTTTTCTTGGCTGATCGATCCTATTGATGGAACTAATAATTTCGCTAGAGGGCTGCCTAACTGCTCGATTTCTTTAGCTCTTCTAGAACATGGCGTTCCTATTTACGGATACATTTATGACTACGGCTTAAGAAGCGTACTGCACGGTGGGCCTGGTAAAGGCGTTTTCATTAACAAGGACTTGATTCGGCCTTCCTGGGATCTTCCTTGGGACCAAAGTTTGGTTACGACGCAAACGACTTCCAAAAAGGAAAGCATCGCTTGCAATGCGGAACTGCAAAAGCACTTTAAGATTCGCTGCTACGGCAGTAGCGCTATCCATATGGGCTACGCGGCTATAGGAATTACGGACGGCGTTGTCGCCTTTAAGGTGAACAGTTGGGATATAGCTGCCGGCCTAGCTATGATGGAAGCAGCGGGAGGTTGTACGGTTTATTTCGATACAAATCCTTTCCCACTCAATCAATTCGATGTGACAGCGCCGCCTATTGGCTACGTTTCAGGTAGTCAGGCCATGGTGGAGTCGATTCTAGAAAAGATCGGTAGGAATTCTTAGAGACTTTTAAGCAATTAATGTAGGAGCGGGTTTATCCCGCGATACGAGATCTAGAAAATATCTTAGGAAATTTTCATCGCGGCATAAAGCCGCTCCTACAAGCAACCCTCACCGTCGAGTCCCATTTGAACAGTCTCTTGGTAGGGTGGGGTGATCGTTGCTGGGAATCGATTTAGCCTATTCGCTCGCGCCAAGGTCCCGTAATCGCTAGAGTCAAGCCTGGGTTCCACTGGATGTTGACGAAAAGGGTAGTGCCATCTGGCGAAAAGCAAGGGCCTGCCAATTCGCTTTCATAGTCAACGTGGGCGATGTGGTATAACTTCCCTTCTCGAGTGACGCCCACGACCGCGCTGCTTTCGCCATCGTCCTCGCAAATGACAACGTCACCCCATGGGGCGATCGTAAGGTTATCGCAGCTCTTGAGAAGCTCGGAATCGTGGCTTTCGATGAAAAGCTCAAGTTCACCTGGCTGTTTCGCTTCGCTCGACATGCCTTCGTATTCGCTGGGCTTATACCGAAAGATTTGGCCCAGCTTCTTAGAGCCGCCATTTGTGCAAGCGAAGTAAATCTCCCCATTTCCGTAGATCATACCTTCGCCGCGGGCGAATCGAGCTGCTCCTGCGTCGAAACCTTGATACCTTAAATCATCCTCAGGAGACTCGATATCGGTAAGGTCGATCCATTGCGCTCTGACTCTTTCGCCAATGGGAAAAGCCGGTAGGTTATCTTCAGGCCAGTTGCGGGTATCCTTTGATTTGCCGCCCTGGATAGCCAGGGCTTGAAGGCGACCTCCTTTTTCAAGTCGTCCCCTTACGTTTGGAATATAGCGGTAGATGAGACCGTCATGTCTATCTTCAGTCTGGTAGACAATGCCGCTAGCGGGATCGACGGCTACCGCCTCGTGATTGAAACGCCCCATTTCTTTTAGAGCGACGGGAGAAGCGAATCCCATTTTGGAGTTAGCGGATACCTCGAAATTGTATCCATGATCCAGTTCGAAATCCTCATCTGCTCGATTGGTTGTTTCTTCGCACGTTATCCATGAGCCCCAAGGGGTTACTCCTCCTGCGCAATTACGCATCGTTCCGGCCAAACTCATCGAGTGCTGAATCAGCTTTTGCTCATGCGTATCGTAAACCAGTGTAGTGGTTCCGCCAAGACACATGTCTTTGCCACGGGCGGGGTCGTATAGGTTCGATTGCAGTTTTTGCCACAAATCCTTTTTCCCAGCGTGAGGACCATCCTTTTCCGCTCCTGGGCTTAGTTCGTGGTTGCGAATCAGCAAGGTCTTTCCGTCCGGAGCCGCGAATGCTCCCATACCGTCCTGACCTCCTGGAACATAAAAACCATCGTCCATCCTTTCGCCGGTCTTGGAGATGATTTTGTAGGAAAAATTCTTTGGCAGTCTCATAAGACCCTGCGGGTCTTTCAACAGTGGACCGTACCCATCAGCCTTTGAATTCGCTCCGGAAGCAGGATGTCCAGGCGATTTAGCAGCTGCAAGAGAATGGGTTCTAAGACCGATAAATCCGGCCGCGACAGCGGCTGACTTAATGAAGGTTCGACGCGTTTCTAGGTTCATATCGTGGCTGAAATTCTCATGGAAGCTGTGACTACCCTTGGAATATGTCCATATCTAAAGAGGTTACGATCTCGCGCAACCAACCCCGTTGGGTCTTAATGTTGATTTTCCTTATCAAGAACCACAGTTATATTAGAAATATTGATACAAGAATATAGTCCAATTTCGAGCGGCAAATTTTTGACTATGCCCTTCTAAATCTGTCCTATTAGGACTAAGCTGGCTCCAGCTCCTTAATGAAAATTTTATTTTGAGGTTACGCGATTGTTACGCAATTGGCCTTCAATTATCTTGAGAGCTCATGACTTGAAATCATCAAATTAAACAATGCAGGCTCACGCTTTGGCGTTATTTTTGCCGCTATCCGCTTCCTTTATTGGTGGCTGTCGAACAACTCAGGAAGTTGAAGAGCAGTCCCGTAGTTTGGGAATCCCAACTGACGCCCAACGTGTTCTGCTAGTGGACCGTCATAACTTTGGCTACGACCTTTTCTCGAGTTCGGTAAATGACGAGGCGACACAATGCTCAAGAGAATTGGAGTTGAGGAAATCGCGCCTAAAACTCACTCACCTGATCGATTCCGAGACTGAAGATCTAACTATTAAATTTGCTAGTGTATTCACTTCAAAACTACTAAGTCCATTTGATCAGCTCGATTTTCGCTATCTTGGCGGCCCGCTTTCGAGTGGAGTAGGACAGAGTCTTCCGATAATCAAGCCTGAAGCCATGCCACCTATGGAAGTACAAGCCCTTGCTGACAAAAACGACGTCGACGTCTTGCTGTCTTTAGAGACCGTGTCGTTAGAAGAGTCTTTGATTGAAGAGACTCGAGGCCGGCCAATCAACGGCGCGGGCAATAGAGTTTATTTCGAGCTAAGAACCATTAAAACGACCAAAACGACAGTTCGATGCGCATTCAGGGTATACGATGGGATAAGCGGAGAGGTTATCGACGAATCGGAATACCGGTCATCGAATATCGAGGAATTCAGAGATCCTATCCATTGCGACGCTCAATTAGCGCTTCAAGCCCAACTCGTTCTTGGAAGATGCTTTGCAGCTCTGGCTAAGGGAATTTTTCAAACAGGGACACCTCTGGGAGGACTCGTTTTCACGGACAGTCATGGACCTTTCAGGGACGAGCTTCGAAGAGCTGGGCGGTATGCGATGAACGAGAATTGGAATTCCGCAAAGACCATTTGGCAGCGTCTCCTTCAAGAGGAATCTAAAGATCAGAAAAAGTCCAAGCTTCTCTATAATTTGGCTTTCGCAGCTTACCGTGAGGGAGATTTAATGAAGAGTTCGGAACTCGTTCAGCAATCTGTTGAAGGCTATCCACTTGAGTTGGCGAAAACGCTGCAGAAGCGTATTGTGTCAGAGCTTAGCGCTAGCGAGACGTCTCAAAGCCTTTAAGACGCTTCAATAGCCCTGATTTTGTTTGGTGCCCAGACGCATATGGTTTTCCTTGAGAAGCCATATCCATTTATCAAATACTTCGAAACGCTTCAATTTTCTTAACGCGGCTATTCGATCGCAGGTCCCTTCGGACTGATTTTTTCATTGAGAGGGACCCTTGAGCGGACTGAAGCTTTTCTTGCGGTGTCGCCCTGTAATTCGTATTGATTCGCCGTTGATGAATTTGCTCCTCCCCGAAAAGGCCAAACGCTTCCTGTCGCTTCCTGGTCAGCTGCTTTTGGTTTGTCTGGTCTTTCTTTTGGCAGGGCTGCTCATGAATTCATGGCTGAGGCCAAGCGATCTTTCGGGAGAGATTAACATTTCCGCTGAACGGCTTGAAGAGCTTGAACAGCTGAGAGACGTTGGGATCGATTCGGAAAACCTTCCTACGATTTATCGTGAAGTTGATTACTCCGAGGCGGAATCAGGAGCGTGGTATCCAAAGGGCGAGGCTCCATCTTTGGCGGCTTTGGTCGAGGAAGGGAAACTACCACCTGTTGACGAGCGAGTAGGGCCCGAACCAGCGGTTCTGGAGGGCGTTGACGGCATCGGCGAGTACGGAGGCACTTGGCTGCGGGTCGCGGTTTCGATGCAGGACATTAATGTCATCGATTGGAGGCTGCCGGCTCGCTCATTGGTTCGCTGGTCGCCGCATGGCTATCCAATCGTTGCGCACGTAGCCAAAGGCTGGGAGCATTCCGACGACTACAAAGTCTGGCGGTTCCACCTTCGTAAAGGAATGAAGTGGTCAGATGGTCATCCGTTCACTGCTGACGATCTCGTATACTATTTTCGCGATCACCACCTTTACTTCAACAAGCGAGCTCCACAGTGGCTGAGGATCAATGGCCAGCCGGGCGAGGTGGTGAAGGTTGACGACTATACTGTCGAGTATCGGTTTCCTCTGAGCAACCCGCTCTTCCTGGCTCGAGCGGCCGTGGAAAATTGGTACGCGGAGCCTAAGCACTACATGGAGCAGTTTCATCCAGAGCTTGGAGACGAGGAAAAGATAGCCGAATATATGAAGGCCTACAAGCTCCCCACGCCGCGAGCCTTATACATGCAATTGCGATTGGCGCTAAATCCAGAGCGACCGCAAATAACGCCTTGGATCTATCGCGTCGAAAAAGCCAATCCTCCGTTTAACTTCGTCCGCAATCCCTATTACTGGGTCGTGGATACGGAAGGAAACCAGCTGCCTTATATCGATCGGGTAATGTTTGAGATTCAGCCGAAGAAGCAGCTTGTTAACAGCGCTGCTCAAGGCCGCATTTCAATGCAAGCAAGGCATCTCACCTTTGACAACTACTCGCTGCTCATGGCGAATCGCGACAAAGGGGACTACGACGTTTATCATTGGTTTTCAGCTACACGATCGATATGGGCGCTTTTCCCGAACATGGATCGTCGCATCGATGCGGACGATCCTGCCGGCCAAGAGCGTTGGGATTTGCTGAATGATAAGCGTTTCCGAAAAGCTCTCTCCCTAGCCATTAACCGGCAAAGAATCATCGACTCGGAGTATTATGGCATTGGCGAGCCTTCGCAACTAGCTCCTGGAGAAGATTCAGAGTTTCATAATGAGACCTATGCGAAACTTTACACGGAGTTTGATCCCGACACGGCGAATGCTCTCTTGGACGAACTCGGCTTAGATAAGCGAGACAAGGAAGGCTTTCGCCTCTTTTCAAACGGTGAGAGGATGACT
>JANQKI010000169.1 GCA_028281165.1 Opitutaceae bacterium | reverse complement strand
GGATATGCGAGTGGCGAGCACGCTCCGGGCTGGAAACTCTCTTTGGCGGAAAACTTGCAGGCAGGCCATCACGCTCTCCTCGCTCACGGTCGATCCGTTAAGGCCATCAGGGAAGAAGCGGCTTCTGAGCCTCTGATTGGAGCGTCCCCTGTTGGCATTTGTTCGCAACCCAAAACTGAAAGCGTGGCGGATATCGAAGCCGCTAAAATGGCCACTTTCGCCGTCAATGCGCCGGAAAACCACTCTCCCATAGCTCTGCAGCGCACACTATGGAACAGCGCTTGGTGGATGGATCCCATTTTCTTCGGCAAGTATCCAGAATCTGGAATCAAGGCCTACGATGGCTTTCTTCCTAATTTCACCGAGAGCGATCTGGAGACCATAAATCAGCCATTGGACTTCTTCGGGGCGAATATCTATCATGGCAGGACTGTGGAAACCGATCCTAAAAATGGATACAAAATTGTGTGTCCGCCTCAAGGCAGTCCGGTAAATTCGATGGGATGGGATATCACGCCAGACATTCTCTACTGGGGCGGCCGATTCTTCTATGAACGCTATAAACTGCCAATCGTCATCACTGAAAACGGCATGCCGGCTGTCGAAATTCCAGACGAGACAGGTTTTGTAGACGACACCCAACGCGTTGAATTCATTAAATCCTATCTCAAGGGAGTGGAACGCGGGCTGAATGAAAAGCTGCCATTCATGGGATATTTCTATTGGTCGTTTTTGGACAACTTCGAATGGGCCTTTGGTTATTCGCAACGCTTCGGTCTCGTTCACATCGACTATGAAACGCTGGAGCGCATCCCTAAACGTTCCGCCAGGGAGTACGCTAAGATCATAAAAAGCAACAGCTTATCCAGCGAGAACGCGTCCGAGAAAGAGGCGGAAACGCCTTCTCTGCTCGATCGATAGAATGGCGAAGGCTCGTATTGAGGCAACCTAAGTAGCATCGCCTCAACTGTTTACAACTTCGTTTAACCTTGCAAAGATTTCAGTCGGGACGTAGAGATTTTCGACCTTCTTCAAAGCCTACCGTAGAGGCTAGATAGGCTGCGAAGATGTCGTTAGCCTAGAGGCTATGGCGAGATCTCAACCAGCTAAGAAAATTGTCCCTACAAAATGAATACGAAAAAAGTCGCGGTTCAGGATTGAGCTTTTTCATAGCTATCGGGATCACTGCGTTGCTACTGCTTCCCTTAGCAACATCGCACATAGGATCTATCAGATCGAGTCTGGAGGAAGAGACTGTCGAGTCAGTCTTCCACATCCCGCCTCCCGCTCAATCTCCTCAATCGCCCCAGCCATTGCCGGAATCGGAATCGGAAGTTCCTTCCTTCGATTTCGACTTCGAAGACCCAACCGAGAGCATAGAGCTTACTCTTGATAATCTACAGCTCGATTGGGAACCCGACATTCGCGCGGCCTTTGACATCGACCTGGCGGCAGAGACGAATTTCCAAGCCATGAAACCCGCTATGGCGGATACGAGCAAATTCGTCATCTACGAAAGCCATCAGCTTGACGTGGC
The DNA here is from genome assembly GCA_028281165.1 of Opitutaceae bacterium. Classification (GTDB taxonomy): domain Bacteria; phylum Verrucomicrobiota; class Verrucomicrobiia; order Opitutales; family Opitutaceae; genus JANQRT01. Next base: position 243 of record JANQKI010000169.1, on the reverse strand, counting down.
TCCACGTCCGTTACTGACGCCGTTTCCCGATCTGCCCTTTGATCTCAGAAAGGAGAAAGCCCAAATCATGGTGCTCTACACAATCAAGAGCAATGGCAAGGCCGACAACATTTTCATTCTCGATTCTTCGAATCCAGAACTCAATGACATCACCCGTCGAGCGCTCAAAAGATGGCATTTCCGAGCCGCCCGCAAAGGCGGCCAAGCGGTTGACGCCTGGGTTCAGCAGGAGTTCAACTTCAG
>JANQKI010000102.1 GCA_028281165.1 Opitutaceae bacterium | reverse complement strand
ATCCTTTTCAAGAATCTGTTTGTTATCAGTTCTGGCTTGATCCTATTCGCCCTCTTCGGATTTAGGACCATGTATCCGGGATTCGAATTCAATGGCTTTCTTCGATTAGGATTCTGGATTGATGTCCAAGCCGATGACTATCTGGATCTAATGAGCGCCAAATACGGCAATTACACCTGGTGGAGTAATTTCATTTTCCAAGGCATGTTCGCGGCCACGGCAGCGACCATTGTTTCGGGAGCAGTCGCGGAACGCGTAAAGCTAAGCAGCTTCATGATCTTCACCATATTCATCGTGGGATTCGCCTACCCTATCGCAGGCTCTTGGGAATGGGGAGGCGGCTGGCTGGATCGTCACGGTTTCCACGACTTTGCAGGCTCTTCCATTGTGCACGCTTTTGGAGGATTCGCGGCTCTGGCCTGCGTGTTGATTTTGGGTCCTCGCAAAGGCAAATATGGGCCCAACGGAGAGATTAAACCTATCCTGGGACACAGCATGCCGCTGGCCGCTGTCGGCGTTTTCCTGCTCTGGTTTGGATGGTTCGGCTTTAACGGCGGCTCGGTACTCAGCGCTCATCCCGAAATGATCGGTCTTGTTATCACGAATACAGCGCTAGCTGGAGCGGGAGGCTGCTTAGCAGCGATGATCGCCACTCAGACATCATTGCGGATGCCCGACATCTCCATGGCCTTGAATGGAGTTCTTGCCGGCCTGGTTGGAATAACGGCAGGAGCGGATTCCATGCTGCCGGGATCGGCCTTGATTGTAGGGGCTATTTCCGGTGTTCTCGTTGTATTCGCCATCCTATTTTTTGATAGAATGAAAATCGACGACCCTGTAGGGGCTATTTCAGTACACGGCGTTTGTGGCATTTGGGGCACGCTGGCCGTCGGTATTTTCGGAGAAGCTCAGTTTCTTTGGCAATTCATCGGCGCCATGTCTTACGCTTTATTCGCATTTGCCTTCGCCTTCATCGTATTTACTACAATCAAGCTTACTTTGGAGGTTCGCGTCTCGGAAGAGGACGAGAGCGAAGGATTGGACATTTCCGAACACGGTCAAGAGGCCTACGCAACCGAGGCTGCGGCTAGATAACGGGAAACGAACCATGAAAATCTTGCCTCAGCATCGCATCGGAATCGTCGCTAGCCTATTCTGCGGAGCAGTAGTCTTGTATGTCGTATTGCATTTCCTAGGACGTGGAACCAACGATAATTTCCAGGTTTACGATAGAGGCAAGGCTCCCTTCTCTGATGTGGTCGCGGTGGAGCCCGGTGCCGAATACTTCTTCACATGGGGAGTTACGGCCAGTCCTCGCATGCAAGAAATCGCTCGATCGAGCCCTGAAAATAGATATGGCGATACTTATCAGCAGGCCTGCTCTGTTTTAAGCGCACTGTCTCAAGATCTAGCGGAAGTCGGCCTCACATTGAGAGACGTGGTTAACGTAAGAGCCTACATCGTGGCTGATCCAGAGCCCGATTTCGCTGGCTGGAACCAAGCCTTCACTCAATTCTTCGGCACCAAGTCGAATCCCCATAAACCGGCCAGAACCAGTGTGGGTATTACGCGTCTCTTTCATTCCGATTACCGAATCGAAGTCGA
>JANQKI010000013.1 GCA_028281165.1 Opitutaceae bacterium | reverse complement strand
CATATTTGCTACCTGCTGTTTGAGATCGGCAAATTTCAACAAGCCGTCACTCAACTTAAATTATTCCTAGATCACTATCCGGATGTGCCGAACGCTTCGGAGATAAGGTATCTTTTGGCCAAGTCTTATGAGAAGCTGAATCGGAAACCAGAGGCTTTACGCGAGGTGATCGACATTCTTCAAAGGCAGTCTAGCCCTGAGACAGCTGATCCCGAGATCTCGGACTACTGGAAGCAACGTACGGGTAATGAGCTTGCTAATGAATTTTATCAAACTGGCGATTTCCGGAGCGCTCTAACGATCTATCAGCACCTTGCAAAGTACAACGATGCTCCCTCATGGCGCTGGCCAGCGATTCATCAAATCGGACTTTGCTATGAACGCCTCGGACTGCCTCAGATGGCCATCAAATCCTACAAGGAAATCGTGAATCCTTCTGAAGGCCCCGTTTTGAGTGACGAGGAGCTAGGAAGCTCATTGGTTTCCTTGCGTCAGATGGCAAAATGGAGGCTTGATCACTTGGAGTGGGAGGACGATCTTATTGCTCGTTTGCATTTTCTGAAAACGAGATAAGATTCCGTTCCTGTCCCCATGGAAGCTAGCCAAGTTGAAGCTGTATTAAGAGAGCACATTCGATTGTGCTCGGATTTGCATGATCTTCTCTTGGAGGAAGGCCGAGTGATGCGCTCGACTAATTCGCCTCCTGATGAGGCCTTTCTGCTCAAGAAGCGCGAATTTCTGCCCGTGCTTGATAAAGGGCTTCAACTGCTGCAAAAGGTCAACGAGAATCCATCGGCTTTCCCGTCTCATTTGGGAACCCTAGTGACTGAGGCTCGCGATCAGATAATGAAGCTTATGATGCTCGATCGGGAGAACGAGCGTCTGCTGCTCAAAGCTTCCTTGCCTCCCAAGATGAAGGAAGTCTATTCAAACGTTGCCCCGGGTCAGGTTGCCAAAACGTACGCGAAATACGCTTCGTCCTGATTATTTGGATACTTTCTAAATCCAACTATTGCTTTTCGCGATTTCGCGCATGAAGTCGATATGGTTGTCGTAGTATCGTTTTGACAGCCAATTTCTACCCCAAACATTTCCTCCTTGAGCATGCATTCCAAGGATAAAGACATGTCTTAAAAAGACAAATACAGGAATCATTTCTAATTCCTTTTTGGCAAGCGAGCGAATTTCGTGGTAGCCTTCCAGAAAGCCGTTCCAATTTCGCGTCGCTTTTCGTTTGGCCTTTGGGTTTTGGCGATGAACAATTCGTTGTCGCCACAGGAAGACAGCAACGTCGTATGATCTCCAACCGTTCCCTGCGAGGTCGAAATCGAAAAGCGTCAGGTTTCCCGAACTATCCACGTGGGCATTGCCATCATGGTGATCGCCATGACAAAATCCCCATACCGGCCTCTTTTTCTCGAGCGAATCAGTGACTTGCTGCGCTAATACATCGCCAGTTGTTCGTATAAAATCCAGGTCTTTCAATCGAAGCCTTAGCATCGGCTCCACATACTCCATTGGCTTGTAGAAAAGCTGGTTCTCATCGATGTCGCGTCGCGTCCCCTTTAGGGCTAGTCTATCCGTTTCCTTGTGTATCTGAGCTGCGATACGGCCATATTTTCGGCTTATCGATGGCGTGTAATTAGGTTCGGTTCCGGGAGCGTCGGTGAAGAGGGCTCCTGTTCTCAGGCCTTCCGGAGCTTTGATGCCAAATGAAAATTTTCCTTTCGAGTTCGAGTAAGGATGAGAGATGGAGAGACCTTTCTTCCAGAGTTTATCAAGGAGTTCGAGTTCGTATTCTATTTCCTGTGACGTGCGCCATTTCCGTCGATATAGTCTGAAGACGTAGCGTTTTTCGTCGCCATCGAAAAGAAAGTAGGTGTCGTTTAGGCCGCGAGCCCAGAACTGGCATCTTTGGAAGTCTATTCCACGGTACTCGTTTTTCAGTTTTGAGAGCGCGTATTCTTCGCTCGGAATGGAATGTTGGCAGCTGTATTTCATACCTCTCGAACTTTGGTGAATCCATAGCTCAAGGAATCCACGAATTGACAAGTCGAAAAATGGAAAAGCGACAAGGACTGTATCCATGCCGCTTAGACGAAATCTGCTTTGGTCGATTTTAGCTTGCCGCTGCTGCCGCGCCGCTTTCAGCGGTCGATTCCACTAGGCTCACAAGCTCCTTGATGTTGAAAGGCTTTGAAAGGGTGGCCACCAAGTTGGGATACTTGAAGTGCTGAGCTTCGTCGTAGAATCCTGATACGATGATGAACTTCGTCTTTATGTTCTGCCAGCCTGAGAGGAATTCGAGAACCATCTCTCCGGAGAGGCGAGGCATTTTCAGATCGAGAATCACAACATCGAATTGATGATTCGGATCCGACAAGACTGATACCGCATTATGGCCATCGCAGAGAACCGATACATCGTGTTCTTCACCAAAAACGGTGAATAGAAGAAGCCGAATGGCGGGATCGTCGTCTACGATTAAAATTTTCATTTTCCAAAAGCGAGTGATGGGAGCCCTGTGGTTGGGCGCTATTCTTTGCGTTATTTAAATCGGAAGCCAGGTGGATTTCTTGGGACGTTTTCTTTGAGCGAATCAGGCTTTAACAGCGATGTTACAAATGCGTTCTCCCTAGTTCTTTCCCGAAAGACAGGGCTTGCTTGCGGCTTGAATGATTGGAGCGTTAAGGTCGCCGTTTTCGAAAATGGTGTTGTTCATCTTGCCGTAGAACTTTCGTAGTTCCGCATCCATACACCGTGTTGTTTCTCGAATGGTGTTAACGTCATTCGGTTCGATCCAGTATTTCTCGGTGATGGTTTGGAGAAACTCGAGTTTCTCTGCGATGCCTGAAAGAGCATTCAAGCTATAGCTTAATAATTCGGCTTCCGATTGGCAGCTTGGTCCTGCAAAGCCAGATTGATCGGTAGGGAAGCTGTATTGAGATTTGCTAGCGATTAGTTCCTTAACCGCATCCATCAGAGCCTTGTAATTAAATGGCTTGGGAAAAATACGGCTCGCTCCCAGGCGATTGAATTGGGCTTCCGATTCCGGGTTGAGGTAGCCTGTCAAAACGATGACAGGGATTTCGGGATGCTCCTTCTTGACCGCGGCAATGACTTCCAGGCCATCCTTTTTCGGCAAGTGATAATCTAAAATGATGAGATCCGTATCCAGGCCGATTCCCTTTTGAATACCCTCGTCTCCGTTATCAGCTTCGTCGATTTCAAACTCGTCTTTGAGGACCTCCCGCATGACCATGCGTAAGGCTGGATCATCTTCCACCAATAGGACGTTCTTCTTCATACTAGTTATCTCCAAATTCGTTATGGCTTCTTTCAAACCTCGTTACGACGCGCCTAATCTGTTCCGACGCCGTCATTTCGCGACCGGCGAAAAGTATGGCTAAGGGGACGCCCATGCTCGAACGGACTGGATATTTCGATCCGCGCAGCCATGTCTTTCCCCAGGACAGTGTTACGAGTTCGTTTACGTGGTGCTTAGGTCGGCAGCTCTCGATCACATCGCGATCGTCGTTGATGCGGTGATTGTCTTCTTCCAGCCAGAATATGGGGGCCGGCTTGGCTCGGGGCGTTTCGAAAAGACTTTCCCTAATTTGCAGCAATCGTCTTCCAGCCTTGTTCACATAAAAGACGTCGTCCCGATTAAAGTAGGCGAAGACAGTGTAGTTAAGGTCCTCGATGAGAGAAACCTCTGCTTGCAGAAGAGCGTCGGCGCTATCGTACGTGAAATTGATGGATTCGACGGCCGCGTCTAGGGCTTCAGGCAGGGAAGCTTGAAGCAGTTTTTCGTAATCGGGCATTAATGAAGACCTTTGAAACAAATTGCTCATTTAGAGAATCGACTGTGGCCGTTGCCTCTTTAGCGGAAATCGCCTAGCAATGACCCTCCTTAATGAGGTCCTGAAGCTAGATATTTTCGGACTTAGCGAACGGCTAATTGTTCTCGATGGCCTTTTTCGCCTTCTCCAATTTAATCTTGGCTTCGATAATGGCCATTTCCAACGTAGCCTCGTCGATGCTAAACATGCTGGAATCCATTTCGAGAGCCCAGGCATCGCGACCATCGTTGCAGCCGATTACGGCAGCGGCCCAATTGGCTACGTGTATCGCTCCAGCCAACTCCTTGTACTTAGGAGCTTCATTCGGATGGTATTGATAGCGAATTGGAATGCAGACTTCTTCTGGGAAATTCCATTGTTCGAGAATCGTGGCTCCTGCGGCGGCGTGATCGAATCCGAGGGCTTTGTCCTCAGCTTTTTCTATGCTCATGCGTTCGGTTTCCACGATTTTGAACACGTCGGTGTACTTCTCGCCACATCCGTGATGGAGCAGAATCTTTCCTATGTCGTGTAGGAGACCCAAGGTGTAGGGCAGGCCCTCCAATTCTGTCACGTCCTTCGCGATGATATCCATAATCAACGCGACGGCCAAACTGTGTTCCCAGAGCCCGCCTTTGCGGATGTCCATGCTTGGCAAGGCTCCGTCGAGATATTCCCCGCTGGTTACCAGATTTACGATTCGATAGACTTCCTTGACGCCAAGCATGGCTACCGCGTCGTTTAGGTCGGTAACGGGTGATGTTGGAGAGTAAGCGCCGCTGTTGCTTAACCTAAGAACGCCTGCCATTACAGCTGGATCGGTTTGAATTAGATCGACGATATCCGCCGAGTCGGTGTCCGGATCTTTCATAATCTCGACCAGCTTGGGAAGCACTTCCGGAGCGGGTGGCAAAGTGTCCGTGTTCTCGATGAGTTCGGTTATTTTCATGCCAGGCTGAATTTGGAGTTTCCGAGTGGAGTTTTGAGGCTGACTTCGCCTGTTCCGACATTTAGGTGAACCGTCCGGTTGTTTACCCCTCCCAGATCGGCTTTCACTACTGATATGCCTATGGTGTTGATGATCTTTTTGACGGCAGCTATGTTGCGTTCGCCGATTTTAAACATGTCCGAGCCACTGATGACCGAGGCTCCTCCTCCGACAAAAGCCTTCATTCGGCTTCGCTCTGCTTTCAGCCCCATTAAGTTGCGAAACATGAGCGGGATGCCTGTATCTGCGAACATGGCGGGCTGCTTTTGAGCTTTGTCTGGCGAAAGGCTGGAGTCTGGGAGCATGATGTGGATCAAGCCGCCGACTTTCATGGCGCTATCGTAAACCACTATACCTACACATGAGCCGAGAGCGAAGGTGCTAATGACGACGTTCGGATTGTTAGAAACGGCGACATCGCCGACACCAACGACGACTTTCTGAGAGAAAAATGTTGGGAGGGATGGAGAACCGCTCATGTGCAGTTAGATTGGGCTTTGCTCATTAATATTTGGGACAAGGCGCGAAGCTGCCTTGATGTATCGGAGGATTGGTGAAGCCTCTGATTTAGTGTGGGAAGTTTGGTCGTTGCTTATGATCTTCTGAAATGGTTGCTAGCGGGAATTCGAAGCTCCCTCTCATTTTAGGACTCTTTTATGAGTCTAGAAATTTGCTAGTTCGCCGCTCAACTCGCTCGAAACCACCTTCTCGATATCGAGCAGCGTCTTAACGCTGTCTTTCGTTCTGGCGATGCCGAGGCAGCACTCGGTGCTTAGGCGGGTACCAAAATCTGGGGATGGTTCCACTTCATTTTCCACGATGTTGAGCACTTCTTCAACCGCGTCTACCACGAGGCCTAGTAGCGAGTTCACTCCCTGACCGCCGTCGACATCCACCACAATGATGCAAGTGCGTTCGGTTGCTTCGGTTGCCGGCAAATTAAACTTCACCCTCAAATCCACGACTGGAATTACTTTTCCCCGTAGGTTGATGACGCCCTTAACGTGAACGGGCATTTGAGGAACCGGAGTGATCTTTTGCATCCGGATGATTTCTCTGATTTTGAGGACTTCTACGCCGTAGCATTCTTCGGCTAATGTGAAGGTTAGGAACTTGCCGGAAGAGAATGAGGATAATTGGGGATCGTTGTCTTCTAAAGTAGCATTGCTCATGAAAGGGTCTCCCTTCGATTTGTGGGATTTATACGCGTATAGTAACCCCCTAAATCGACGAGCGGGTATGATTCTTTAAGTCGAAATAAGACTAAAAGAAGGCCATTTTTCGGCCGATTTCCCAGGGCGCGGCGGCTTCTGCGAAAGAGACCTGACTTAACGAAAAACCATCAGGCGCTGAGTAATGGGATTAGCGTAATCATGTTCCATGATCTTGGAAATGATTCCAGCTGTAAGGTGTTGTTCTTCAGGAATTAACAGAAGGCCTGAAGGGCTGTAAATTCCTTTGGCCAATTTCATGCCCGGAGCGAGTTCCGCTAGTGTGACTTCCCTGACCTTTTTCGGCAGATTGGTTAAGTTGGAACTTTTCATGAAGAGCCTTACTGCTTCGGGATGGTAAGACTTTCCTGATTCGCGAATGATAGCCTCCAATGCCTGGTCTCGTGGCAAGTTGCTTTCCACATAGCCAACAGCAACAGCCAAGTGCCTAGCCGGCACCGGAATGCTTTCTCGCGACAGCTTGTCTGGATAGCCATTGCCATCAAATCGCTCACGGTGCGCTCGGATTGTTTCTCCGACTTCTTCTAGCGAGTCGACAAAGCCTGCGAGCGTTTGACCGTAGACGGGAGAGTGTTGAATCAAAGCCTCCTCTTGCTCCGTTAGGCTTTGAGGATCGTTAAGAGATTTGGAGAGCAGGTCGCGGGGAAGGCCGATACGACCCAGATTGTAAAGCCAAGAGCTTACCTGGAGAACTTGCTTCTCGTTTTCACTTAACTGATCTGACTTGGCGATTTCCTTGCAGATTGAGGTAGCCGCTTTGGTTTGCTGCCCTAAGACGGGGTGAAACGCCTCGATGAGTCGAAAGCATATCTCAAGGGAATGATTGAAATTCTTTTCCAAAGCCTGGTTGGCCTCGTCCAAATGACTTGTTCTATCCTCGAGCAAGGAGATCTTTTCCTCCAGTTCCGAGTTGGCTTGGACCAGCTTTTCGTTGAGCTCCATGGCGTCCGAGCGGAGCTTTTCGTTGCTCACTACAAGGTTGTAGCGCTGGGCCGCGTTTTCAACTGTGGCTAGAAGCTCCTCGCGTATCCATGGTTTGGCCACAAATCGAAAAATCTCTCCTCTGTTGACTGCCTCGACCACCGTATTCAAAGTCAAAACACCTGTAATGAGAATGCGGGATGCAATTGGCTGCCGGTCTTTGCAGCAGTCCAGGAACTCCAATCCAGTCATGTCCGGCATGCGATGATCGGAGATGATAACCGCGTAGGATTGGGTTTCCAGGGCGTCGATGGCCTCCTTTGGTTTGTTGAAAGCAGAGACTTGGTAGTGTTCTCGTTCTAGGGTTTCCTTAATGGCGAGAAGAACAATATCGTCGTCATCCAATACTAGGACGTTTCGCGAATTCGATTCGGGATTACGCATAGGATTCTTAGAATCTAACAGTAAAATTTACTCAGCTTCTTTAGCAAGCCGCTTGGCTTCGATGAGCCCGAAACAATCAATCCGCAACACGACCGGATCGATTCTGGAATCGCATCAATGCTCTCGCCCAAGGCAATAATCGCTCTTTTAGGAGCGTCTTCGTTCTCCGCTAGCTCCCTAATCAATGGTTCGGCATTTTCGTCTAGCGAGCTCTTGAAGATAAGGATGCCGTCGAGCTTGGTTTTCATTTCCTCGGCGTCTAAGACCAGTTGGCTCGAGTCGAGATGGATGCGGAACTGCCACCCGTCATTACGAATAGCTGTGATTAAGGGATGACGCGTTATGTCTTCCCAGGTGTAAATTAGAATGGTAGGAGCTTTCTTTGGTTTGCTTGTTCCTTTCGCGGGAATCGATGCGGTTTGTGGCTTGGGAGAGGAAAAGGTTTCTTCTAAGTTCGCCACCGGCAGTTTAATGCAAACCTTAGTACCCTCTCCAAAGGTCGAACTCATATTGATTTCACCTCCAAGTTCCTCGGCGAAACTTTTCGCGATGAACAGGCCCATTCCGGAATGGCGATTTTGGTCCTTGGTTGTTGTGAAAGGCTCGAAAAGTTTTGAGTAATCCTTTTCTCGAATACCGCTGCCGTTATCAATGAACTCGATGATCGCTATTTTCTGGTCGGGCTTGGCTTCGCTCTCTTCCGCACGGCAACGAATGGTAACTTGCGGCGATTCTTCTCCTATGGCGTCCCGAGCATTTGACGCTAAGTGCAGCAGCGCTTGCTTGAATCGATTTGCGTCGAGGCAAGCCGGTAGCGATTCGCCACTCATATCGAACTGCAGATCGGTTCCTTTTGGCAAAAGGGCGAGTATATAGTCTTCCTGTTCCAGGATCAGCTTTTCCATATCGTAGAAACTAAGTTCCTCTTCGGTGGTTGAACCGAGTGAACGAATCTTTTGCACGATATTCTGAGCTCTGACCGAACTCTCTCGGATGTGTCCCATTGCTTCGACCATTGATTCCGCGCTGGAACCAGGTTCTGAATACAATTCGCTGAGAGAGTACACCCCGGCGATGGTATTGTTGAAGTCGTGGAGAAACCTGCGAGTTATCAGGGTGGAAACCTCGCCCCAAGACCGCTTGCTCAACGTATCCATCGCTTGAATGCGAAATGAATCATCTTTCAAGCACCCTAGATAACCACGTATTTGATCGTCTCCATCCTTGATCGGAATGATCGAATCCTTCACGCGAATCCAATCACCTCTCTTGTTCATGTGCAGACGGTATTCAAGATCTAGATTCTCTGCTTCTTCGACTAGTGAATCGAGAGCTGTTGTGTATCCATCTCGATCTGGCTCCACTATGAGTTCCATCCAGGCTGTTTTTTCGCCAGATAACTCCTCGAAGGATCTGCCTAAAAATTTTGAATTCTGGAAATCCAAACTTAGTAGGCGATGGGATCCTGCCTCGATCAGATAAACCGCGCCCGAGCTCAGAGCGCTGAGGTTTTCAAGAATGGTCTCGTTGCTTTTCTGCTTGGTCAGGCTGAAAAGGCCTTCGCTGAGCGAAGTGGACATTGTTTGCTTTGCGGAATCGGACGTTTTCAAGTGTGGGCACTATGACTGACATGTCCATTTTCAGGACTTCGCATAGTACACGATCCCCATCTGAAAAATACAGCTTAGAATTTGCTTCCCGTTGTCTTTCTATTTGGGAAGCCTGTAAATGGCTGGTTTCATCGTTTCGTATGGATGCTTCACTCCAGCCAAGCTCTCGGCATGACCGATCATGAGGTATCCGCCAGGCTCGAGGTGTCTTGAAAGTCTACCCACCAGGTCTTCTTGGGTTTCGCGATCGAAATAGATCATTACATTGCGACAGAAAATGATGTTGAATTTCCGGGTCCAAGGATAGCTGGCTGAGAATAAATTAAGCCGCTGAAAGTTGACCATCTTCTGTAAGTTAGGATGAACGCGGAAGTAGCCTTCCATGCTTTTTTCGCCCTTTTGGAAGTAACGCTTCTGCCAGTCTGGCGGGACCTGGGTAATCTTATCCTTTTCATAGATGCCCTTTGAAGCGAAATCCAAAACTCGGGTAGAAATATCGCTGCATTCAAGACGCCAGCTTTTATCCTGATGATTGGAGAAGAACTCCGAAAGCGTTATGGCTACCGAATAGGGCTCTTCTCCCGTCGAGCACGCGCAGCTCCAAACTTTTAGCTGCTTAGATGGCCCCATGGTTCCGTTTGCGAATTCGGGAAGAATGTGGTTGTTGAGGAACTTGAAGTGGTTGATCTCGCGAAAGAAGAAGGTGTGGTTGGTCGAAATGGCATCGATCAGGTGATAGAGCTCTCCGCTCTTCGGATTCATTTTCAGACCTTTGCAATAGTCTTTCAATGAGGGACAGTTTGTAGCTCTCAGTCGTTTTCCCAGTCGAGCTGTGACTAACTCTCGTTTTCTGTCTCCTAGGTTAATCCGCGTTTCTTCGTAAATGAGCTTTCGAATGAACTCGTAATCCCTATCCGAAAGCTTTTCTTCCGCCCTAGTTGAAGTATGAACAATGTTTCTTTTCAACTTGGCGAAATCGTTTGAAGCGGATGCTGGGGCTTTTTTGGTCGAGCTTAACTTCATCTAGGAGGAAAGGTATTCTTAAATCGCTATGCCGTCTTGAAACTTAAGAGTCTCTGGTTCTGAGCGATATGTGGGATCGATGGGATTCTCTATACGGCTCGGTTCTGCTGATCTTTGGGTTTTATTCCGATTTTTGGCATTCTCCTTACGAAAAGATTGTGCCGACTCTCAATGAGGCTTTGTTTGGCCCCTTCTTTGACGCCTATTATGTCGAGTCGATCTTCCATAGAACTTCCTGAAACCGAAAGCTATGCTAAGCTAAGCCAGCTCTTGGCTGAGCGAATTGTTTATCTAGATGGCGCCATGGGCACCATGATTCAGCGTCACAAGCTGCAAGAGGAAGATTTTCGTAAAGGGCATTTTGAGGATCATCCCAAAGACCTCAAAGGTAACAACGAGCTGCTTACGCTAACGCGACCTGAAATAATCCGCGAAATTCATCAGGCGTTCCTAGCAGCTGGAGCCGATATCATCGAAACGAATACATTTAGCGCGACTCGCATTGCTCAAGCCGATTATGAATTGGAGGATTGCGTAGACGCGTTAAACCTGGCCTCAGCTCGCCTAGCTCGGGAAACCGTTGACCATTTCATTGCCGAGAATCCGGACCGCGCTTGCTTTGTCGCGGGAGCCATAGGACCGACCAACCGAACCGCTTCACTTTCGCCTGACGTCAATCGCCCCGAATACCGAGCGGTTACGTTCGACGAACTAAAAGACGCCTATCGAGAGCAGATTGTTAAGCTGGTTGAAGGCGGCGTTGATGTTTTGTTGCCGGAAACCACTTTCGATACACTCAATTTGAAAGCCTGCATCTTTGCTCTTGAGGAATTTTTCGAAAGCTACGGTCAGCGGATTCCCGTCATGCTTAGCGTGACGATTACAGATGCCTCGGGTCGTACGCTTTCGGGACAAACGATCGAAGCATTTTGGGCTTCCGTCGCTCACGCCAAGCCTCTGAGTGTTGGCATCAATTGCGCTTTGGGCGCGAAGGAAATGCGGCCTTACATCGAGGCTCTCTCTAAAATCGCTGACTGCTATATTTCCTGTTATCCTAATGCTGGCTTGCCCAATCCACTGAGCGATACTGGATACGATGAGCTGCCGGAAGACACTGCGACATTCCTAGAGGACTTTGCTTCCAATGGTTTCGTCAATATAATTGGTGGCTGCTGTGGGACGACCCCTGATCACATTGCAGCCATCATCGAGAAATCCAAATCGTATCCACCGCGTAAGCGCGCGGAAATAGTGCCCGCTCTTCGCTTAAGTGGGTTGGAGCCTTTCACCCTTGAAGGTGAAAAAGCTCCCTTTCTCATGGTTGGCGAACGAACGAATGTGATGGGCTCCCCTAAGTTCCGCCGATTGATAAAGGAAGATAAATTCGAGGAGGCTTTAGCCATTGCCAGGCAACAGGTGGAAAACGGAGCCAACGTCATCGATGTGAATTTCGATGAGGGTTTGCTTGACAGTGAAGCCTGTATGACTCGCTTTCTCAACTTAGTCGCTTCCGAACCTGAGATTTCACGTGTACCCATTATGATCGACTCTTCCAAGTGGTCGGTCATCGAAGCCGGATTGAAATGCGCTCAGGGCAAGTGCGTGGTCAACTCGATAAGCTTGAAAGAGGGCGAGGAGAAGTTTCTGGAGCAAGCGTCGTTGATTCTCAGGTACGGCGCGGCGGTTATCGTTATGGCTTTCGACGAGGAAGGCCAGGCGGCGACACGCGAAGACAAGGTTCGTATCTGCGCCAGAGCTTATTCCTTATTGCGCGACAAGTTGGATTTTCCTCCCGAGGATATCATTTTCGATCCCAATGTGCTTACTGTTGCTACTGGTATTGAGGAACACAATACATATGCTGTCGATTTTATCGAAGCCACGCGAGAAATCAAAAAACTCTGCCCTTTGGCTAGAGTGAGTGGAGGTATCAGCAACATTTCTTTCTCCTTCCGCGGAAATAATGTGGTGCGAGAAGCGATGCACTCCGCCTTCCTGTTCCATTCGATCGAAGCAGGTCTGGATATGGGTATCGTGAATGCCGGGATGCTGGCGGTTTATGAAGAAATCGAGCCCAAGCTCCGCGATATGGTGGAGGATGTATTGCTAAACCGGAGACAAGATGCCACTGAACGTCTTGTCGATTACGCGGAAGAGGTTAAAGATTCTGGCAAAAAGAAAGAAGCCCAAACGGAAGCTTGGCGAGAGGGAACCGTGCAAGAGCGGCTGTCTCACGCCCTGGTCAAGGGAATCGTTACGCATATTGAAGAAGATACGGAAGAGGCCAGGGAACTTCTAGGCCGACCGTTAGATGTCATCGAAGGTCCCTTGATGGATGGCATGAAGGTGGTAGGGGAGCTTTTCGGATCAGGAAAAATGTTTCTGCCTCAAGTGGTTAAGTCCGCGCGTGTCATGAAAAAAGCGGTTGCCTATCTGACCCCGTTTATGGAGCAGGAGAAAAATAGCGATGATAAGACCTCTTCGCAAAACAAGATGGTTATCGCAACGGTGAAGGGAGACGTTCACGATATCGGCAAGAACATCGTGGCCGTCGTTCTTGCTTGCAACAATTACGAAGTCATCGACCTCGGAGTGATGGTGCCGTGTGATAAGATTTTGGCTACAGCCAGGGAGGAAGAAGCGAGTCTCGTTGGCTTGAGTGGCCTTATCACACCTTCCTTGGACGAGATGATTTATGCGGCTAGCGAGATGGAGCGCGAGAGTTTCAAACTGCCGCTTCTGATCGGTGGCGCAACGACCAGCAAAGCCCACACTGCCATCAAAATCGCCCCTGAGTACAGCGGTCCAACGGTTCATGTCGAGGACGCTTCTTTAGTTGTTGGCGTCTGTAATGATCTTTTGAGTCCTGATCGAAAGGAAGCCTTTCACGAAAAGCTGAAGGAAGATCAGCAGAAGGCTCGAGATCGCTATGCGGTGGGAAGTTCCGCTCAAGCTGCATTGCTGTCAATTGCCGAAGCCCGTATCAACCGCTTCCAGACTGATTGGGAAGTATTCGAAATCGATCGCCCAGATCGCCTTGGCATTGAAGTTTTGGATAACATCGACCTTTCCGAAGTTCTTGAATATTTCGATTGGTCCCCTCTCTTCTGGGCGTGGGAACTGAAAGGCATTTATCCCAAGATTTTCGATCACAAGAAATATGGCGAGCAAGCTAGAGAGATTTATCGTGAGGCTCAGGAATTGCTTCAGGACATTGTTGAAAACCAGCGTTTCCGATTGCGAGCCGTCTCTGGCATTTGGGCTGCCAATGCGATCGATGATGATGTAATTCTCTACAACGGCGACGATGCTTCCAGCCATGTAGCAAGCCTGCATTTTTTACGACAGCAGCGTTCCAAAGATTCTAACGATAGCAACTACTGCCTTGCGGATTTCATTGCTCCGAGAGCGTCGGAAAAAATCGACTACATTGGCGGATTCGCTGTAACAGCTGGACCTGAAGTTGATGATTACGCTGAGTCGTATAAGAAAAGCAATGACGACTACAAGGCCATTATGATTCAGGCTCTTGGCGATCGTTTTGCCGAGGCTTTGGCCGAGTGGCTTCACAAGCGTATTCGGGATATTTGGGGTTTCGGTCGAAATGAAGACTTATCGGTCGAAGACTTGATCAAGGAGAAGTATCGGGGCGTGCGTCCTGCCGCTGGCTATCCCGCCTGCCCTGATCACACTGAGAAGGAGACGCTTTGGAACCTATTGGATGCCGAGTCCAACACTAGCATTTCCTTGACTGAGAGCTTTGCAATGAATCCGCCAAGTTCAGTTTCCGGACTCTATTTCTGCCATCCTGAGGCTCGTTATTTTAATGTTGGAAAAATCGGAAAGGATCAAATTGAAGACTACGCAGCTCGAAAAGGAATCGAGGTTTCGATCGCTGAGAAATGGCTTCAGACCAATCTTGATTACAAATAGAGCGCTTTGGCTTCGCGCTCTTATTTGATCGATTTCGATTCTTCGGATCGGACGGATTCCGTCTGCTTTTTCCGAGACTGGACTGAATGTGATCAAATACTCGCTTTAAGAATACTCCGGAGTCTTTTGGCGCATCCATTGCTCACTCAAAGAGTTGTTCCCACACATGCTTAAGGAAGTGACTTGGGTTGTCTTTATTTTGCAGGAGCAGAAACACTAGGGGCCGGCGTTAGGGGTTATCGTCGGCCCCGTCCGTTTCTGTTCGAAGACTAGTCGCAGCCCGCTCAAAACCTGTTCATACATTGCAGTATTTGAACTCGCATATCCAAGGTTAGGATACAGCTTTGAGTTTCCTTTTCCGGAGAAAGGCGAGTTTCAATAGCTTTATTGGGTGGCAAGCTACTCTTCGCTATTCGTCAGCGTCTTGATGAATTTCTTCATTGCTGGCGTGAGCACTCGACCTTTTCGGTGCAGGATGGCGAGTGGGCGAGTGAAACCGTTTCCGTCTAATGGAACAGCCACCAAAGTGCCTTGCTTTACTTCTTGAGTCACCGTTGCCTGAGGCACCATAGCTATGCCAGCATCGATTTCGACCGCTCGCTTTACCGTTTCGATGTTATCGAATTCCATGACGGGTTCGATCTCGATTTTGTTGTCCCGAAAGATCTGATCCACTGCCTTGCGAGTTGGAATATCCGGGTCGAAGCTGATAAATTTATGAGTCGCCAAATCGTGGACTGAAAGACCTCCCCTTTGGGCAAGAGAATGGTCTGGATGGCAAATGATAACCAGCTGATCTTCGCGGAAAGGAATGATCTCAATCTGGCGAGATTTTACCGGAAATGCGACGAGACCAAAATCAACCGAGTTGTGCAGAATATCTTCATACACTAGATTGGAGCGTCGGTATTCCACTCTTACGTTTACAGAGGGAAACTCGCTCAAAAAAGATTTTATAAACGGCGGAAGCTCATGGAGGCCAATGCTGTAGATAGTGGAAATGCGAATGGTGCCGCTTATGACTTTCTTCATTTCCATGAGCTCGCTTACCAGCTTGTCGTAAACATGCAGGATTTCCTTCGAGGACTGGTACACGCGTTCGCCTTCGCGCGTCAGCTGAAACTGCTTTTGACTTCGATCGATGAGCAGAGTGTTGAAATTGCGTTCCATCGCTCGCGCTTGCTGGCTTACGGCAGACTGAGTGACCCCGTTTAGTCGTGCCGCTTTGGAGAAGCTTTTTGTTTCAACGAGATCGGCGAATATCTTAAAGTTGTCTACTTGCATCTTTCTTGGAATTCTAAGAATGCATATAACAATTTCTAATTATAAGCAAATCTAAAGAGAAGATATTTTAATGTTTTTAAGCTTCGAAACCTTTTTGGACAACTTAGATGGGGTTCGTGAACAAATCGCCGCGACCTGTGAGGAAGCAGGGCGACCTGCAGAATCCGTTGCCTTGCTACCCGTAACCAAGAGCCACCCTTTGGATGCTGCTCTCTACGCTCACAAAGCCGGCATTATGGCAGTGGGTGAAAACCGAGTTCAAGAGGCCCTTGGAAAGATAGAGCAGGTGGATTTCGACATCGGTTGGGAATTGATCGGTCCCTTGCAAAGCAACAAGGCGAAGCGAGCGGCTCAGCGGTTTTGTCGCATTCAGACGGTGGATCGTTTGAAGATTCTGAACGCCTTGCAAAGTCATGCTCAGGACGCCGATCGCGAGCTCTCGATTCTACTACAGGTCAATGCGGGCAACGATCCTAACAAAGCGGGCGTTTCGATTGAGGAAGCTCCGGCCTTGCTCGAGGCAGCATTGCAGTGTTCGCATCTAAAGGTTGATGGGCTTATGACTATCGCTCCCTTGTCCGAAGATCTTAAAATCGCTCGTTCTTGCTTTTCCGCTCTTCGAAAATGCCGAGACGAGCTAGAGTCTTCCTTTTCCGTGAAACTTCCTGAACTTTCCATGGGTATGAGCGGGGACATGCGACTTGCCATTTTAGAAGGCAGTACCATGGTCCGCGTTGGTACTGCTCTGTATGGAAAACGTGAGTACGCATGAAATTCTTATCCTTGTGCTCTCGTCGGATAGCTAATCGCTCCTTAGAAAAAGGAGATAAGAAGCTGTTTGATGCTTTAGAGCAGTCGACTCGAGGAGATGGAATAATCAGCTTCCGTAGCGAAAAGTCGGCTATCTTTACCAAGGAATTTCCGCTCTATCTTGGAAAAACATGCCGCTCAATTCTTGGGGAGCTTCTGCCGCTAGCCAGACTATTGTATCTACACCTTCCTCAGCGCTGCGAGAAGCGTTTGGCCCTCCCATGTCTGTTCGACACCAACCTGGACAGGCGCAATTGACTGAGATCGAATAGGGGCCTAGGGCGGAAGCAAACTGACGAGTAACGGCGTTTAAAGCGGTTTTCGAGATACTATAGGCAGGAGCCCAACTTTGGACTTCGCAAAGCTGTCCGGCTCCACTGGATACATTGACGATTCTTGCATTGTCGCCCTGTTTCAATAAATCGACGAACGCTGTTGAGACCAGAGCAGGCCCTATAGCATTTATGCGAAACGAGTCCGTTAATGCCTCGATCGACGTTTCAAGTATGCTTGACTCTGGTTCGATTAGAACGCCGGCGTTGTTTATCAGGACGTCTAGGCGGTCTACTTCCGTTGATACTGATTTCGCAGCCTGCTCGATGCTTTCCAGATTGGAAATATCGATTTGCGTGAAGCTGGCCTTATGCCCCTCTTCCGTCAGCGAATCGGCTAGCTCTTGACCGGTTTGCTTGTTTCTAGCTCCAATAAAAACATGCCATCCTTTGCGAGCGAGCGCTATGGCTGTTTCTTTGCCTAGACCTCTGTTCGCTCCAGTGATAAATGCGACTCGTTGGTTCTCCATCCTTGCAGCATCTCAGTTGCTGCAGGCGAAGTCCATACTAGAGCATTCTTTTTCAAAGCTTCTAAGCTAGTGTTTTGGTCAGCCCTAGACTTTTCATGTTTTACCTTGAATGGGCTAGACGACCTGCCATGCATTTCCAGCCTATGGCTACGTCAGATCAAATAGCTAAGATAGGAGTTGTTGGTTGCGGTAACATTAGCCCCGCCTACTTTCGCGGCTGCAGGCGCTACGACAATATCGAGATCGTTGCCTGTGCCGACATCAATCGGGAAGCTGCTAAAAGTCGGGCGGAAGAATTCGAAGTGCCAAGGGTGTTAAGTGTCGATGAGCTTCTGGAAGATGATGAAATCGAGATCGTCCTAAACATAACCACTCCTCAATTTCACGCCCCGATCAACAAAGCTATTCTAGAGGCGGGCAAGCATGCGTACTGCGAAAAGCCGTTTGCTACCCATCGGCAGGAGGGATTGGACGTTCTGCAGCTGGCTGCTGAAAAAGAGCTCTACGTGGGTTGCGCTCCCGACACATTTTTAAGTGGAGCTCTGCAAACCGCTCGCAAGCTAATCGATGGGGGATTCATTGGCGATCTCTTTGGGGCTGTTGCTGTATTTGCTTATCCAGGACACGAAAGCTGGCATCCAAATCCTGAGTATTACTACAAAAAGGGTGGCGGGCCGCTTCTTGACATGGGACCTTATTACCTGACCGCATTGGTTAACATCCTGGGACCTGTGTCCAGCGTATATGGCTCTACCAAAACGACCTTTGAGGAAAGGACAATAACCAGCGAGCCTCTCAAAGGCTCGAAAATCCAGGTCGAAACGCCGACCCACGTAAATGGCCTCCTCGAATTCGAGAATGGAGCAACGGCTTCTACGCTTTTCAGTTTCGACATGCGTGGCGCTCATCAGCTTCCCATGCTTATGGTTTATGGGACGGAGGGTTCGCTATCGTTGCCAAATCCTAATCGCTTCGATGGGAAAGTCGAAGTGAGTCGAGGACGTGACGGACCTTGGGAAGAAGTTCCACTTGAGCATCACTATGAAGGGATGCGCAGCCTAGGACTTGCGGAGATGGCTGAAGCCATCCGCGTTGGCCGGCCTCAACGCGCTAACGGAGCTATGGCCTACCACGTTTTCGACGTCATGAGCAGTTACGAGGAATCTTACGAAGACGGTACACGAAAGAAAGTGGATTCTACTTTCGAGCGCCTACCGGTTATGCCTGATTGCGAAGCTGAAGATCCTGTTTTTTGATGATCCACATCAGTGCTCATTAGGAGCAGCTATTATCTCGTAATACGAAAATTTGGATTGTCCCGTTCCTTTCCGAGTCCACGATGCGGCTAGGTGTTTAGGAACGACTCAGTAGCTGATTCAAAACGGTCCACGGACTCGAAGCCTTCCCGTTACCGGATTGGCGTTCTTCTGTATTTCCGAGACGACACGGGGCGTGTGCTACTCATTAGGCGTTCGAAGAAGCCCAACTTAGGTTTGTGGTGCGCAATTGGCGGAAAGCTTGAGATGCCTCTCGGAGAATCGCCTTACGAGTGCGCGATTCGGGAGGCCAAGGAAGAGGTCGATCTCGATCTAGTGGAAACCGATCTAGCCTTGAGAAGCATCCTCTCTGAAGAAAACTACGAGGGTACAGGTCATTGGCTTATGTTTATTTTCGAGATTCAAAGACGATTTGTCGCCTTGCCACATCCTATCGACGAAGGTGTATTCAAATTTTTCTCACACGAAGAGCTTGAAGATTTGGCTATGCCTCCTCTAGATAAGCGAATTTTGATTGATCGACTGTTAAACAATAGCGCAGCCTCCTTGCACGTGCTTCACGCTGCGAGG
This sequence comes from Opitutaceae bacterium, assembly GCA_028281165.1. Lineage (GTDB taxonomy): Bacteria > Verrucomicrobiota > Verrucomicrobiia > Opitutales > Opitutaceae > JANQRT01. The sequence goes on along the minus strand of JANQKI010000013.1, from coordinate 65,296 downwards.
GGTGTCGAAAAAGAACCAGGCCTTCTCATTGAGGAGGAATTGATCGGCTGAAGGGAAAGACATGGTACTGATCATCGACAACTACGATTCCTTTACGTATAATCTTTTTCAATACTTTCAAATTCTAGATCAGAAAGTAGAGGTGATTCGTAATGATTTGCTGGATGTGGATGGCGTTAAGGCAATGAATCCCGAAATTATTGTGATTTCTCCTGGTCCTGGTGGTCCCGAAGCGACAGGCAACTGTTTCAAGATCATAGAATTCTTTAAGGGAGAGATTCCGATCTTTGGCATTTGCTTGGGCATGCAAACGATAGCCGCCTACTTTGGCTCGAAAATTGTCAAGGCCTCCGAGCCCGTTCACGGCAAGATCAGGTTGGCTCATCATGACGAAACGAGGCTTTTCGAGGGGCTGCCGAATCCGCTCAACGTAACCCGCTATCACTCGTTGATCGTCGATAGTGAAACGTTGCCGGATTGCCTCGCGGCAACGGCAACCTCAGAAGCAAATGAGATCATGGCCCTCGAGCATCGAGAACTTCCAATGGCTGGCGTGCAGTTCCATCCTGAGGCTCTGCTTACTCAAGGTGGGCTCAAGCTCTTGCGTAATGCGCTGGCTTTACGAAAGTACGATGTCGCGCCACTCTGATGAGTATTGAGAAACTGGATTCGTCTTTAAATCTCGTTTCGATTTTTCGCGTCCTTTCACAAGAATCGGGAACTGTATTTCTTGATAGCTCTAGTATGGGGTACGATTTAGGGCGATATTCCATTTTGGCCTGCAACCCGGTGAAGACGTTTTGCGCGACTCAGAGGGATGTATTTTTCGAGCAGGAAGGAAGACGTTTCTACTGCGACGGAGATCCTTTTGAGATTTTGCAAGAAGAACTACGCAAAAACAGATTGGAAGGCGAAGAGCTTGTTCCTTTTCTTGGCGGAGCTATTGGCTATATTTCCTACGACTATTGGGGTCTGATTGAAAAGCGACCTCGTAGCCAGATTTTGGATCCAGATCAGCCTTTAGCTAGGTTCGGGTTTTACGATACGGCCCTCGTATTGGATCACGAGGCAAACGAGGGTTGCTTTGTTGGTTTCGATCTCTATCCTGGATTTGAAAGTCGTAAGCGAAAGCTTTTGCAGCTGACTGAGTCAGCAGGTGATAGGAAACTCCAGTGCGAAGCCTTTGAATCGGATAAGCCTCGTTCTAACTTTGCAACCAATGAATATTTCAATGCGATTGAGAAGGCGCGAGAGTACATTCGCGAGGGGGAAGTCTATCAGATAAACCTATCGCAGCGTTTTTCTTCCTCCTTTAATGGCTCTCCTGCTTCTGTTTACGAGCGACTTAGAAGGATTAACCCTGCACCCTATTCAGCGTATTTGAATTTTGGTGATGAGTGTATTCTATCTTCCTCGCCAGAACGTTTTATGTGGTTGCGCAATGGAAGTCTTGAGACACGCCCCATCAAAGGTACAAGACCACGTGGATCGAGCTCCGAGGAAGAGCGGGCCAACTGCGAGTCGTTGCGTTCATCCGAAAAGGATAAAGCCGAACTTCTCATGATTGTGGATCTCGAGCGAAATGATCTTGGAAAGGTCTGCAAGCCAGGTTCGATTGTCGTTGAAGGACTTTTCAGTCTCGAGACTTACGCCCAAGTTATCCATCAAACGGCTCGTGTCAGGGGGGATCTTGCTAGTCAATTTGACGCGGTTGACTGTCTTCGGGCTATGTTTCCCGGAGGCTCTATTACGGGGGCTCCTAAAATTCGAGCCATGGAAGTGATTGACGAGCTTGAACCTTCGGCTCGAGGCGTCTACACAGGATCCATTGGGTATTTTGGCTTCGATGGAAATGCCGACTTTAATATCGCGATTCGTACTATGCGTATATCGGAAGAGACCCTTTCGTTCAATGTTGGAGGAGGCATTGTTTGGGACAGTGATCCGGAATCTGAATACGAAGAGACCTTTGACAAAGCCAGCGCTTTATTTGAAGCGCTAGGGCACTCTCGATGAACTCTAAATTTGTACTTGATGGCGAACTGCTCAAGAGCGATGAGATAAACCTATCTCCATCGAGCTTGGCCCTTGCTTATGGATATGGCGTTTTCGAAACCATTAAATTTCTTGAGCGACGGCCTTGTTTTTTTCGCGAGCATTTAGAGAGACTTGAAATAGCTTCTCAAGTTTCTGGTCTTTCGCATGGATTTTCACGCGAAGAAGTATCTCTTTTCGTTGAAACTCTTCTAGGGTCCTCACCTTTTGAATCAGGTATATTTAAGATCATTGTATTCAGAGATGCTGACAGATCTCGTGTATTGCTTTTTATCAGATCTCCCCAAAATACTTCGCCAAAGCAGGATTTGCGACTTCGTGTTTCCGATGTGGTTCAACCATCTGAAGCTTTCACGACAAAGCATAAAACCACCAATTATGTGGAAAACTGGCTCCAGTTTCAGGCAGCGCAGAACCACGGCTATGACGAGTGTCTCTTTCTTAATGAATTTGGAAAGGTATGCGAGTGTTCCATGTCGAATCTCTTTTTCCGTAAAAATGGAATTTTGAATACGCCACATCTTGATTGTGGGCTTCTAAATGGAATAGTTCGCTCCAAAGTAATTCAATTGTGCCAAGAAGACGGTATGATTGTGAATGAAGGGGCTTTCACCTTGAGTGAAGTCCTTCAAGGCGACGCTGCCTACCTGACGAACTCTGGAATGGGGATTGCCTCGGTTTCCGAAATCGATACGGGTGAGAATTCGGTCCTTTATGAAGGAGGAGGCAGGTTATTGTATCGTTTGAACGAACTCTACACGGCTCTAGAGACTAAAAGCCGAGACAATTGGAAAAATGGGCTCTAAAGATCGCGTATTAAAATTTAGGGGACGTGAAGTGGTCTTAGGAGAAAAGACTCACATTGTGGGTATCCTCAATGCGACGCCCGACAGTTTTTCCGACGGCGGTCTATTTCCCAGAATCGATGATGCTCTCAGGCGAATCGAGTCAATGATCCAGAAGGGAGCCAGTTTTGTAGACATTGGAGGCGAGTCAACCCGACCGAATTTCGATCCCGTTTCTGAGAAAGAAGAAGCCTCTCGCGTTTTGCCTCTCATTGAGGCGGCTAAGCGGCAATTTCCCGATATAATTCTTTCGCTCGATACCACAAAATCCTCTGTCGCTAAAAAAGCGCTACAAGCTGGAGTGGATATCATAAATGATATTTCAGGATTTCAGGGAGATCCGGATATGGCACTGGTGGTGGCAGACGCTGGAGCTGTTTGCATTCTGATGCACAATGCTAGAATAGTTCCTATTGTTGGAGGGACTATCGATTCCATTTTTCGGTTCTGGGAGATGTCATTTGTGGTTGCGGAAAAGGCAGGACTCAATCGAGGGCAAATAATTCTAGACCCGGGTATTGGGTTTGAGACTACGCGGAAGCAGGATTTGGATATTCTGCGAAATGTAGCCCGGCTTAGAGCTTTTGGTTTTCCAGTCATGATTGGCGCCTCAAGGAAGCGGGTGACCGGAGAGCTGCTCGACTTGTCTACCGATCAAAGGCTGGAAACAACCTTAGCCACGACCGTTTGCGCCGCTCAGGGTGGGGCGGATTTTGTTAGAGTGCACGACGTCCAGGAAAACGCTCGCGCTGCCAGGATGGCGGATTTAATTTATCGACCTAAGAATGTTAATTAACCACACAAAGCACAAGAGGCGCAAAATTTCTCGAAGCCCATAAGCTTTTTGTGAATTTTGTGCCTTCTGTGGTTAACTTCCCTCTAGCATGAAAGATCGCATTGTACTTAAAGGCATTAAGCTTCGTGGCAGAATTGGAGTCACAGAAGAAGAAAAGCATCACGACCAACTCTACGTTGTCGGAATCGCCATCGAAGCGGATCTTAAACCAGTTGCGGTTAGTGATGAATTAAAGGATACCATCGATTATTCCATGGTCATGAAATTCGCCCAGGACCTCATGGACGAAATGCAATGCGAGCTACTAGAGAAGTATGCAGACGAGCTAGCAAAAGCCATTCTGGAAACGCATCGTTTAGCCGATAGCGTTCGTGTCTCCATCGAAAAGCCGGATGCTCCCATAGCCGGAGAGTTTGAGAGCGTAGGAGTCGAAATCGAATACCGTAGACATGGCTAAGGCGTACCTCGGGCTGGGTAGTAATATCGGCGACAAAATCGACTACATCCGGAAAGCCATCGCTTTACTGAAAAAGTCTCCAAGTATCCAAAATTTAAGGTCATCGCCTCTCTACAAAACCGAACCCATCGGAAACGTCGATCAAGACTGGTTCGTCAATGCCGTTATCCAAATTGAGACCGACCTCACACCCATGGAGCTTCTTAAACGCTGCCAGTCGATCGAAGTCAGACTGGGAAGAAAGCGTATGGAGAAATGGGGCCCACGCTCCATCGACATCGATATCCTCCTTTATGATGATCTTGAGATCAAGAGCGACGAGATCGAAATCCCCCATCCGAGAATGAAAGAGAGAGCATTTGCGCTAAAACCTCTACAGGACTTAGAACCTTGTATCGAAATTAATGGTACGGAAATTAAAGAATTGCTAAGGCGTGTCGAAAGTCAACATGTCGAGTCTGTCTAATTGAAAACTTAACATTGCCCCTTTGTATTTCTTTACCTATTCGATCCAGATGGGTTGGGTGAAAGCTCCGTTTGCCGCGATATCCCAGACCTCGAAGCGGACCCAGGAACGATCGCTAAGATCGATTTTCTGACTTAGCGTTTGGACGTCGAATTCTCTGGTATCGGATAGATCGATACGCTGTCTGTAGATTTCCTTGCCGTCTCCCGAAACGATCGCTGCGTGGGAGAGTGGAAAGGTCCATTCGAGGTTGGCAGAGAGCTCCGCTTTCTTGAGGTTCTTTTTCAGAACTTCGCCGCTCTCTTTGCCGTTCACGGAAAAGTCTGTTAGGAGCACCTCGCCAGTGGTTGTGAAAAAGGAGCCGGCTCTAATCGTGTCAAGGACGGGTTGCCAGCCATCTTGGAAGTCAGGGAGCCGATCGAGCTTGATGTAGTTGATGTTCATGGCTCCGTAAAGCTCATAGCCTTTATATATTTTAAAGATATCGACTTCTCCAATGACCTGCTTTCTCGCCCTCCAATTATTCATGTCATCGAGCAGATCGAGCACCCGCCAGCCAAGCGTGTCTTGCGAGTAGTCGGCTGGCATGGCTTTCCAAGCTGCCCCCAGAAAATGATCGTTTTTGAAGAAGCTGGATTCCTTGTAGGCATCGGGATAGCCCGTCGAGCTTTTGATGCGGGCGTGGGCCGTCCACATCAGACCATTTTCCAGCTCGAAGAGTTTGAGGACATCTTCTTGACTGCCGACGTGGTAGACTTTCCCAAAGCCATCGATATCTTGGACAAAAGGTATTCCCTCCGAGCGATTGAGGACCCAGTAGACGGGGGTTGGAAAAAAGCTGATCCAGTGTCCACCGAGATGAACGTTGGGCTCTTCGCCGGGAAGGAGGAGGAAATCTTCGTCTGATAGCCGGGCACACTCCTCGTGCAGCAGCTTAAGTTGCTCTAGACGCGGTTGCGTCGCCATTCCCGGGGTTGCCCGTTTATGAAATTCTGCCAGGTGAACGATTTCTACTCCCATCTTTTTGAATACATCTACGAACTCTGGGTTCTCTAGCCCTTGGGGAATCCCGGAGACCCCCTGGGCTTTCTGTTTTTCCATATAGTCGAGGGCATGCTCTACATGATAATGGCTAGTGAAGGTCTTGTAGCCCGGCAGTGGTTTGAAGCGGTCGCTCCTCGTATAGGATTTGATCTTCTCTAGATTGGCAGCTCCGTCGCCATCCGAAAGAACGAGGAAGACAGGCAGTTTCTGAATGCTGCCGGAGGGCGCGTTGACCCAGGGAGCGAATCGATTGTCGCCGATAGGCGGCTGGCGAATGCCCCAAGAGAAGCCGATGATAAAATCGGCATAGCTCTGACCTGCCCAATTGTATCCAAAATTCTCTACAAAATCGAGTGGATAGAGAAAATGGTGAGGAGCGGGCATGATGCCTAGTGAACCACTTTCCGATGCGACGGCGACGGAGCGAAACTTGGTTTGCAGCGGAGCCGCGAATTCGGGTCCGATTTCCTTGTCAATGGAATTGCCGAGAGAGTCGATATAGTGAACGGTTTCGCCATCGATGTCGCGTTTCGAAAGCCCACAGTGATAGAGGAAAGCGGTAGATTCGCGATCGGTAGATACGCGACCTTCCATGCGGAGAAAAGGACTGCCTGCGTAGGCAATAAAGGCGAGAGAGCCCGAGAAGGTGTCGCTGGCGAGACCTTCGATTTCGATGGTAGCGATATTATCACTACGCGTGATTTTAACTGAGGTCGGTTCGAGAAAGGCCTTTTCCGCAGTGTAGCGCTTGCGCTGCACGCGGTCGAAGAAGATGGTCCAGCCCCTTCGCTTTTCAAGATCGCGCGGTCCAACCCAGAGGATGTAGTGCGGGTCCAGGTTAGCGAGCGCTTCTTGGCCGCGGATTCCGATAGACTTGATCAGCGGGGTGCGCCCAGTGGGCGTGTTTTGAGGACGAAAGTCGAATTCGATGTAGCCCTTGCCTTGGTCGGCAGGCCATTCCAAGCGGAGCGAATTGGGCCTGGTCGCGAGCGAAAAGCCATCACCCTCGGCAAAGCCTGAGCGATCTGTCGTTACTGCGATGCTGGATGCGGCGAGAGTTAGAAAAGAAGCATATATAGTCAGTAGGGTTTTCATTTCTCCGAATAGGTATTCAAATATTGGATCCAATTTTCGAGGTTCACGATTTCGCCAGCTTTCGACCAGGCGAAGCCGGCGTGATAGACAATGCGTCCCTCGCTATCTGTATCTGCGATTAGAGCGATATGGCTGCGATCGCTTTTATCCGAATCAATGATTTGCGTAGAGGCGTAGCTCTCTTTGTCTAAGATGGCTCCCGTTCCAAGATGGGCGTCATGGATGGATTGCCAGGCCGATATCCATACGGAGTTTTGTGTTGATTTTGATGATACCATAGCTTGCCCACCGTCAGTAGCGATGCCGATCGCGACTTTTGCAGGAGTCGGTTCTCCATGAGAGAAGATCTTGCTTTCGGCTTTGAAAAGCTGCGAGCCGAGAGCAAGCGTGAAACGCCGGGTTTCGGTGAAATCTCCTTCAATATCCTCCCAGGCGTAGTCGATTTCGAATACAACGCGAGAGGGTCCATTTTCTTTGATGCGGTAACCCTGAAAGACGTTAGATTGAACAAGCTTTCCGTCGATCCAAAGAGCGAGACCCCCGCATCCAAGGGAACTGCCGACCTTGTAGGGATCGTAGCCCTCGCCGTGATCCTTGTGGTAGGACTTTCCCATGGCATTTTCAGAGTACCATTTGTCGATGATCGGGTAGTCGACGCGCTTTAGCCAGCAATCGATGCCGCTATTTTCAGCTGAGTCTTTGAGAGCCGGACCGTAAATGCGAAACGCTACCTTGTCGTTCTCAAAAGCGAAGTCGTCTTTTCGTTCGGGTACGAAGCGAGCGTAGGCGACAGGTTCGCTTTTCTCGGCACAAAGTCCAGGAATGATGCAAAGGCTAACGAATGCCATCAATCCCTGCCTGCAGGGCGAAGAAAACATGCGTTACTTGAAGCAGTTGGAATATGGTATCGCAAGGATAAATTCAAAATCGAAATAAATGTTCAAATATGAATAGTGGCATGTTTGAGAAATCGTTTTAAGGTCTTGGATGAAAGCAAAATTTTACTGTTCAAAATCCAGACATTTGTTCAAATGTGAACATATGCCTGATTACGTGATTCCCAATTTGAAAAACGCCTGTCGATTGTTAACGTATCTCGCAACTGTTAGCAAGGGACTCAGCGTTTCGGAACTGGCCCATGAACTAGAAGTGCCGCGGACGACCGTATTGCGTATTGTCAAGACGCTGGTTGGAGAGAACTTCCTGAGAGAGGAGAACGGATGCTACTCGCTAGGCGGAGGTCTGGCGGCTTTGGGTATGAAGGCCTCGGGGTCTCTCGATGTGCGGACTGCGGCTCGCCCTTTGCTGGAGAAATTGACTGAAAAGACAAACGAGACGAGCCACTTGGCTCTTTGGGACGATGGCCGAGCTCTCATTGCGGAAGTAGCCGATTGCCCGCACCCACTCAGCGCGGCTTCTAAGCCGGGTACGCGGGCTTACGTGCATGCCTCGGCGACGGGGAAGATTTTGTTGGCCTACCGCTTTATGGATACGCTTGCGACTGTTTGGAAGAAGCCTGATCGAGTCCGATTGACTTCAAAGACTGTGACTAGGCTAGACGGATTGGAGAAGCAGCTCGAGAAAGCTCTGAAAAACGGGTACGCTATGGACAACGAGGAATATCATGAAGGCGTTCGCTGCTTGGCCGCCCCTGTTTTCGATAGCGCGGGCGAGGTGTGCGCGGCGATGGGAATTACTGCTTCGTGCGCGCGCTTTACGAGGAAACGAGTGCCTGACGTGGCGAAAGCGGTCAAAAACGCGGCTAGGGAGCTGTCATCGGTACTTGGTGGAACGGGGGTCTGAAGTCGACAAGGGCGCCTTGGAGGCATTGGCTTTGAGAGTGATCAAGGATTGACTTGCTTGAGACAGCAATAAGAATTGGACGCAATGTTCAAATATGAATACCCGGAGCTGATCTACCGGTTTTCTCCAAGCGTAGGCGAATACCGGACCTTTGGAACGAAGGCGTTGAGAGACGCATTTTTGCTAGACTCGATTTTCGTTCCGGGAGCGGTTTCCTTGGTTGCGACTGATTTGGATCGAGCGATCGTCGGGGGGATTTCTCCAGCAGGTGAGCCATTGAAACTGGGAGCCGAAAAAGAATTGCGCTGCCGCTATTTCTTTGAGCGACGCGAAGGGGGCATTATTAATATAGGAGGCGCGGGGCGAATTATCGCCGATGGCGAAACTTACGAGATTGAGAAGGGGGAGTGTCTCTATGTGGGTCGGGAGACCAAGACTATTGTATTTGAATCTTTGGATACAACGAATCCTGCCGCTTTTTATTTGCTTAGCTACCCTGCCCATGCCCGATATCCTACGAGCTTCGCGGATCGCTCAGCAGCGCGTCGAATCGATTTGGGATCTGGCGAGACTTGTAACAAGCGAACCATTTATCAATATATCCACGAGGAGGGGATTCGAAGTTGCCAACTCGTTATGGGCGTAACGGAACTAGAGGTCGGGAGCGTTTGGAATACCATGCCCTGTCACACCCATTTCCGCCGGTCAGAGGTCTATCTGTATTACAATCTTGGCGACGAAGATCAAGTTGCTCACTTCATGGGACAGCCGGATGAGACGCGCGTATTATGGGTCAAGGACAGACAGGCGGCACTCTCGCCTAGCTGGTCAATCCATAGCGGATCGGGGACGGCTGCGTATTCGTTTATCTGGGGCATGGGTGGAGAGAATCAGCGATTCGATGACATGGACGGCGTTCCAGTAGGCGATTTAAGATAGTCTGAAAATTCGCTTTGCGCTAAATACTCTAGATATGAGCAAACCCCTATCGGCTTATATTTTCGGACTGCTTTCCGGCTGTGTCATCATCGGACTTGCCGTCGCTTTTTTTCGAGAAGCAACGATGATATCGGTATTCGCTCTGAGAATACGCTTGTATTGAAAGTAGGGCATGCCTTGCCAGAGAATCATCCGGTGCATGAGGGGATTGCTCGGTTTGGAGAATTGATAGAGACCTATTCAGGAGGGCGTATAAGAGTCGACATCTTCCCCTCTGGTCAGCTGGGAGACGAAACCAAGATGCTTGAGCAAGGGTAGAGGGGGCTTTGGAAATCACCAAGACAAGCGCCGCCGAACCACATTTCGGCGATGTCGGCAAACGCATAATCCTCGGCTATCTGCTGCGGAGGGAGGTTGGCAGTGATAGTCGATGACGGGTTGTGGAGCTGCGTGCCGATGGTAGAGCTCGCTGGAGCGGTCGGTTTTAAGGAGAAAATCTTCGTGTATGTAATGTTTCATTACGAAAGGGTTCTTTTTGGAGCGATGCCTTCGAGGAAGTCCGAGTAGCTTTTTGTGTTTTCCAGGGTTTCGCGGGCGGATTGAGCTGCGCTTGGCGGGACAAGTTGGGCGTTGTCGGCGAGAAAGATCAAGTAGCGGGCGACTCTTTTAGCGTAGAGAAGTTTCGCTTGGTCGCTGATGGAATAGAAGCGGGAACGCTGGCGGTAGCCGGCCGGGCTGTGATCGCCAAGGGCGCTTTTGTCGGAAGACTCGCCCCCGGCGAGTACGTAGAGAAAATTGTACTCGAAGAAGAGCATGTGGTCGGGTGAGGGATCGAGCGCATCGAGATATTGGGCACAGGTTTCTGGCGACTGGAAGAGCTGGGACGGTTTTTGGTCGATGGGGAAGCTGGCTTCGATGAACTCTCGAGCGGCAGAGGATTCTTCGGGGTCTTGGGAGAAGGCGCCTTGGTGGGCCATTCGGCGCGTGAAGTCGTACCAGTCTTTCCAGAGGGCTTGGTCGTTGGGGTCGGTGGACTGGGAGAGGGCGACGCCCATTTCGTAAGTGTAGCGGCCTGAGGTTTTGATTTCCAGGCGCCCGCTGGTGACTTGGCCGAGGATTTGGTAGTTTTCGGCGGATTTCCCCGAGCCTGAGTGGAAGCCGATGGACAGGCCGAATTGGGAACAGATGTTCCATTGGGCCTGGACGAGTTCGCGTAGGGTGACATTGTCGGGGTAGGGGGCGTTTTTTTGGAAGCCGAAGGCGGGCGCGACGAAGTCGACTGGCATTTGCATTACTTCGCAAAAAGCGAGCATGACTGCGGTCGTTTCGGGTAGAGTAATCCCAGGGAGTTCGTCGATTGATAGCTCTCGAACGTAGACACGGGCCCGGGGGTTGGAGAAGTGGCGCTGGCGAATGGCGGCGTATTTCTCATCGCGTCGCTTCATTTTTTGCATGGCGGGCCAGACCTGGCAAAGGAGTGTATTGAAACGTTGGAGATCCAAGCGGACGCCGGCTCTGCCGACTCTCTCGCGGACAGTCTTGACGAGATGAGAGGGAATGGATTTCTCGACAAGGGCGGCTTGGTCATGGTCGTTGGCGGGGATTTCGGTTTGAGCGAGCTCTGGTGAAAGGTCGAAGGTGATGTAACTGGCGAAGAGGCAGCCCCCGACGAGCTGGTCTTCGCGGGAGTCGTAAGCGCCGCCGATGGGTTGATGGTCGGCGTTGAAGCTCCAGGGGATGCGGCAGAAATGGAAGCCGGTCTTGAGTTTAGAGAGGATGGCTCCGTGGCTCATGCCTTGGACGCTTTGTCCTTGGTGGCCCTCGGGAACATCGCAGCCGATAAAGGGGAAGGGAACGAGTCCGAGGCGGCCTTCGAGCATGGCGTCGACGTCGTAGACGAGTTCGCGCGGGATGCTGTTTTGGTTTGCGGTGAGGCCAATGCCGAGTTGGGCCATAGCCCATTCGACAGCAGGCCAATGGAGAGTAGTGAAGCGGGCGCCGACGCCGATGGTCTTGGTGGCGAGCTGAGAGCTGACGCCGGGAAAAACGGTGGACTGAGGATCTTTAGAAAGTATCCAATTTTTCAGGATGATCAGATTTTCGTAGCTTGCTGGGTAGTAAATGGCGGATTCGATTTCCTGAGCTTGTAGGAGGGGGATTTGGTCAGGCTGCCCCATCGCTTTCCAGGCGTGGTCTCCTGTCTCGTCTTCGACGAGCATGAGTTTGAAACCGCCTACGGACACGGTGCTGTGGGGATGGATTTCGAAATCTCCATTTCGGAGGTTTTTCTGGCAGCGTTTCCAGTCCAGGCAAAAGTCGGGCTGACGCAGGGATTTGTTTTCAGGTCGAATCCGTTTTCGATCAGGAAGCGATTGATGGAGGTAGTCACAGGAAGTCGGTTAGATGCTGGTTGCGTTGAAGTCTCCGTCTATGATGAGCTTGGCTCCGGTAATGAAGGCTCCGGCTTGTTGGCTTGCGAGGAGGAGAGCGGCGTCGGCGAGTTCTTTTGATTCGCCGAATCTGTTCATAGGGGTATGCGCGAGTATCTTTTGGATACGGTCTTCTGTGAGGACTTTACGGTTTTGTTCCGCTGGGAAGAAACCGGGGACGAGGGTGTTGACTCGGATGCCCTGTCTGCCCCACTCGCGAGCGAGGTTGTGGACGGCGGCTTTCGAGGAGGAGTAGGTGAAGACGCGGGGGAGGACGGCTAAGGAACTTACGATAAGAAATGAGAAGATGGTTGTAATACGTGGCATTTTGCTTGTGACTATTTTTAAATCGACCGATGTGAAGTCTCCTCTGGCGCCGCGTTATTGCTAGGCTATTATCCGTCGCTCTAGCGTGTTTTTCGCGTCGTTTCTTCGAGTTGATTCAATGCTCGGTTGATTACGCGAACGACGTATTTACCCTTTTGATACAATTCCTCTCTTGGCGCGAGTGCCGACCGCATTTCCGATAAAACAGGTCGCGCCATGTCATCGATTTCATCCAAAACGATCGCCGCGTGGAGCCTCTCCCACTGGGCGCCTTCTTCCAATTCGACCGTCAATACAGGCAAAGCCTTTTTCGGCATGTCCATGCGACATAGGGCGCGAGCCGCCGCAATTCGTACCACTGCCGACTCGTCCTCCAATGCAGCTATTATTTCGTCTTTAGCGGATAGCGCAGGTTCGCCGATATTTCCGATTCCGACGGCTGCCCAGTACCTCACGGCTGCATCTTTGTCGGCAAGCGCCTCTTTGAGGTATGGCAAAGCCTGCAATCCTTCAGACGCTTGTACGGCAACGTTCGCTAAACGGTTGGCAAATCCTCTGTCCGACGACTGTCTCAATACACCGTAGCGATGACCGATCGCATTCTCGCGCTCGACTAGAATCGGCTCGGCGATCAGGCCAGTATCCTTGGTGCGTTTGACCCATTCGAGATGAGCCGCACGCAGTCGGGATAATGTATCGGAATATTGGGGATCAGCCGCAAGGTTGTGTAATTCGTGAGGATCGGCATGGGTGTCGTATAACTCTTCCACCGGCTTCGTCGGCGAGAAATAGTATTCAGCTGCTGGAGTAAGCTCGCCCCTCTTATGCAATTTCCTTAGATCCGCCATGGTAGACCCTTTCTCAGGGGTATTCATGTACTGGTAGTAAGGTTTGAGGGGTTCGTAGTTGCGGATATACTTAAAGCGTTTATCGCGCGCCATCCGGATAATGTCGTAACGCTCGTCCATTCGATCCCTCGCTCCGAATACATACTCTCTAGGCGGCGCGGCATTAGCTCCTAAAAAGGGTCTTCCTTGCATGTGATCTGGCATATTTAGACCCAATAGATTCATAACGGTTGGTCCGAAGTCGATCGAGCTGACCAACTGGTCTACAACCGTTCCTTCAGCGCCCTGTTCATCGATTCGCAACGCTTTGGGAATCCGAACGATCAATGGCACGTGCGTCCCAGAGTCGTAGAGCCAACGTTTAGCGCGCGGCAAACCTACGCCGTGATCCGACCAAAAAAAGATAATGGTATTGTCGTGCAAGCCGTCTTCCTTAAGCTGTTCGATAATTTCGCCTGCCCAAGCGTCCATTGCTGTAATGAGTTCGTAATTACGTTTCCAATCCTCTCTCGCGAGCGGGGTATCTGGATAATAGGGAGGCAAGGTACTGAGGGCCGACGCGTCTTGGCGTTGCTGGGGCGTAAGTTTTTTCGTTACCTCCAGATACTTACTATCACTGGAGATTCCGCTCTCGTGGCACCCCGTGAAATTGAATACGGAAAAGAAAGGTTGCTCCTTATCGCTTCGATTTCTCCAGTGGGCCTTTCCGCTCGAATCGTCCCACGTTTCCTTCGGGGTTACGAACTGATAGTCCTCCTTACTGTTATTCGTACAGTAATAGCCTGCATCTCTCAAATAGACTGGAAACGGTTTTACTTCCGGGGGCAGACTTGCTTGCCCTCGCATATGCTGCGTTCCCAGTGTTGTCTGATACATTCCCGTAATTATCCCGCTGCGACAAGGAGCGCAAACGCCAGCCGTCGTGAATGCGTTTGCGTAGCGAATCCCTTCCGCTGCCAGTTTGTCCAGGTTGGGCGTGATTGCGTGAGGATCGCCGTAGCAGCCTAAATGAGGGCTGATGTCCTCGCAGCTTATCCAGACGATATTCGGTTTGCGGGCTATTGCGGCTGAAGCGCAAAAGATTAAGGAGAGATAGACGAAAATTAGTCGTTGCATAATCAGGCGTAGTTGAAAGTAGAAGACAAGATGAAGAGGCTACAGGGAAACGAATCGGCTCTTTCTACTCTCCCATCTTCAGGTCGTGAATATGGACCGGATCACAATACGTTTCCGCGTTGGTCAGCATATCTTGACCGGATGAAATGCCTCTCTGCTTTTCGTACCGATTGATCCGTTTTGTTGGCTTGGGGAATTGCTCTTTCGCGTAGCGCCGACCATTGGTGTTAGTGAGGGAAGGAAAATTAGGACGAAATTCAGTGGATACGGTTTCATTAGTTCGGGAATCTGATAGAAAGACTTCGATTCATGCAACAAATATCAAACACGTGTTTGTATTGGTTTCCCGATTGAGTTTTCGTAGTTCGATCATAGCGGTAGTTGCTTGTCTTCTTCACCTGATTGGTTTGCGGACCATAGGTAATCGTCTCCTCCAAATTGTCGTGTCCAAGCGATTTGTCCGGACGCCTTTAGTAATCTACGTCGAGGGAAAGCAAATACTCAGCGGGAAGTTCTTGGTAATGCGCGTCGCGCGTTCCCGGAATGTATCCAGAAAACAACTTCGTGAATTTGCCCAAATTCTTGGCGGCCAGACGAACCTGATAGTTCGCTCGTTCGCCCTTCCATTGATAGCCCACGCCGACTTGAAGGCCAAAGCGGGGATCCTCATACGCGGGAGCGCCAAACCGATCATGATAACGAAGTCGGTGCCGAGCTCATTGGGAACGCGTAGTGGGCTGTGGGATTCGTGGAAAAGCTTGATCGGGCGAATGCCCTGGTAGAGATCGAGCTTTTCGCGGAGATCGATTTGAGGAGTCATTTTGACGGCATTTGGCCAGCGTACGTTAGGCAGTCCCATGGCTCCAAGGAGAGTGGCGTCGCAGCGCTTGATTGCATCAAGAGTCGCTTCTTGAAGCGGGTCTCCATTATTCAAGTACTCGTCGGCGCTCACGGAAAAAGTCTAGTAGGAGAGTTCGAGTTCGGGATGGTTTTCGTAAGAATCCTCGAGGATGCAGAGGTTGGATTCGACGACTTCAGGACCGATGCTATCGCCGGGCAGAACAGCGATTTCGCATAGTGGCATTTGCTGAAGATTAGCGCTGCCAGTTGAAATCTGTAATGTGCGTTTGCTCAATTAAATATAGAAAATGCGTCAATTAGATCTTGATTGATATTGTGGGAAGCACTACAAGAAGCGTATCCGCGAATCGATGTCGACCACTCGCCCAAGGATTGCTCTTCTTATTGAAACTTCCAATGTTTATGGACGGGAATTGCTGCGTGGAATTCATAGTTGGGCGAGCGAGAACGATGCGAATTGGTCGTTTCGATTGGTCGAACAAGGGCGTGGCGCAGCGGAGCCGGAGTGGCTACGGGATTGGAGGGGTGATGGGATCATCGCCCGGGTGGAGGACGAGCGGATAGGCCGAGCGTTATCGGAGTTGCGAATTCCGGTCGTGGATGTGAGCGCAGGTTTAGAACAACCTTTGTTTCCCCGAGTGGTAACTAATAGTCAGCGGGTGGTGGAGATGGCCATAGAGCACTTCAACGAGCTTGGAATCAAGAACTTCGCGTTTTGCGGAGACCGAAAATTCTTTTGGTCGCGAGTCAGAGAGAGCCTCTTTCGCAGCCTTTTGGAGGAACGCGAAGCTCCTTGCTTCGTTCGGTCTTCGCGTATAGGCAGACCAGATACGGAGATTGGAAGACTGGCGAGATGGTTGAAAGGCTTGCCTGCGGGGACTGGCGTTCTCGCATGCTATGACATCCGCGGACAGGAAGTTTTGGAGGCCTGTCGCGAAGCAGGGTTGCGTGCGCCTGATGACGTTGCAGTGCTCGGAATTCACAATGACGAGATCCTGTGCGAATTTTGCGATCCGCCTCTCTCAAGCGTTATTCCCAATGCCAGATTGTCAGGTTACGAGGCGGCTTCTGTTCTGTCTCGCCTGATGAGCGGAGACAAGGTTGAACAGTTGAAGCGAATTGACCCAGTGGGGATCGCGAAGCGCCAGTCGACGGATCTAGTCGCAATTGACGACCCGAAAATTTCTTCGGCCCTGGCATTTATCCTTGAGAACGCGTGCAAAGGAATTTCAGTGCAAGACGTATTGGCCAAAGTGCCGATGGCGCGCACGCAATTGGAGCGCCAGTTTCGCAAGATCTTGGGGCGCACGCCGCGGGAGCAGATCGAATGTGTGCGCATGGAGCGCGTGACGGACTTGTTGGCCCGTAGTTCGTTGCCGATTTCGGCCGTTGCCGAGAGCGCGGGCTACGAGTATCCAGAATACCTTACGGTCGCCTTCAAGCGACGTTTTGGAGAGAGCCCTAGAGAATATCGGGCGCGCTCGAAACGTTGATTTATTTATGACGCAAAATCTCAGATAAATTGAGCAAATAAACATGGAGTGGGAAAGAGTTAGATGGTAAACTCTTTTTTGCACAGGCCAGTTTGGCGCCTCGCTATCTATTTGTTTACCCCGTCACTCAACTGATCCCATGAACCGAATCCTTGCATATCTTTCATTACGCGGTCCGCTCGCGACTGCGCTTATTCTTAACTTAATGGCGACCTGTATGTTCGCCGCGGAAAAGCAAAACGGAGATGGCTCGGTCACCATCCATGGCGAACTGCGTCAATGGCACGCGGTGACGCTTGATCTTGCAGGACCGTACGCGTCCGAGCTAGACGAGTCGCCGCGTCCGTTTCGCGACTACAGTTTTTTCGTGACCTTCTCCCACGAGTCAGGCGTTCCGACCTACACGGTACCAGGCTATTTCGCGGCGGATGGCGACGCGGCAAATACGTCGGCGGATTCGGGGAATGTATGGAGGGCGCACGTTTCCCCGGACAAGACAGGTGTTTGGTATTACCGGACGCATTTTTCGGCCGGAGATGACGTGGCAATCGAACCATCGAGTGGCGAGGCTTTGGCTCCTTTCGATGGAGCGAGTGGTGAATTTGAAGTTAAGGTGTCAAACAAATCCGCTCCCGACTTTCGTTCGAGAGGAAGGCTGCAATACGTAAATCAGCGATATCTTCGCTTTGCCGGCGATGGCAGCTACTTTTTCAAAGCGGGACCGGATGCTCCAGAGACAATGCTCGCTTATACTGACTTCGATAATACGACTACGATGCTGCCCGAGAAGGGGCCCCTCAAAAGTTGGAAGCCTCATCTCGATGACTGGAATAAAGGAGATCCGGTATGGGGAGAGGGACGTGGCAAGGCGCTGATCGGAGCGATGAATTACCTTGGTGAAGTTGGAGCGAATGCGGTATCGTTTTTAACCTACAATGCGGGTGGCGACGGTGATAACGTTTGGCCCTACCGTGGTCGCGATAATCACTTCGCGTTTGATTGCTCCAAGCTCGACCAGTGGGGAACGATCTTCAGTCATGCCCAAAGTCTTGGCATCTTCCTGCACTTTAAGACTCAGGAAACGGAAAACGATGACCAAAGAATAGGGAGAGAACGACGCGACTCTCTAGTTCCAGAAGCTCTAGATGGCGGATGGCTAGGTCCAGAACGCAAGGTTTATTATCGTGAATTGATAGCTCGATTCGGCCATCACCTTGCCCTCAATTGGAATCTCGGCGAGGAGAATACTCAAACCTACGCTGCGGTTCGCGACATGGCTGGGTACGTCGACGAGCTCGACGATTACGACCACCCGATCATGATCCACACTTACCCGTCCGACCAGGATTTAGTGTATCCAACTTTGTTAGGCGCGAAGTCGGCGATAGTCGGCCCCTCCATGCAAAATAGTTGGGATCATACCCATCAGCGTACCCTGCAATGGATCAAGACGTCGGAGCTGGCGGGCAAGGCCTGGGTTTGCCCCAACGATGAGCAAGGACCTGCCAATATGGGAGTGCCTCCGGATCCTGGCTACAAGGGTTTAGATGGAATTGCGAATGACAAAAATGGCGATTACGATCTGCACGATGTTCGCAAATTTACTCTGTGGGGCAACTTGATGGCAGGAGGAGCTGGGGTTGAGTACTATTTTGGATACAAACTAGCTGAAAACGACTTGGTGGCTGAGGACTATCGGAGCCGACATCGTTCCTGGGGATACGGACGAGTCGCTATCGAATTCTTTCAGGAAAGTGGACTTCCTTTTCAGCGTATGCGAAATGAGAATGCTCTCGTGAATAACGCGGAGAACGAGAATGGAAATTTCTGCCTGGCGGCCAATAATGAGGCATACGTGGTTTACATGCCAGAAGGGGGTGAGGTGACACTCGACCTGAGCGATGCGAGCGGCAACTTCACGCTAGAGTGGTTCAACCCGCGCGAAGGTGGAGAGATGCAGAAGGGAACGATTGATAAAGTTAGGGGCGGGCGCAAGGTGTCCTTAGGCAAGGCTCCTTCCGATGCAAATGAGGACTGGGCGGTCGTCGTACGCCGTTAGACGAGTGAGTCTTTTTTGATTTCGAATCCCGACCAGAATGCATTATGAGAAGCTTGATAGCCATTTGCATTCTGGTCGTAACTTCCTATTCTAGGCTATTACGACAAGGCCAGGAAGGCTTATGCTATTGACGCCGCCATTACCGCAATAGCTTCGCTCGAGCCAGCGCGATCATTCGACAGACATAATCGGAAACGTTCGACCTCGTAATTGGTGACGCTATGTGAAACGGACGTAGAGAGCGTTTACCGAGTGAGGGTCAATGATGACGTTATCGGAGAGTTCACGAATCCAGAAACCGAAGAAGGTTATTCGGAAGCCCATTTCAGAATCGATCCTGTAACGCTTGATCCGAATGACTCGATTACCGTTGAGTCCAATGCTGCTGCGAACGGTAAGATTCCGGAAGGCGACGAAACCGCCTACTCTAGGGGTCTTTGGATTGGTTGGTTCTACAGTAGGGGCTGACAGTTTGGATCGCAATGGGTCCATTCCTCGATTTGCTTTTGCGATTAATCATGCTCCTTTCGCGATGGGTTAGTTTGACGTGACGACCCTACTGCGGCTCGTCCGTAAACAACGAAGTCATAGCTTATGGCACTTGGAGTGTGTGGCCACACGACCTTCAGGCTAACGCGAAGCGCCGTTGCGAATTATGATTCCAATCAACTGCTCTGTTGATGGGGAAAGCACTGCCATCTTCGAAGAAGGTGTAGCGCCAGGATCGAAAAAAATCATATTTTGGATACAAAAATTCTCGGTAAAAAAGATGCGATTCTACAGGTCATTCTTGTTCCGCTTTAGTAACCCATGTCGAAGGAAAGTAAATACTCAGCGGGAAGTTCTTGGTAATACGCGTCGCGCGTTCCGGGAATGTATCCAGAAGACAACTTCGTGAATTTGCCCAAATTCTTGGCGGCTAGACGCACTTGATAGCTCGCTCGTTCGCTCTTCCATTGATAGCCCACGCCGACTTGAAGGCCAAGGCGGGGATCCTCATACGCGGGAGCGCCAAACCGATCATGGTGTCGCTGCTGCTTGCTGCGCCACGTCAAGCCCGCGTTGGCAGAAACGCCGGCTAGTGGCCCCTCCGACCAAGTGTACTTGTTAAACAGGCTGATCTTGTGCTTGTAGATATTTTGTGAGCGGCCAACCCAATTCGGATCCTCGTCTGCGGAAACCTCCATCGATTTGTATCCATAGCTCAGTACCGTATTGAAGTTCTTTATCGGGTAGAAGAACAGGTCCGCGTCGAATCCCTTGGAAGTGAGTTCGTCGATTGAAACGTTTGCTCCTCGTTCCAGGCTTGGATCAGCGCTGGGGTTGTCCTTATTGGGGGCTAGCGGGTCCCAAACGATGCGATTGGATTCCTTGATTTCAAATAGACTTACGATGCCACTGATTTTACCGCCTTCCGTTTCGAACTTGCTTCCGATTTCTCGAATCTCACCGGGCGTTTCCGGAAATGGATCATCGAATCCATCAAGCACGCCCGCGTTGCCCTGCATGGATTCGGAATAGTTGGCGTACAGTCCGATGAAATTGTTGAGCGCATACACGATTCCCGCTTGGGGCATCGCCTTGCTTGCCTTATAGAATATCGGGTCGAGCGCCGGAACGAGGGGATCTCGTTGAGTCTGAAGTCGAGTCGTATCCAAATTTGCGTTATATATTCCCCACAATGTCGTCAGCTTGCCGTTGAACCATCGAGCGTGGTGGTTCAGGTAGAGAGAATCCGTTCCAACATTTCTATCGCTTCGCGGCCGGCGACTTAACGCGGGAGGCGAAGGGGCTCGGAGGTCAGGAGCGGGATCAAGCAGCGGAAAACGGGAGCGCAGCAGCGTGCCATCCTCGTTAGCGAAGTCTTCAGGGGCGGATATGGTGGAGTCATCTTGTTTTACGTAGCCTGCAACAAAGCGATGTTCCGCATTGCTCGTCTGGGCTGTATAGGCAGCGTTGACCCGAAGGCCTTCAACGGACTGCGAGCGGTCGTTTTGCGCCCATTCATGGCTCCAATAGGGAACGCCATTCGTTTCGTTAACTTCACGGCGTACGCTATAGGGACCCCAATTAACTCTTCGCTTGTGATAGCTGTAGTCGATTTTGAATACAAAATTCTTGGCAAAGGAATGCTGAAAGGAAACAAGTGAATCGTTGACCCGCTCCGGCGTGCTGAAATCGGGACCGTCCCAAGACATGAACCTGTCGATACCGTAGTGATCGCTCAAAGGGACCTCGCCATCAAGACCATTGGGATGTTCCACTGGCACCGTATTGAAAAAGCCATAGATCTCATTGCCCCTTTCGCCATTAACATAGTAATATTCGTGTTGGATTCCTATAAAGGTGTTTTCCGACAATTCGACATAAAGCGATGGCATGATGTTCTCAAGCTCGCGTTTACGATAACGCGACAGGTAGTGGGATTTTTCATACCCGGCGGCTAGACGGAATGTGAATTTGGGAAAATGGTCAGTTTTTCCGTTGAGACGGCGATTGATGTCGAAATTGGCGACGATACGATTGAGAGGCGCGCCCAATACGATTTTAAAACGAGAAAAGTCCTGATGAGGGTCGGGTGTTTTCGTTATGACATTGATAACGCCTCCGGGACTTGTGATGCCATCCAAAACCGAGGTGGGGCCTTTGATCACTTCAATTCGATCAATAGTTGCGGAACCATTGTCCGAATAGCGCAAGAATCCATTGCGAAGGTATTCGCGCGTGTTGAATCCACGAACGCTCTTGCCTTCAACCGCGCCGATCCAGGAAGTGGCTTCGCGATTGGCGCCTCCTCCAAAGGGTAGCGGCTCGCCACCAAAAGACATGGTGTCGTCGATAAAGGCGTTCGTTATTACTTGAAGGTTGAATGGAACGTATTTAAGCGGCACATACATTCGTGTAGCGCTATGCGCGTTGGAAGCATTGTAAGTGCTGCTATCGTCCGCTTCAACGACGAAAGGGGAGAGGGTAATTTTATCGAATTCGGGATCCGCTCCTCTGTGAGGTTTACCCTCGCCGGGCGCGACTAACAGGTTTGCAATGTGACCTATGAAACTTTTTTTCGGAAATTTGTCCCCAGGAGGATATTCGTCGATTCGTGCAATGTCAGTGCCGGATACGGCCTCCATTTTTTCCTGGCGAAAGACCACCAAGCCACCTGATCCACCGCTACGGCGAAAGTCGAGGAGCGTGTTGTCGAGGAGTTGCGTCAGAGCATCTTCCGGGAGCATGAGGCCCCGGACTTCGTTGGTCCGAATATCCCTAACAGTACTGGGCTTGAAGATAATGCTCAAGCGTGCCTGCCGCGCGAATTGCTTTAGGGATTTGGCTGCGGTGTTAGCTTTCAGCTCAAAAGCATGTGGCTCCTCGGCACTCGACCGAGAGGTTAGAAAGGCAAAGACCGCCACGACGAGGACGAACGCTCTCGCTCCGTTGCTAGTCACTTGGCGCATGTTCATGAGTGCGGAATCGCGGCACCAAAACAGGGTAAATTCGCATGTAGTTCAATTAATTCGAGGGCGGTTCAATATATAACTCAAACCGCCATTCGATGGGGCAATTAAATTAAAATCTGCGAGACGGGATTTGCAATGCAATACCTCTCTACAAGCTAGCTTTTGATATTTGGGCTAAACAATTCCCCCCAAAATATTCAAGACAACCCTATCGAGCAGCTCGCATAAAACAAACTAATCGGGGAGGATCTTTTCGAAATCCCCGGTCTCTCTCGCGATCATAGCACTCAATTCAGCACCACTTCTACGGGGCTTAGAAATTGGGCATCCATATCGAGCTCTCTCATCATGTCGATGAAGCCTCGGACGTCGTCCGACCAAATAAAGCCACTGAGTCTCTGGGAACCGAGGGAGGGATCGCCGAGGGAAATTTTTATGGGATTACGTCGATTCAATTCCTCGATGATTTCGCTCAAGGGCATGGCGTCGAGGTCCATTTCCTTTGGCTGCCAAATGAGTTTGGTCTCCAGCTGTTGCGGAGCGAGATTGGAGACTTCAATTCTTCCGGTTTTAGAGTCGAGCAGCATCCTCGCTTGCTGACCGATTGAAACGAGTTCTTCGCTGGTCGTCCTGGTTTCGGAGTGTGGCATACTTTGAAAACTCACTTTGCCCTCCCTTACGGTGACATCGAGCATATCCTCGGTGATGCGAACATTGAATTCCGTTCCAACGGCGCGGATTGATGCGCCGGCGGCCTCTACAACAAAGGGTCGTTGAAATTCCTTGGCTACCGTAAAATTCGCCTCACCCCGAATGAGTCGAACGCGGCGTTCCGTTGTTGAATATCGCGATTCTACCAGAGCCCCTCGATTGATTTCGATTAATGAGCCATCGCCTAATTCAAGGCGCTCAACACGCGCCCAGTTTAGAGAATCCTGCGGATCCGAAACAATCGTGTTTCCTTTGCCAAATTCGGACCACAGAAGGACGGCCAAGAAAACCGATGCGGCGATTGCCAGTGAAGCAGCTGTGAACGCGACAAGTGTGGTTCGAACTCCTTTTTTCCCCTCCTCTATCGTTTTGTCACGGGCAATTCCGTCTATATCTGCAAGCGCATGATTCGTGTTTCGCATGCCTGCGATCCGATCGAACTCATCCCAGCACCATTGATAGAGACGAATCGCTTCGCGGTGGCTGGGATCGGCCGCCAGCCAACTCATATACTCGTCTTGCTCCTCTGGAGTAAGGTCACGATCAATCCGCGCAGCCCACTGGGAAGCAGCGTTTTCTAGATCAGAATCTTCGTGATTATTCGGTGTGGATGGGTTCATTTCTTGAATCTGCGCAGGTATCCGTTTCTACGGAAATAGGCGGCACATTTTTTTAAACCGATTGCAATTTGGGCTTCGACTGTACGGACGGATAGGTCCAGTTTTGCAGCGACTTCCTTTTGCGAGAAGCCATAGATCTTTCGTAGTATCATGATTTGCTGGCACCGCTCCGGTAGCTCCTTAATGGCATCGACTAAGCATTTCAATTCCTCGTCCAAGGCGACGGATTCAAATGGGGTGTTCGCGCCGTCCGCAATCGCAAGCGGGCTCGGGCTATCGGATTCCGTTGATTGCTCTTTGCGGAAACGTCTGATTTGATTTAAAGCGAGATTTCTAGCGGTGACAAAGAGAAACGCTCGTGGGTTAACAATAGGGTCGGACGCATGAGACTTGAGGATACGTGAAAACGCTTCTTGCACGATATCATCAATCTCCGTTTCGCCAACGAGCGGATAGCGTCCCAGCAACCAGGTTCGAAGATCGGCTTCGTGCGGCAGCACTTCGTCTACGAACCAGCGTGATTGCTCTGCGTGTCTGCATTCCATCAAATTTAAACTTAAAGGGGGCAAGGGGACCGCGATGCCCCCTAGACAGAAGACACTTTAAGTCTCAAAATCACCTAAATAAAGTCGAGTTCTTTTAAGAGACTGCCTTAACAAGGCTGCTCTTGGGATGTAGCCTTTGGCACGACTTATGCGGAAGAGACAGCGTTCAAACTCTTGCCGAAGCGAACCCATGGCGCTCTCGGAAAGCGCGTCGATTCGTTTGGGCGTGATTCCGATAGCGTAAGACAATCGCCAAAAATTTTTAAGTGATTTCTCAGGTTACTGTGTCTTTATAATAACTACGCTGCTAACGAATACATTGCATGTCTCTAAATGTGGATACATTTGCTTCGTTCGTATCACGTCAGTATATGAGGCTGTCCAATAAATATGTGTTGTTCAGTTTAGTTGCATGTAGGATCGATTTAATCCCGTGATACTTTAGAGCCTAGCTTTGAGGCTCTCTAATAGGAATTATAGGCGGGCACCAAGCCGCTCCTACAAACACTTGCTTTGCGCTTTCCAAGGCCGCAATTTGAAGAAAATTCAAGACGCGGTGAGATTTTCTTTAAGTGATTTTCATAGCGGTTGTGTCTTCTTTCTAAAGCTAAAGCCGTAGCTAGCGGTTTTCTCTCCCCAAAAACACACTCTCCCCAAAAACACACTAACACCGCTTCGAATCCGATTATCTATTAGAGTCGGAGCGTTTTGCAGATCTATTGATCCAACCGGAATCAAATGGGCTGCGTTTATCGATATATAATTTCGCCTATAGTCGATTCTAGAAATCGCTTTTGGGCGACCATTCAAACTATGTATCTGAATTCCACTCACACTAAATGAAGGAAAAAAAATCAAACTATCGCAAATTCCTTTTGCTACCCGGGCTCCTGTTAGGGGCTACTGCATTGGCTCAGGACGATAATATCGTATTCGAGCTATCGCCTTTCAATGTACAGGCGAACGAATCCGCGGCTTACGAAACGACGAACTCCCAAGCGGCTACCCGCATGTCCGTTCCCCTGAAAGACGTGCCGTTCAACCTCCAGGTCGTGACGGAGCAATTCATGGAGGACGTGTTCGCCTTTGGGGGCCAAACGCACACCTTCGGCGGCGCCAATCGCGAGGCCACTTCCTGGATGGGTTCGGTCGAAGGCAAGAACGTTCGCGGCATCAATAGTCTCGAGTATCTACGCAATGGTTTCAGGCGCTATTCGGACAATGGGTCCGCGACGATAGACAGAGTGGAAGTCATCAAAGGTCCTAACGCGATTCTCGATGGCGTGACTAAGCCAGGCGGGGTTATCAACGTAGTCACCAAGAAGCCGAACCCGTACCGCGATTTCACGAAGTTCAAGTTCCTGTACGGCAAGCCGCTGGACCGCATGATTGCCAACTTCGATTTCAATAGGCGCTTGTCCATGAGAGACGATGGCAAGGCGTTCGCTACCTTTCGTTTAGCCGGTGGCCTGGAAAGTGGAGATTACGAAAATCAGATTGGAAGGCGCGAGTTGGAGAACATTATGCCGTCGCTGACGTTCAACTTCACCGACAACACGCTTCTCGGCATCCAGCACGAGTATTATACTGTGAATGGCGAGCGCCAAGCCAACCAGGACGTAGCGTTCCAGAATATGATCAACGTGCCTGATCCGACCGGCGGTAATCTTCCAGGTCAAGTGCCATTGGTCCATTACTTCAACGGCAACTATGAACCTAATCGCTTGGATGAAGGCATTTCCTTTACCCCCACCGAGATCAACTACGCGACTCCTGAAATCGTAAACGACACCCTAATCTCCGTCGAACACCGATTTGATCAAAACGTGACGGTGAATGTGGATTACAACTACCATAACCGAAAGGTTCACTGGGGGCCCTTGCCCAACGGAGCCGGTCCGAGACAAGATGAAGATGGCGAATGGGTTTGGTGGACCAACCACTTTCGGCAAGTCGATAGAGACCAGATTGTTGAAGGCGTCCGAGCTCAGGTCGCTTGGCACCTGGACCTCGGCGAGCAACGTCACCGCTTCGTTGCAGGCTACCTCACCCAGTACGATACAACTGACAGAGTGAGAGACTATTGGGTTGATGAGAATGGAGATCGTGTGTCGGGAAACACCTACTCGCTATTCGAAAAAGATCAGATGTACCATGTCCCGCCCTTTCATGGCAGAGGACCCTGGCAGGACGACGACTTGGCGATCTTCGACTGGAATTCTGTCTATCTGAGCCACCACACCAAGTGGTTTAATGATAGGCTAACGACAATGATCGGGATTTACGATACCGACCTCACGCAGACAAATATCGCATGGAACCGCACGAGCTCCGATCTTCCGCTTGGCGCTGAGTCAAGAAGAACTGGTTACAACGAAAGCGATTCGATGCCACAGATTGGAGCTATCTATTCGGTCAACGATATGTTGGGTGTCTACGTTAACTTCTCGCAATCGATAGACAGTAATCAGGGCAGGGAAGATGGCTTCGGAAATCAATTTGGCCCCAAGCAGGGCGAAATACATGAAGTCGGCGCTAAATTCGCTGACCCAAACGGGAAAATCAGCGGAACGTTCAGCATCTACAAGATCACAGAGTCCAATACCATCCAATTTGATGAAACCGCGCCTAATCAATTCAATCCGACGGCCGATCCGAGTATTGATCCAGTAGGGGCAAACGTTTCGGTCGGTGAAACCACCTACGAAGGCGTTGACGCGGACTTCTTCTTCTATCCGATGGCTGGCTGGAATATTGTATTCAGCTATGGATACAAAGACGCCACGATTTCCGCCAATCTCGACCCTGATGCTGTCGGTCGCAGGTTGAATGATTTCGACCACAAAGCCAGTATCTTCAGCAAGTACAAATGGTCTGAAGGCCCTCTCAACGGCTTTTCCGCTTCGGGTGGTGTGATTTGGCGCAGCGAGCGGCAGAGGACGCACAACCGCGGCGGCGCACCGGCTTATATTGATGCTCGCACCGCGTTGCAAGCGGGCGTTGGCTACGCGTGGGAAGACGATAAATACAAGTACCGTCTAAACTTGGCTGCTAAAAACCTCTTCAAACTGGATGAAAGAAATAGAGGTTGGGTTCCCGGAACACGGGACGCTTACTACCGGGAGCTTCCTGCGGAGTACCTGATGTCATTTAATGTTGAATACTGATTTTGATTACCACACCCCTTTCCATTGAGGGAGTCCGCGATATCAATTCAATGTTTACTTATCGTCAACGAGCAGTCCTTACTTCAAGGACTGCTCGTTTTTCGAGGCCCCTTGTCACCGCTTTCAGTACTTTCTTACAGGTTTGAAACAACAATGAGAATGCCAAATCACACCCTATAAATTTAATCAATATAGCGATTACATGCGTATATACACTTCCCTCTCCCTAGCCACCACTCTTTTCGCCTCCACCCTGACCGTCCAAGCCCAGGACAGCGCCAACCAAGATGCGTCACACTCCAATCAGACTAGAGATTACTATGATAATTTCTGGGGCGATGCATCGGACCCCGACATGTCCGCCAGCTCCATCAAGCTCACCACGCCTAGTTTCTATTACCTCGAGGATAAGGGATACATTGTCATGGAATGCGAATCCGTGCCTCGCAACGAAAACTGGATCCTCGCAACTGAACCTGAAGGCTATACAGGCGAAGGCTACGTCAAATACGTTGGCGAAAACCTCCAAGGAAACGATGATGGGCATAATACTGACGTTCTGGTCAAGTACCAGCAAAACATCGAGGACCGTCTCATTTTTCCAATCCGTATTCAAAATCCAGGCACCTATCGTGCCAGAGTGCGCGTCATCCACCATGAGGAAGACGGCGACAACGACGCTTGGATCAATCTCATGCGTACTCCCCGTCGCGCTACTCGCTTGGGCGGCAAAGAACCCGGAAAATTTCACTGGAACAAGTTCGGCTGGGATGGCAAGCAAATCTGGGACGGCAATTTCAACACTTTCACATTCGAAGTTGTCGGCGATTACCTTCTCTACATCGGCGGTCGCTCCACTGGATTCGGCGTCGACCGGGTCGTTCTTCACAAGGATGAACAACAGCAAAGGGCTCTGGCCACCGATACCCCTGTATCCAAAAAAGTAAGCACTCGCTGACTCGAATTTATATTAGGAAGTTTTATTACCATCCACGGAAAATAACGCCCGCGTCTGCGACGGTGGGTTTGCCGATTCCGCCTAGCAATGTGATGATCGTCTAAGCGGTTATCGCGGCTAACGTGTCGGTGGGAGCTTTGTTCTTGGGAGGGAGGAGTCGGTCCTGGCATTATGGTGGGGCTCTGCTTGATATTGGTTGCGATTTGGAAGTGTCGCGCCGGGGCATTTGCTGCGGATAAGATCGAAGAGATTCCAAGACTAGGAAAGAGTCTTTGGCGCGCGCTACCTGGTCTAGCTCTCATCTTCGTAGTGCTGGGAGGGATACTAGGCGGTGTCTTTACCGCAACGGAGGCGTCAGCCGTCGCGGTTGTTTGGGCTTTCGCGCTAGGATCCGTTGCGTATAGGGAGATTCCATTGAACAGCTTGAGCGAGCTGTTGCTCCGCTCGGCCAAAACGACCTCTGTAGTGTTCTTGCCGGTAGCGGCAAGTCGAGCGATGAGCCAGCTATTGATTAGCGAACAAGCGCCTCAGGAGGCGAGTGCCGTATTGGTTGGCTTTTCCGATAATCCGATCGCGATCTTGCTAATCCTGAACGCGTTGTTTCTTGCGGCGGGAGTGTTCATAGACATAACGCCCGCGATTCTGATGCCCGTGGTCGAGAAGATCGGTATGGATCCGGTCCATTTCGGAATCGTAATGATCGCGAACCTCTGTATTGGCCTCTGTACTCCTCCTGTGGGGACATGTCTCTTTGTGGGGTGCAGCGTTGGGAAGTCGGATATGGCCAGAGTGGCGCGGGCGATGACGCCGTTTTATATCGCGATGCTAGTGGCGTTGCTGGCCGATCACGGAGGGGCTTGCTGAAGCAGGAGCAGATATCGTAGTAGTGTCTGCGAGTCTGCCAGAAGGCTCGAGCCCGGTTCGCGAGGCAGTTGAAAGAGAGGGAAGGCGATTTTGGCCCTACCGTTGCGATTTCTCTAACAGGGAAGCAGTGAAAGCCTTTGTGGGGCAGTTGCTCGAAAATCATTCCTGTATCGATATTCTGGTGAACAATGCGGGAACGATCTTAAGGGCTCCGGCAGCAGAGCATGGCGACAAGCTTTGGGATAAGGTAATCGCAGTGAATCTGAATGCTCAGTTCGTGTTGGCTCGGGAAATAGGAAAGGGCACGATCGAGCGTGGGCGCGGAAAGATTATCTTCACAGTTTCGCTATTAAGCTTTCAGGGCGGGATTACCGTTCCCGGGTATGCCGCGAGCAATGGAGCCATCGAGCAGCTGACCATGGCTCTGAGCAACGAATGGGCGAAATCTGGAGTTTGTGTAAACGCGATTGCCCCGGCTACATCGAAACCGACAACTCGGAAGCCTTGGGAAGGATCCGGTTCGAAGCCGCCAAATCTTGGAGCGAATCCCTGCGAACCGATGAGGCGAGCCCAACGATTTCAAAGGCCCTATCGTCTTTCTCGCAAGCGATGCTTCGAACTATGTGACTGGCACGACCTTAATTGCCGACGGTGGCTGGATGGGAAGGTAGCGTAGCGAGTATGCATCGTGTTGCGCGTTCCTCTCCGAACAGGCGGAGCCCGCCTTCGCTCTTCGAGCTACGGTGCGGCAGTTTCCAGCAAAGCTGGAAATTGGTGGAGGTGGCGGGAGTCGAACCTGTAGAAATTATTTGGAAATACTCTCTGTATCAAGTGTTTACGGATTCAATTGACGTCCATGTCCACTCATAGGTCCACAAGGATTTGTCTTGGGATGTCCCTTGTTGGCTGATGTTGGAATGGAATGGCGAGTGATCGAGAAACGATTCAGCTTTCGAGTCGCGAGTGTAATGCATTGCTTGAGGGAACAACACACGATAGACATTCGGATCACTCTTCGCTGCTTAGATTCCCTGTTGTGGTCACCCAGATCTGGTTTTAGCTGAGTCTCTAACCTGTCCAGTGTAGGACAAAAGTAGGGAGGTTTTGGGCCTCTCTTGTTCGTTTTCAGGGTAGTTCTATCGGTGATTCTCCTTAAGAGTTGCCTAACGTCCTTGATTCACTATCCAAGTCGTCCGAATCCCAAAGTATGAATAACTAGGAATTATCCATAAATGACTGATGAAACGCTACATTCCTCACCGCAAAAGGAGAGAAGTGTTCTCTATGAGGAGTTAGCGGAGTATTACTACACTTCAATCGCGACCAACAGGCTAGTTCGATCAAACGTTGAGATCGAAACCGCTTACCACATAAAGAATCTGATTCTGCTAAGTCTGTATTTTGACTATGTGTTGATAGCCTCCGCTACAGTGTATAATGCGAGAGATCCGTTTATCTCCAAAGTCATAGATTCTGTGCTTAAGCATCGTCGCGTCAGAGAGATGCTGCAAACAGGAACGCTGAAAATTCTCGGTTGGGGTGGAGTCAATCCGCAAGCGATGTTTGAATCCGCTACTGGGTACGCAAGTTCTGTTTTGGGAATTAACAAGACGCGAAAAGAACTCGCGAGTATTAAGAGTATTTTTGACAGCGGTCATGTGATTTCTAGAGCCTCAAATATGCCTGACCAGAATCTTGCTGAGAGATACAAGGAGAGGTTAGAGTCGACGACTTGTATCAGAGACGAGAAACAGATGGAAAAAGTTTTTTCGGTAGTTGATGAGCAGTTTGAGAAAACTGGCTCCCTCATCGCTATAGAATTGATTCCTTCTCTCGAAGAAGCTCTATTAACGCAGGAAGTTCTCGATGTATCCAAACTTGAGTTGTTCGGTACTACAATCGAGCATATGAAAGAAGAGCTAGATGATATTTGGGTATATTCACCGTTTCTTGCACCGACCTTTGTTAGAGAGTCCGCGAATGTGGCAGTTGCTTCTCCTAGGGCTTTTCTTTTGTCCCCAATTTTGTTCGGGAGTTTCTTAAGCAATTATATTGACGGCAGAACCTTTCAAATGTTGGTGAATGAAAACTACAATAAATTATATAATCTAAAAAATGGAGATTGGAGCCGTTTTAAGAATGCGTATCACAGTGCTGTCGTAGAGGTGTCTAGTGCACTTGAGTTGAGTATGCATGTTTCAGAAAGGCAATTAATGGAGGCGAGTTCGAAAGAATGGGTAGATAGAATATTAGGCCAGATTCAAAATAGCAATACAGAAATGGATATAGCAACGTTTATTGAAAGCATAGGGAGCTTAGGAGGTGCTGTGCTTGCCATACCTTATATCAAGCCTCTTGGAAAAATGATAGGCACATTGTTTGGGAAAAAAGCGACAAAATGGGCTGCAGAAGCTAAGAATAAAAGAAACTCCAAAATATCTCCTTTTATATTGAAGCTCGAAAATGCTTACATTAGCTAGGTTTGCATATGTATGTGTATTCCGTGGTCGTGTAGATCGAATCTGAACTCTCAAAAAACGATCCTTCTTCAGACATTTCGTCCGTGATCCATGTATCGATTGCATCTGAGCCTGTCGAAGCTGGCTTCAGTTCTTGAATCATTTTAGCATTTTGGCTTATGTAAGTTCTCTGCTCTTGCCCGAAGGGATACATGAAGGCATAGGAACTTAACTTGGTTTCTTGAATGGTAAATTCACACTGTTTTAAGTATTTTCGACAAGTTAGTGCAAAATCAGGATCATAGCCGTTTATTTTTCCACCGGAGGAAAGTGATTGCGATATTGCTTCTTGAACCTTTGGCTCTAATGGCCAAAAAAAGTCGGAAGACAGAGCTGAATCTTTTATTATTAAAATTCCGTTAGTTCTTTTCAGATATGAATGAATCTTTTGGAGTACTATTAAAGGATTCTCTACTAATGAAAGCGTGTTGAATGCGGTTATTATATTAAAATCTGGTGGAATAGCTTCGACCTCAATGTCGAGCACTTTGAATGAGATCCTTTGCGAGAGATGATTGTTTTGGTGGGTTTTAGCTGCATGTCGGATAAGTTCGGGATCAAGATCAACACCCCACACTTCTCCGTTAATGCCAACTCTCTCTGCCATTATGCGGGTCCACGCACCATTTGCACATCCAATATCTATTATTCTATCACCTGGTTGAATTGGAAGCCTTCCGACTAAATCAAAACGACCTTCCGATTTTATACTATAGTGATTGCTCAGCCAATCCAGGGCCGAATAGACGGAGCCGCTTGAGCTTTTTCTTTTAGAGTTGGTCATGGATAATTCCTAGTTATCCGTACTTCACCTCCTTCTTTTGAAGCTCGCCGATTACATCTACCCTTAGAAGAGTGTTTTTGAGACTCAGGTCTGAAACGTGAGTGTAGATTTCAGTTGTGTTGATGCTTGCGTGTCCTAGCAGCTTTTGGACGAATCTTATGTCTACGCCGCTATCTATGAGGAATGTTGCGGCAGTGTGACGAAGCGCATGAGGCGTAACTTTTTTTCGGATACTGCTATTTGATAGTTTTTTAAGCCTAAGCCTTAGTGCTTGGGAAGTCAGGTTAGTTCCTCGAGAGTTGAGAAAGAGTACTTTGTTCTTTGATGATTTTTGTGAAAGCGCTCCTGCGATATTCGTGATCAAGCCCAGCAGCATTTTGTTGGTCACATAGACTGTTCTCTCTCGGGCTCCTTTCCCTTTTATCCTGATGGAGCCGTCATCTGTATTTATGTCAGAAAGTGTTATGCTCACGAGTTCGCCTATTCTGATACCCGTTGCTGTCATGAGATTGATTGCAGCGTAGGTCGTTAGACCGAGATTCGTAGGTTCATGTTTGGCAAGCTTCAGCAGCTTGTCTGCTCGACCATTTGACTTTGGTAGTGCCGCCTTTGTTAGAAGCTGGACCTCCCTTTTGTTTAGATGACGAGGAAGGCGTTTGGGCGTACGTATTGAGATCTGAACTTCTTCGAATGGTGACTTCTCCAAAAATCGATTGCTTTTAGCCCATTTGAAGAACGTTTTCAGGCAAGCGATTCTTCTTCGAACGGTGGTAGCTTTGGCGCCCTTTATTTCCAATTGGTGCTTTGCGAATGCTTGGAGTAATTCGGGGCCGATCTCAGAGATCTTCGTCCCTGGCTGTTTGGAGAACTCGATGAAGCTATCGAGATCTTGCTGATAAGCTTTGATTGTGTTGGAGAGCAGCCTTTTCGAATACTTGCAGTAACTAAGATAGGCTTTTTTTAGTTCGGTAATCTTTTCCATAAGGACATCCGTCTATTCGAGCCGAATGTCGGATGTCTATTTGCAACAACTATTGGGCTATGGCTTACGATGTTAGATCATGCTTGGTCTTAGACCTTCGTGATCATGCGGATCGGATTATCAGGTGTGCCTGATCTGCTCCTGAAGAGCCGCAATTTTAGGACTTTGAATCCAAGGGTCCTGGCAAATTTTTACTCAGTAAGACTCAGTAGAAAAATGCGTAAAAAACACCTCTAAATGCAGTGTATTCGAAAGAAAATTTTCTTTTAAATTATTGATTATAAATAACTTAATTGGTGGAGGTGGCGGGAGTCGAACCCGCGTCCCTTAAGCTTTCACGTAAGGCGTCTACATGTTTGTTGTTGTTTTTAGTCTCGCCGGCGGGTCGCGACAACACGCGCTACCTTTTGGGCCAGCCCGTTGGCGAAGTACGGCTTAGACGCAACAGGCGCCCGCCCAAGCTATGCTCGCTGGTCGTCGTTCTTTCAGCTTAGCGAGTATCAGCATCAGAACGTAGCTGGCTTAAGCAGCTAGAGGCATTTCTTCAGTTGTGCCATTTATTGGTGTGATGGATATTTTTTCGAGGCCAACCATCATCCTCGACATGCAGCCAGACGCTCCAACTTAAGGTCGAATCCGGTACACCCCCGTTTGCGAGCGGCGCTCGCGAATGGTGAATTATGAATAGCGAATGTTGAAGGTTGCATGCTACGATCTCAGAGCAACGCACCCTTCTATTCCCTATGCTGATTCCCGGTTCGATTTGTCGGTTGCTGGTGGCAGATGACAAATCAAAGAACAAGAGAGATATATTCGGCTTTTTCGCTTCATAAATCAAGTTGATTGTCATTCCCTCATTGGGCTAGTGTTCGGATCTATGTTCTTCTTTGCTTCGCCTCTTCTGGGAATGGATTTGGGAGCAACCTTCACGCGTATTTGGGAGGAGACTATTTTGCCACGCTGGGAGACTTTCAAAGAAGTCTTCGTTGGCGAGGATCTATTCATCCAACTCGGGATGATCCTGGGAGCGTGGTTGCTGGCCTATGTGATCAGGCTGGGTCTACAACCTCTGTTTAAAAAACTGACCGAGGCGATCGAAGAAAGGAACGATTGGGTGGAGGGAGTCGTAGACTGGTTTAGCGATAATCTGTTTCGCGTTCTGCTGGTGGCCTTTCTTTGGTCGTTTTCGATCTCCATCGATTCCTATCATCGTGGCGCTTTGGAGCGACAGCTTGAGCAAGGACTAGCTCGACCGGCGATCGAGGCTGTCGTTACAAACGATGGAGCAGGTACGGTTCTTAAGCAAAATGAAGAGGCTAGGGCCCTTCTTGTTCCTGATAGTCCTAAGAACTACGTTTTACTGCGAGCGTTAGCCAGTTTTGCTACCCTCTGGCTGGTTTCTGGAGCGCTGCCTAAGCGTATCAAGCAGCGAACTTATTTCAGGACTTTGTTCTTTGTTTTGGCGATCGCCTTGATTCTCAATTTGCTGGGTGTGCTGCCTGTCTTGCAAGAGGGCCTGAACAGTATCCGAATTTTCCCTATTTCCGATACGGGCGAGACGCAAGTCACAGCCTTGACGCTGGTAAAGGGGATTCTGGCGGTGCTCGTTCTTATCCCTCTAACGGCTTGGATGATGGGATCCTTGGAGAAGCGCGTCTCCAAGATGCAGAATGTGTCTCCTGCGCTTCAGGTATTGATCGTCAAATTCCTGAAGGTTTTGATCGGCGTAGCGGCCGTCCTTTTTGCGGTTAGCGCGATGGGAGTAAACCTGTCTGCTTTTGCTGTTTTGGGTGGCGCCCTTGGATTGGGACTTGGTTTCGGTTTCCAGAAAGTTGTATCCAATTTAATAAGTGGCGTCATTCTTCTGGGCGACCGATCGATCAAGCCAGGCGATGTGATTGAGGTGGATCAAACGTATGGCTGGATCAATACATTGGGAGCTCGTTATGCGTCAGTAATCACACGTGATGGAACGGAGCATCTGATCCCCAATGAAATGCTGATAACCGAGAAAGTGGTGAATTGGTCCTTCAGCGATGATAAGGTGCGGATCAAGGCTCCGTTTGGCGTTTCCTACAATTCGGATATCCACAAGGCTATGGATTTGGCCGTCCAAGCTGCCAATGAAAACAGCCGTGTGCTTCAAAATCCGCCGCCTGTTGTTCGCCTGATGGGTTTTGGCGATAATTCCGTTGATTTTGAACTTAGAATTTGGATACGCGATCCCAATCGTGGCGTGAACAACGTGAAAAGCCAGCTATTCGTGAAAATCTGGGATCTGTTTCACGAACACGGAATCGAGTTTCCTTATCCCCAGCGCGATCTGCACATTGTGGATTCGGTGCCATTAAAGGTAGACGTTGGTAGGAGTGACGAGAAAGAGTAGGGAGTCAGTCTCGCGAACTAGCTGATATAGGCACTACTATCCTCTTCTGCTTCTTGGTCTATTGAAACAGGAGATGAAGTTGAAGAAGAGAGGTCATAAACAACCAGCAGTATTGGACGACTCAGCGAGTCGTCCCTAACTTAAGATTTCCTTGGAGACTGGGTGCGGTCTCAGAGCAAATCCGAAACCATGGATTTCTCTTCCTTTAGCTCGTTTTCCGTTTCGTCGATCTTGGACTGGCTGAACTCGTTGATTTCAAGACCTTCTACTACGCTGAGACTGGAGCCGTCGCTTTTGGTTGGAAATGAGAAGATCAACCCTTCTTCAATACCGTATTCACCATTTGAATGCTTCGCCACGCTGAAGACATCATCGCTAGGCGTTGAGGAAATGATGGAAGCCACCGTGTCGATAGCGGCATTTGCGGCTGAGGCGGCCGAAGACGACCCTCTGGCTTTGATGATGGCTGCGCCGCGTTGCTGGACGATTGGTATAAAGGTTTCTTTGAACCATGCTTCATCGTCGATGGCTTCTGGCGCGGCCTTGCCATCGATAGTCGTATCAAAATAATTTGGATACATAGTTGAGGAATGATTGCCCCAGATGGCGAGATTCTTGACGGATGTAATATCTGCTCCCGCCTTTTGGGCGAGTTGAGTCTTGGCTCGATTTTCGTCAAGTTTTGTCATGGCGAACCAGCGATCCTTCGGAACATCCGGAGCGTTGTTCATTGCAATCAGGCAATTGGTATTGCAGGGGTTGCCCACCACAAGAGTGCGAACATCCGAAGCTGCGTTATCCTGAATGGCTTTTCCTTGGCTGGTGAAAATCTTTCCGTTGATCCCTAGCAGATCTTTCCGCTCCATGCCCGCTTTTCTCGGAACACTGCCAACGAGTAGAGCCCAACTTGCGTTGCTAAAGCCCTCGTTCAAATCGCAAGTCGGGACGATCCCCTTCAAAAGCGGGAAGGCGCAGTCCTGCAGTTCCATCACAACGCCTTCGAGAGCCTGCATGGCGGGCTCGATTTCAATGAGCCGCAAAATGACGGGCTGATCGGGTCCAAGCAATTGGCCTGAAGCGATGCGGAAGAGCAACGAGTATCCTATTTGTCCGGCTGCGCCGGTAACTGCTACATGAACGGGTGATTTCATACAGGTGGCACCCTAAAATCTCCTTTGTTCAAAGGCGATGTTTTTTGCTCTAAAAACTGGATGTCCTCCTCCTTCGCCAAGGCTACGGCGAGACATGTAGACATGCAGCTACAAGTTGGGAAGCTACGGCGAAACGTCTGTTACGTTTTGATCTCAAGCAGTGGCAAAACGAACGCCAAGGCTTTCGTAGGCTTTTAGGATACAGTCTTCTGTCGTTGCCCAATCAATACAGCCGTCCGTTATGGATACGCCTCGCTTGAGCTGATCCTTTGGAGCAGGGAACTTCTGATTGCCGGCTTCCAAGTTGCTTTCAATCATCGCTCCGATGATAGCATTGTTTTCCTGCGCCTGAGAGATGACTTCGTTCAAAACGAGCGGTTGTTTGTCTGGTTGCTTGTTGCTGTTGTCATGCGAACAATCGACCATGATGGCTTGAACGAGGTCGGCTTTGTCAAGTTGAGAGGCTACCGATTCAACGCCGGTCGCATCGTAATTAGGCCCTTGCTTACCACCTCTGAGGACGATGTGGCAATTTGGATTTCCGTTCGTAGTGACTGCCGAAGCCTGCCCATCACGATTAATTCCGAGGAAAGTCTGCGTGTGACTTGCCGCTTTGATGGCGTTTATCGCGACTTGAATACTCCCGTCGGTACTATTCTTGAATCCCAACGGCATCGACAGGCCAGATGCCATTTGGCGATGAGTTTGCGATTCTGTGGTGCGAGCTCCAATAGCTGCCCATGAAACGAGATCCGCTATGTACTGCGGCGTGATGGGATCGAGCAGTTCAGTAGCCGTGGGCAAGCCGAGATCAACGATATCTCTTAGAAATTTCCGGGCAACTTTCAGGCCTTTGTCAATGTTGCTGCTGCCATCCAGATCAGGATCCATGATGAGGCCCTTCCAACCGACTGTCGTGCGGGGCTTTTCGAAATACACCCGCATGACCAGCATGATGCGGTCCTTAACCTTCTCGCTCAGGGCCTTAAGAAGGTGAGCGTATTCGAGGCCCGTTTCGAGGTCGTGAATCGAGCAGGGGCCCACCACTAGCAGGAGTCGTTTGTCGTCGCCGAAAATGATCCGGTGGATTTCCTGTCTCGACGTTGTGATGAATGACGCTTGTTCCTCCGTTTTTCGGGTTTCGCTTATCACTTCGTGTGGCGTAGCGAGTGGGAGCGTCTGGCTGACGTTGATGTCGTAAGTTTTCTTCACGGTGTGGATAGTTGGGTAAGCTCCCTCCAAATTACAAACGCGAATTTGCTCGGATTGGCATCAAATTGAACCGATTTCCAGACAGGAAAAAATAAGGCGGGCAGCCTACCCCTAAGCTGCCCGCCATCTCGTTTTCTTAGTTACCCCAAAATCTCGCTAAGCGAGAAATTCGTTTGTTGTTGACCCGTTTCGATACGATTTGTCTGTTGACTGTCAATCTCAATTTAGATCGCTCGATCTGGATAACGAGTTAAGCTCTTGATTGATGGCAGCTTCGAAAGCTCATTTTTATCGGCCTGAAGGACTCGTTCGAATCACTGGACCAGATGCGTCAACTTATCTTCAAGGCCAGTTCTCCAATGACCTGAGTAATACTACTCAGGGCTCGGTTGTTTACGGCCTCTGGCTAAACGTTAAAGGCAAAATTCAAGCCGATAGTTTTGTTCTGAGAGAATCAGACGATTCTTTTCTAGCCATCAGCTATGCCTGCCCAAGCGAGCGCTTAGTCGAACTGATTGAAGCTCACATCATTATGGATGATGTGGAGGTATGCGAGCTTGGAGAACCGTTTTTCGGCATCTCATTGTGGGGTGAAGCTATTGACAGTTTGCTGTCTCGGTTTGAACTAGAACATCCTGAAGTTGGACTGTATTGCTCAAATGGTGACGCCATTGCTTTCCAGGGCAGGCGAGATTCAAGCAGAAATGTCGAATTTCTCTTGTTTGGAGCGACGGCTAAGGAATCACTAAAGGATGCTGAGGGAATAGCTCATGAACTGAGTATCCGAATTTTGGATGAATTTGATTTGTCTCGAATAGCTTTAGAATCGGGAAAATTCTTAGTTAACCGGGACATACTGCAATCCGATTTGCCGCAAGAAGTAGGGCTTGATGAAGATGCCATCTCGTATTCAAAAGGCTGTTATATTGGTCAAGAAGTGATGGCTCGCCTGAAATCGATGGGCAGGGCTCGTCGCGCCCTTAAAACGTTAAACCTATCCTCGAAACCCGAAGAGGAAGCGCCTTTCCTGATTCTCGACCAGAAAGGGAAAAAGGTTGGGGAAATAAGACGCGTTGTTGAAACAGATGACAGCGTCCTTGGCTTAGCGATGGTTAATGTCAGCGCCGATCTTGCCAGCGTATCGAATCTAGCAACAGTATAGAGCTATCGCTTGAATGGATACCGAGGCTGAAATCGAGAAACTAACTACCTTGTGCAGGAACATGGGGGCTGGGGAGCAGCAAGCCTCCACCATGGCGAAGCAGCTAGTCAAGCGAGCCGACCAGCTTGCTGTTGAGCGGGATATTAGCCGCGTTGCTGCCATGGAGTACTTGCTTGAGCTACTCGTTTCTGGTCGGCAAGGCGAGGTACCAGCTAGTTTCGAGAGCCAGAATAGTGAAAATGATGATACTTCGTAGAACTATTTTCAAGATACGTAACAATTCGTTTGACGCGCCTGTATAAGGATGTTCGCTACCTGACTTACTCCAATTCAATCCAAGTAAAACTAAACAAATCCATTCGCTCATGAATAAAACTGAACTCGTTGCTGAAATCCAAAAAAACCTTGGCGGCTCTTCGAAATCCGATGCTGAGAAAGCGCTTAATGCTGTTCTCGCTTCTATTAAATCTGCCGTCAAAAAGGCAGGCAAAAGCGTTAAGGTAAGCGACAAAAACGCAAAGGACGCTGTTGCGGTCCAGCTCGTTGGATTCGGTACATTTTCAGTGACACGACGTTCTGCCCGTTCCGGCATCAATCCTCTTACAAAAGCTCCTCTCAAAATCAAGGCTAGCAAAGCCGTAAAATTCAAGGCAGGCGCAGGCTTGAAGGATTTGCTCTAGCAGATTTCGTTCTCTCTGTTTTTCGATCCCGCAGCAAAAGTCTGCGGGATTTTTGTTTACTTCCGAAGTGAACAATTGAATTTATGTTTGGCTTCATCCTATTCGACTAGAATGTCTCACTCAGATTCGGTAACGTCCTGCTTTACAGAGCATTTTCAATCGCAACCTCAGTTCCTGGCGACCGCTCCTGGTCGAGTGGAGGTGATCGGCAATCATACGGATTACAATCAAGGACCCGTTATTGGGGCAGCGATAGATAAGGGCGTATCCGTTGCGTTACGTCGTATAGACGAGAGAGCCTTTCGATTCGCTAGCTCGGATTTTCCTTTTGTCGAGACGAATGATAGCTCGTCCAAGCAAAATGGTGACGATGCCTGGGCTAATTATCCTCTCGGTGTATACAACGCTTTAATACGCAGGGGTCTTCAGCAATCGGGTGGATTCGAGATTGCGGTGAAATCCGACGTTCCTTCGGGAGCAGGGCTTAGCAGCAGCGCGGCATTGGAGTTGGCCTCCGCCAAAGCTTTTTGCGCTGCGTACGAGCTTGAGTTGTCAGATAAAGAATTGGCTATCGCTTGTCGTGAAGCGGAAAACGAATTTGTCGGCGTTCCTTGTGGCATTCTCGATCAAGGCGTCTCGGCTTTTGGAAAGACTGGACATCTGGTTCATATCGATTGTCGAGAAATCGAGTTTTCCACCATTCCTCTTGGCAGCGAATATAGTATATGGATTTTCAATACGCATCAAAAGCATTCGCTTGTCGAATCCATGTACGCGACGCGTCATGAGGAATGCTTCGAGGCCGTTAAACAACTCGAGTCCCTCGGATTGGATATCTCCTATTTGGCTGACATAACGCCACAGCAATTCGAGGCTCATAAAGATCGACTTTCGCCCAATGTGCGTAAAAGAGCCGAGCACGTCGTTTGCGAGATCGAGAGAGTTAAGCAGGTTTGCGCGTTGCTGGCGGAAGGCAAAGTCAGCGAAGTTGGCGGACTTTTGTTTGATTCGCACGAAAGCTCGAGAACACTCTTCGAAAACAGTATCGAGGAATTGGATTATCTCGTTTCCATTTTGAAATCCATGCCTGAAGTCATTGGGGCGCGATTGACTGGAGGAGGCTTCGGTGGGGCAGCGATGGCATTGGCCGGCGAGGCCTTTACGCAGTCATACGCTCAATCTGTTGCGTCAGCATATCGGGGACGTTTCGGAGAGGAACCTGATGTCCTTCATTGCCAGGTTTCCGAGGGAGCAAGACTTCTTTCAATTAGCTAGTAGACGATGCTGGCAAACATCTCAAAGTAATCGTTCACCGCGTCCTCGGCTAGCAGAAAATAGACGATTGCTCCGGCAGAAAGCATGGGGCCGAAGGGCGTGTGCTTGCCAAAGAGCTGGCCATCATCTTCTGACTTCCTCAACGACGGCATTATCTGTTTGACGAGCATCCAGGCGCACAGGCCGAAAAGTCCAATCACCGATCCTCCCAGCAACGCGAAAACCGATCCTTGCCATCCGGCGAACGCTCCGATACCTCCGAGCAGTTTTACGTCTCCAAATCCCATGGCTTCTTTGCGAAGAATAATTTCCGCTACGAGAGCAAGCCATAGAATTATACCTGACCCGACTAGCACGCCAATTAACGATTCAATCAGAGACTGCATCGAAGCGATCATATAGACCGGGTGGCTGATGCCATGTAACGACGGAACGATTACAGAGAGAACCACGCCAGTGAAAGCGAGACCTATCGAAAAACGATCAGGAATTTCCATGTGATCGAAATCAATGAAACTGGCGCAAATCAGCATTGAAATGAAAACCATGATACAGCCGGCGTTAGCTGGATCTTGAGTTATCCAAGCGGCAAGAAATAGCAGGCCCGCTAGCAGTTCGATAAATGGATAGCGAAAGCTATAGGGTTGTCCGCAGCACCTAGCCTTGCCGCGTAAGATAAACCAGCTTAAGATTGGAATATTATCGTACCAGGCGATAGGCTTCCCGCAAGAGCAGGTGGAACCTGGAGAAACGATAGATTTTTTAGCGGGTATTCGATATATACATACGTTTAGGAAACTTCCCACGATTGCTCCAAAAACAAAGGCGAAAATCTGAAATAAAAGAGGAGCTCCCTCATACACGGCTATAAAATCATTCAACATCTGTCTTAGGATACCACTCGAGTAGTCATAGCCTCATGGGCGGCTTTTAGCATCGCATCGGATGGGATTTCTTCAGTCGTCCAAATTCCAAGAGACTTTACTCCCTGGTAAACTAGCATCGACAATCCATTGGCTGTTCCCCCACCCAGTTTTTTAACTCGTTTCATCAACTTAGTTTCAGAAGGATTGTATATCATGTCGTAGAGAGCGATTTCCGATTGAAGGGCTCCTTCTACAATAGGAAGCGGATCGTCGCCTTTCAACCCCAGCGACGTTGCATTGATAACAATACTTCCAGGCGTTATTTCCAAGCTCTGGTCGTCCGAGGACCATCTTTCAATTTCCAGCTTCGCTGTCTTTGCCAAAGGTTCAAGGTCGCTAATAAGATTCGATAGCCGATCTTGGTTGCGGTTTATGATACTTAGAGCTGCGCAACCTTCTTGAATACAAAGAGCTGCTGCCGCTCTGGCGGCGCCTCCTGCTCCGATTAAGTAGACACGGGTCCCTTTCAACTCGAGCCCTAATTCCAGTCTGATGCCTTCCTTTAGACCGTATCCGTCGGTATTGAATCCGTCGTATCCCGAGGTCGTTTTTTTTAGTGTATTAACTGCTTTGATACAATCGACTGAATTGTCGATTTTTTCAATGGCGGGGAGGGCGATTTCCTTATGCGGAACGGTAAGATTTAAGCCCAGAAAGCCTTTTTCATGAAATTTCGGAAGTGATTCTATGAGCTGCTCCGGAGGGGTCTCGAATCGGAAATAGCGCCAGCTACGGAATTGCGGATCCTTGTTGCCCAGTTTTGCCAATGCAGCATTGTGCATCTGCGGACTGATCGAGTGCCGGACTGGATAGCCTAGTACGGCAAGGCTTGTCCCTGGAAAGTCCCAGTTTTCCAGGTCTTCAAGCGTATAAGTACGCTCTGGGGAGTAGTCTCGCATGCTCTTGAACGGTTAGGAACCATTTAGAGGACGAGCGAGAAAAATAATCGCTTTCTTAGCTTCGCGAGCGTTTTCGATAAGCTTCTTTAAACTCGAGAATGAAGTTCTTGAAAAGGTTGGACATCTGCAGCTGCCCTGCCTCGGCGTAGTGTTTTACCAGGTTGCGACAGCAGCGACTGAGCGTTTCTCTAATCGAAGCAGGAGCCATGATTCCTATGGTCGAGTCGCCCTTGCGAATTTCTAGTTTTTCGAAAAGCTGCTCGGGTTTCAGGAGCCGTCCGCGCTCAAAAGGATCGATGTAGAAGGGCTTGTCGTCTTCAAAAGAACCCACGAGGAATTTGCCAGGGGCGGCAATCGGTTCCAGATGAGCTCCAATCCGTTGGGCCACCAATATATAGAGAAGCGAGAGCGCTATTGGCAGACCTTTTTTCGTCCTCAGAACTTCG
The DNA here is from genome assembly GCA_028281165.1 of Opitutaceae bacterium. Taxonomy (GTDB): domain Bacteria; phylum Verrucomicrobiota; class Verrucomicrobiia; order Opitutales; family Opitutaceae; genus JANQRT01. The sequence continues at coordinate 21,918 of JANQKI010000013.1, read as the reverse complement.
TTAGCAAAGCTGTTGGAAGGGTCGTTGAACTTGTCGATATTGCCTCGAAATCCGCATTCATGAAAGAGAACGCGATTCAAAACCAAGCAGCGGTCATGACTGGAGGCCGGCTCAATGATGAGCTCCTTGCATCGCTTCGCTAACTCATCCAGTTGCAAACAAACTTGGCCCACCTCTAAATCGGGATGGGCGACTCGACTTATTAGCAGCCAGCCGCTTTCCAAATCGTATTGTTGCGAGCGAATGAAATTCCTGAATTCTTCGATTGGATTCGATTGGTCGAGCTCGGCCAGGAACCAGCGCGCATGCCAGCTGAGAAATCGATTCGACCCGTTTGCCGCAGCTTTTAGCAGGCTTCGGCCTTCTTGTCCGAGATTCTCGAATTCCTTGAGCAACTGCTTCCTTACAACAGGACTGGGGTCGTCGAGTAACTCAAGAAGGGCCTCTTTCCTCGAGGCCGTTACCGGATCATTTTCCACACCTTAAAGTTGACTAAAGAATCGCTCTTTCGCAATAGACAATGCTCGGAAAATAGGCATAAAAACATTGGAATTGGCTTGAATTTCCAGTAACGAATGTCGGCGGCGATTCGATTCAAATTTGTCAAGTTTTATATCCACTTGTAACGAGATTTTGGATGCCGATTTTCGACTTTTTACTTTTACGGTTGTAGCTTTTCGTAATCGTTTAGGGGTTTTCTTTTTCTCCGCGAAACTATTCAGGATTTCCGCTAAAGCTTATTTCCGCGATCATCTTTTTTGGCCTTATCAATTAGAAATCAACTAATTGGGAAATTTCTTTAAAATTCTATTATCAACTGATAATCAGTAATTTGAGAAAAATCCATTTATAAAAACTAAGAAAAAATCCCAGAGAAAATTAAAGTTGCCGTCTATGATGCCGATGCCCGACACAAGGACAAAAATACATCTAACTCAAGAAGGGATTCTTAACTCATATCGAGACGAGCATGGAACCGCTCTATCCACAGAATATATTAGAACGCACCTTTCCGATTCTCCGCGAACAACGAGAGAAAGCGGAGCGGGAGGCTTATATTCGTTCTACCGAGCCTGATAGAAGGCCTATCGAGCCGGAGGTGGAAGATTCCAATGACGAGTCGCCTGCAGATGGAGTTGAGCTGTATGAAGATATTCCTTACGCTGGTGGTCCTTCAGGGAAAAATTTAAATACGTTGGCTTGAGAGGTCGAGGTTGTTCCGCTTGGCGATCCCATCAGATAGGATTTTAATCAGACCAGCGGATAGAAAGGGTTTAGTGATGAGGCCATCGATTCGTCTTCCTGCGAGGCGTTCTTTGATTTCCTCGTCATAGCAACCGCTCATGGGAAAGATGAGGAGCTCTGGTTTTATGGCCACTAGTTCGTCGTAGAGGTTTTCGCCGTTGGAGCCTTCAAGGTTTAAGTCGAGCAGTATCGCTTCGATTTCTTCCGTCCTGCTTGTGAGTAGCTCGATTGCTTCGGAAGGCTTGGCTGCGCATAGGCTGTCGGCTCCCGCGGATGAGATGATCACTTCAAGCAAATTGCGTAGACTTTCGTCGTCGTCGATTATGAGAAATTTGCCTGAAAGCGAATCTAGCATGCAGTTAATCCTCTAAATGTATCGGTAACAATTGCTTAAACTTACACGAAAAATATGTGAATTCAGTTAACCATTCCAATGGGATGAAGTTGCGAGCTAATTTGGTGGGCAAACGGTAATGAAGCAATTGGAAAACCGGCGGTTCGAAGATTAAAGCGATTCAGGGGAGTTCCAAGCATGAGGCAACACTCTTGAAAGGATCGCTTGGAAGTTGCTTTCTCTTTGCCTTGTCATGGAAATGCGGTTACGAAAGCTAGAGTCTCTCGTAATAAGAGCGTAGGCTAGAATGCCATGGGCTCCCTCCTTTATTTCTTTGATTATCTCGTCCGAGACGTTTGTGGGAACAGGCATAGAATTCGTTAGAACGAGAATTCCCAAACTGCTAGAGGCACCCCAGCCGTACTCCGTAACACTCGCCTGCCAGATTCTTTTTGCGATATCGAAATTCCCAATATTCCAATGAGCGATTCCGCCGACAAACGAGTAAGACGCGTCAAAAGTCGGTTCATTGGGGAGAGCTTCTCGAAAGGCGAGCCAGGCTTCCTTGCCGCCTTCCTGATCGCCGCTCGCCACTAGATTGTAGAAGCTAATCAGGTGGACACGATGGCCTTCAATCCTCTCTGGATTTGATTTAACCGCTTCGCTTGCCCAGAAAAAGGCTTCATGATCTCGCCCAATTCGCGTTGAAGCGTCGGCTAGGAGAAGCTGATCCTGAATGATTGTGCGCTTCGAATCTATCTCTCCGAACGTTGAAAAAGTAACGAAGGCGGACAAGGTTAGAAATCCAGCTATAACCGAGAGGCTCTTTCCACCAAGTTCAGCAATGGCGTTTCTGAAAAATGGAGTGCCTCCAGCCATGATGGCGAGTAGAAATACGAGAGGAACCCTGAATTTCGCGCTGGCCATATAAATGAGAATTCCCGCTGAAAGTGAAAGAGTGATAACCAGCCATTGAATACAAAGGAGTCGTTCTCTTTTAAAACCTGCTATGAAGCCCCCAAATCCAAAGAGCAGAAGGATTCCCCAACAAATAGGATTCCCTCTTAGCCAGGGCGAAAGCCGCTTGTGGAATGAGTAGGTTTTATTGTTGTACTGCTCGAAGTTGTTTACGAGGGCATAAGTTTTCCATGCCATGAGTCTCAACCAGTCTCCTGGATTTTCAAGAATCCGATTAATCGTTTTTGAACGCCAATAGTGGGATCTCTGATCAATGGAGTCTAGCCGACCAACTTCGTGGATATAAGCCGTCTCTTCCTCTAAACGGGTCGGATTTCGATGCTCGCCCTGATAATTAAAGCTGTAGGTTTGAGTTAAATACAGTCCATTCGCGCCCGGTTTATTGCTTGCCCAAAGGTTGTAGGCTCCTTGCCAGGGTAGAATGCCAAACGATCCGCTCCACGATAGTTGGATGAAGCCGTAGGCGAGCCAGATGACCGTTGCTCCCGAGAGGAATGAAATGCTCCGCATCCATTCGCGTCGCCTAACAAATAGTACCAGCGTTATTATCCCGCATATCGCAATGACGGGGGCCATTAAATGAGGCCGAGCGAGTGTGGATAGAGCTAGTAGGGAGGCGGCTAGCGCAACCCAGGTATAGACTATCTTGCCTGAACTCTCATGCCTGCTCTTTAGGTAAGAGAGTAGGCCTCCTAGAAAAAGGCTGGTTGCAAGCGTAACGTCGATTAACTCCGCTGCGAAGTGAATCAAAACGGGGTTTGTCCCGATCAGTATGCCCGTAACGACAATACTGCTGCGCGATTGCCAGACTTTTTCCGATACTAGCATCGCTAAGGCGGTGTTAAGGCAATGGCATAAGAGCCCCAAAATGCCTGCGATAGCTGGTAGCGATGAAACAGATAGGCCCGCCGAAATAAAAAGCGACAGGAAAAATGGATACAGCATTGCCCGATAAAAGGGTTCTTTTTCTAGAGAGCCGAAAGCGATCTTCTCCGCTAGCAGGATATTCTCTTGACTGTCTAAGACTGGACTGAGGCCAAGCGGGGTTTGCCAATACCATGTGAAGTGGAGAAGGGTATAACCAAATGTGGCGATTAAAATCCAGAGCTTGAATTTCTCGGATGGCATTAACGAGAAGCAAAGATTGACGGGTCTATTTGTAATTGCAATTCAAGTATTCGGAGAGATTCTCGGTTGATCGCTATCAAAAACCATAAGTTGGCTATTGTCTCCGTAGGCGGGCTCGCGATCCTGCTCATTGCTTGTTTCTTTGTATGGCGTTATCGGAGTGAAATTTTGGCTGTCGATATTCAGTTATGGGTGGACAAATTTGCTAGTTTTGGACCGGTTCCTTTTTTCTTCGCGATGGCCATACTCCCCTGCTTCTGGATCCCGGTTTCTCCCTTTCTGCTCTTTGCGGGAGCTGTCTACAGCTTGCCGGTAGCGATCATTGGCTGTGGCGTATCTTTAAGCGCAAACATGGCATTGTCATGGCTGGTCGCGGGGATCTGGTTTCGGCCTCTTTTCGAGCGATTGGTCCATCGATTTGGTCATAGTGTGCCCAAGCTGGAAAACAAGGATATGCTTCAGATTGCGGTCTTGCTTCGCATAACGCCAGGGATGCCTTTCCCCTTGCAAAACTATCTGCTTGGCTTGGCTAGAATGCCCTTCGGTTGGTACATGCTCGTTTCCGTGCCTCTGAATCTTTTAATGGCAATCAGTATCGTCATATTCGGTGAAGCGATAATTAAGGGCAATGTGATGCTGGCCTTACTTGCCGTCAGTCTCTTTCTTGTCATTACTCTGGCGATACGAATCCTCAGAAATCGGTTACGACGTAACAGAATTGAGAGCGAGTTAGTATGAATTTCCTCGATCAATTTGGTGATGAGGAAGCTCTAACGGTTTCTGAATACACCCGACGAATAAAAACGCTGCTCGAGACTGGTATCGGGCCGAGCTGGATAAACGGCGAAGTATCGAATTTCAGGAGACAATCGAGTGGTCATCTTTATTTTACCTTAAAAGATCAGGATGCCCAACTTCCTTGCGTGATGTTTCGTGGCAACGCTTCCTCGTTGTCTTTTGATCCTGAAGACGGTTTAGAGGCGCTCGCTTTCGGGGAAATCAGTGTTTACGAACCTTACGGACGCTACCAACTTGTGGTTCGGGCGCTAGTGGAATCCGGAGCCGGAAAGCTTCATCGGGAATTCGAACGCTTAAAGAAGAAGTTACAACAGGAAGGTCTTTTCGACAAGGACAGTAAAAAATCGCTGCCTCTGCTGCCCAGAGCGATCGCGATCATTACATCTCCAACGGGAGCGGCGGTTCAGGATTTTATTAGGATCCTCAAGAGACGTGGCTGGCGAGGACGATTGATTTTGATTCCCTGCAAAGTTCAAGGTCAGGGAGCTGCTGATGAAATCGTAAATAGTCTTCAATTAGCTGATACGCTCGGCTTTCTTGACTTGATCGTTGTCGGTCGCGGAGGAGGAAGCTTGGAAGATTTATGGTGCTTTAACGAGGAGAAAGTTGTTCGAGCCATCCATGATTCAGGTACGCCAGTGATCTCTGCTGTAGGGCATGAAATCGACTTCACTTTAAGCGATTTTGCGGCCGACGCTAGAGCTGAAACTCCGTCCGCGGCTGCGGAACTCATATCGAGCGCTTTTCTTGAATCGGAGCAAACGATTTCGGAAATTCAAGAGCGTGTTCAGGCTTGTGTCGATTGGAAAATTCAAGAACTGCGACAAAGCTTCACTTCCGTGGCAGCCAAACTATCTTTGCTGTCCCCGAGGGCAACTGTCGAAACATCGTATCTGAAATTAGATGACATCGCTAATCGATTGAACTCGGGCGTTTCGGCAGTCTTCCATCGAAAATCGAGGAATTTGGCAAGTTCCCACGCTCGATTCAATCTCCTTCAACCCTCCTACGCGATCGCTAGTTCCAAGGACACGCTAAATAATTTAAATCACCGGATTCATGGTGTTGCCGATAAAGCGCTGGCCGAAGTTAAAAGCTGTCTTTCCCAGAGGAAGGCCAAGCTGGAAGCTTTAAGTCCTCAAGCGACATTGAAGCGTGGATACGCGCTTTTTTCTGATGAAGCAGGTCGGCCTATATGTCGCGCTGAAGATGTTCCGGAATCGGATTCAGTTGAAGCAACGTTCCACGACGGCAGTGTCTGGCTTCGTAAGGACTTGGAGTCGTCGTGAGCTCTGTCTAGGCTGCTTTCGATAGAACGCTAGAAGCGAGTGGAATGTTGGATACCTTAAAGACTAGGCTTTGTTCTGATTGGTCTAATCTTGTTATTGGACAGATATAGTCCAGCTCGATATTCGACTCTAAAAACGAGTGTGTAATATTTGTCAGCTTTCCTTTAGCTTCATCCATTGGAATCACGATGACTTCGTCTTCGCTGTATTCTAGATTCTGTGATATCAATTGCTCTGCCGCTTTGGAAAGGCTGGGGCCCGTTATGAGAAGCTGAGAACCCTCCTTCTCGTTCTCCATCGCTATCGAGAGGGAGTTCGCGTAGCGTTTTTTTAGTTCCTCGACAATTTGGCGTACTCCTCCAAGGGAATCTTTCAGTTTTATTGTGATTTGTGAAGCGATTCGAAAATTCATCCAGTACTTGTTGGTTTGTTAAAAAATTTTGGATACAAAAATAAAAAACCGAGACCCTGGGGATCTCGGTCCTAAAATTCTGATTCGCCGAGCGGTCAACCAAGATCCAATCGAAACATATTTCTCGGCTTCTGGAAGTAATGAGAAACGCGTTCGTTGCTCACTTGGCGATTAAGCTTGGGTCTTCCGAAACGTATACGATTGGTCTCAACCACCTCGTCTTTGGCATTCCCTGCAATCACTCTGAGCGGTGGATTTAGCAGGAAGATGCTATGGTCTGTAGCGTTATTTTTCATCGGGGTGACAATTCGTTACAATGTACAGTGTGTAAACGTGGGGCAGTGTAAATAGTATCGGTTTCTCCGCGTCTTTTGTTACTCATTTTGATCTGTTTTTCATTAAATAGATGCTAAACCTGGTGTCTGGTTCCCCATTTTTAAACGGTGATTTGTTACATCCCTGTTAACGCGGACGTTGACCGATAGAATGCGAGGTCCATCCAAGATTTTAAAATCACTATTCAGATGGCCGAGGTAGGGTTCCTGTCAGGATCATTTCTGAATCCAATCTGGCACCCTACTCGAATTAACCTCTGTGAAGGGAAAAGGTTATTTGAACGAAAAACGATTTTTTCTGATTACCCTACTGGCAAGTACTGCCTTTCTTTTTGGAGCCTGCGCGAGCAGGGCAGGTTATGAATCGGTGCCTGCTGCAGCTGCCGGTACTTCTCAAAGTATCAAGTCGGGTACCGTACTTGACGTAAGGCTGGTCACGATTGAAGGGCAGAAAACGGGTATTGGCTACACGACTGGGGCAATTTTAGGATCTGCCGTCGGTCAGACCATTGGCAGTGGATCCGGGCGTATTCTAGCTGCTGCTGGTGGCGCCGCTGTTGGCGGGATTGTTGGTGATCAGGCCGAAAAAGATTTAACATCGAAAACGGGTCAGGAGATCACTATAGACTTAGACGAGGGACCGACTATCGCCATTGTTCAGGAGAACAAGCAGCCGGAATTCAATATTGGGGATCGTGTCACGGTTCTGGAAACTCGAGCTGGTTTCTCTCGAGTAAAACATGACTCTTTCGGTATCGATCCAAATTACAACTAGCCGACTTAATTCCTTAGTATTCAACCTCGCTACCCACATGACCTCGCGAAAAATAAGTATCCAGTTATTAACTATTCTCGCTATTAGTTTTTTACTCGTCGGTTGTTCTTCAAAAGGCGCTAGGCATTCGGTTCCCCATGCCTCAGTAGGCGCGAGTCATCGTGTCGAGAATGGAACCGTGGTTTCTGTCCAAACTGTTCGCATTGAAGGACAATCTGGATACGTGGGATATCAGACGGGAACACTGTTGGGAGCTGGCGTCGGTCAGACCATTGGCGCCGGAACTGGCCGGGCTGCTGCGTCACTGGGAGGAGCTGCTGTTGGAGGGCTCGTGGGACTTGCTGCTGAAAAAGCAATGACCGAAAAGTTCGGTCAAGAAATCACTATCGAACTCGATCGCGGTCGCCTTATTGCAATCGTGCAAGAGGAAACGGATCCCGCCTTTCGTTCGGGCGATAGAGTAACAGTTCTCGAAACGCCGTATGGCTATTCCATGGTCCGTCATAGCGCGACCCAGATGTGACTTTGCTTAAGACTTTATGGGAGCTCTTAAATAAGCCACGCTCTCTTCTAAGCCGCCAATCCGATTTCTCTTAAGCCACTGAGCTTCGAATCGCTCGATGAGCGGTTCAATGATTGCCGTTTGCTCTGACCTGGTCAGGAGTTTTCCTTGCAGATAGCGGATACCCCTCACACTGGCATAATCAAGTAGCTCGGAAGCTAGCTCTAGATCTGCCCTTATCGTCTCAATTCGGGACGTTTTTCCTCCTACTTGTTCGGTAAGAGATCTCGCTTCTTGTAGTTTTTCCCGTGCTGCCTCTAACTCATGAATTGAGATCTCATGTATCCATGAATCTATATCTTTGTCGTTTTGGAAAAGCAGCCTATTTAAAATCGTAGCATTGGGAATCGAGTGTTTGAAGTAATTAGTTATGTTACCTAATGATTCCAATACTGCAGCTACACTTGTGTTGGGCTCACTCAGAAAAATGCGACCAACTGCCGACTCGATTGATCGTTCTTGGTTTTTCGCAAAGCACCAGCACATGCATCCCGTCCAAATAATTCCCGGAAAGGAAATCGAGTCTGGCTGATGGTGCCCAAAGTCTCCCCAGTCTGTGAGCAGGCAACCCTCTGCCTCATTTTCTATAGCTTGGTGGATGGCTGATTTGATATTCGTATACGCGTTTTCAATACGGCCTCCAATCGAATTCCAGCTTGAGGTGCCGGGAGCGACGTAAAAAGGCAGGCCCAATTCGGAAAAGACCGGCGCTTGTTTTTCGAAAGGATGATTTGCCTCATAACCCCAAACAAGTGATGTTGCGTTATCAGGAAGCTCCGCGACAAGAGATTCCTCTTCCAAAACGATATCGCCCCAAAACTGAATGGCTTTATCCCTCTCATTCGCTAGCTGCGCAACTCTTTTTAGGAATTCGAGATAAACGCGATGTTTGCCTACCTGCTCCGCTCTTGCTTTGCTCCGTCCTTGGCCGAGTTCCCACGTTTCATCGCAGCCAACGTTGATTTGGCGGCTTTGAAAGTTTGGCAGCAATTCATCGTACAGGCTCGCCAGAAAATTTGCTGCATCTTCGCCTGGCTTTAACGTTCCGCCATGATGGAGCCACCCCCGTATGGGATGCTCGTATCCATCAGGGCATTCTGCCAAATGCTTGTAGCCATCGTGCTTAAGCCAGCGCTCGAGATGGCCAAAGGAATTCTGGTTGGGGACAAGCTCTATGTGTCTATTTTGGCAATATGTATCCAATTTTTGGATTTCATCCGCTGTTAGCGGCGATGCATTTTTCCAGACGATCTTATGATTGGCATAGGCGAAAGCGTGTTCCGTGTAGAGCTGGAATTGATTGAATTTCAGTAGAGCCAGAGAATCGACAAGGGAGTAGAGAGATTCCATCTTGGGTACTTTGCAGCGACTTATGTCCAGCATGTATCCACGGTTCTTCAGGTCCGGCCAGTCTTCGATTTTAAAATGCTTTACCGCTTCTTGGCTGAATTGATAGATCTGAATCAACGTTGTCAGCCCATGGAAAACTCCTGCTTCGGTGGACGATTCTAGGCTTACGTTGCCTTCGCTAAATGATAGTCTATACCCTTGTTTTTCGATATCATTGCAATTTGTTCTGACCGTAAAGTTTGTATCATTACTTCGGTGACAAAAGCTGCATGTTTCAAAACTGTTCTCCAAAGACTTGAAGGAGTTTTCTAATCGACCGCTGATTTCATTTGGCTTGAAGATCAGTTTGCTAGGGAGGCTTGAGAATCCTCCTGTATAGCTTATTTTGCGGGGTCGCGGATAGATTTCCACCTCAGTCGACCTTTCGATAGGTTATTTTGTCTAGCAAGGCCGGGAGATTTCGAATGGTATCTAACTGGAAGAATCGGCCGTGGCTGCTTGGGCTTTTCTCAACATGCTCGTGTTTCCACGTTAAGCGATACGGTACGTGGAAAGCGTGTCCTCCTAATTCCAATACAGGTAGCACGTCCGACTTCAATGAATTCCCTATCATAGCGAATTGCTCGATCGGGATATTTTCTTTGCGGAGCGCTCGAGAATAGCTCTCAACATTCTTATCCGAAAGAATGACCGCGTGATCGAAACAATGGGCAATGCCCGAGGCGGCTATTTTGCGTTCTTGATCTCTTAAATCTCCCTTGGTTATCAAAAGAACGCGGTATTCTTTAGCTAGCTTTTCGACCGTTTCCGCGACCCCTTCCAGAAGTTCGATTGGATGCTCCAGCATCTGTCTGCAGTAGTCTATGATACGTCTGATCTCTTCAGCTTTAATTTGGCCGTTCGTGAGACTGATGGCCGTCTCGATACAAGAGAGAGTGAAGCCTTTAATGCCGTAGCCAAACAATTCAAGATTGCGCATCTCCGTTTCATAGAGGCGTTCTTCGACTACATCCGAATCGTGGTATTCGGCGAGGAGCTGGCAGTATTTCTTATGATGTTCCTCAAAAAGATTTTCGTTGTGCCAGAGCGTATCGTCTGCGTCGAAACCAAGCGTTGTGATGTGTGCTGACATAGAACCGGTTCTTTTGCTTTATGAAAGCTGACATTTTAAACCTCGTTCAGGCAAGCTCCCACATTATTTAGAAAGCCCTGTTACTTGGAGAGCTTTCTCGAAATCTGCCCATGGCTCCACTTTTATATCAAGCCATTCTCTCGTCATGGGATTTTCGAACGATAGGCGTGTGGCTGCTAGCCATAGGCGACGAAATCCGTACCTTTCCAAAAATAGGCGATTCTGTTTATTGTCTCCATGGGTTGTGTCACCGATGATAGGGTGGTTGATTGAAGCCAAGTGCCGCCTCAGCTGATGCCATCTCCCTGTCTTGGGCTTCAGCAAAAGATGGGAGTAGCGTGTGGTTTCGTGCTTGTTCGTGGGCAAGGGTAATTCAACGCCGCTTAGTGTTTCGAAGTTCGTTTGAGCTTCTTGATAGTCAATCGAATCCGAATCCCGTCGAGTATCCTTAGGTCTTTTAAGAGGTTGATTGATGGTTCCTTCATCTGGAGAGAATCCTCTTACAATGGCTTGGTACTCTTTTCGCATTTCCCCCGACTCGAATTTCAACTTCAAAAGCCGAAGACTTTCTTCATTCAATGCGAAAATCAGGATTCCGGAAGTGGCCTTATCCAATCGATGAACGGGATGGACCTGACGGCCTAACTGATCGCGAAGCAGCTGGAGAGCGAATCGCTTTTCATGAAAATCTATGTTCGTCCTATGCACTAAGAGCCCAGGTGGCTTGTTGATAGCAACGTAATGACTATCTTGGTACACGATCTGCAGATTTTCTTCACTTGTCGGTGTTGGCATCAGAATTCGATTCTACACAGAACGAATTTTCATTTGGAAGCAACTCCAAGCAAAGACCCGCGTCCGAAGACGCGGGTCATCCCTATTAGATCAGCTTCCTCCCAAAATTAGTCGTTCATAAACTTAAATTTCGTTTACGCTAACATTCCCTCCGCTTGTCTTGAGCCTTAAAATGGGTCCTCCACCATTTACATCTCCGCTGATCTTTCCGCCAGGTATGCGATGTTTTACTGGAACGTTGAAGTCCGAACTCGCCCGTCCGGCGCTCGTGCTGGCATCGATTGTAAAGCGAGCATCCTTCGGCAAATCAACCGATACGTTTCCACCCGAGGTTCTGAGCGTAGTCTCTCTTTCGATACCATTCGGAAGACTGGCATCTATGCTTCCTCCTGAGGTTTTAGCGTCAATGTGGCCTTCTATCATGCTGGCTTTGATGTGACCGCCCGAAGTTTTAAGTCTTGCGTCCCCTGTGATGTTCTTCGCGGTGATATGACCGCCTGACGTTTTCACATTAACTTGTCCATCTACGTCCCTTACCGTTACATGACCGCCGCTGGTATCGGCCATCAGATTGCCGATGATATCCTCTGCTTCAATATGTCCTCCCGAGGTTTCCAGACTAACGTCGCCAGTGAAATCCTGGGCGCTTACGTGACCACCTGCAGTATCCAAACTTAGGTTCATTTCCCTCGGGAGAAGGATTTTTATATCCAAATCGATGGGATCACTGTTGCCAAAGGCTCGTCTGAACCAACTGGGTTCATAGTCTGATTCGACTTCTATGTATAGCGTGTTGCCCTCCTTGCGAATCGTCTTCTCTACCGACTCTTCCAGCTCCGTAGCCTCCGATTCGGATGACACTTTAAAGATTTGCTTAATACTTAAATCCGCTTCCTGCCTATTTTCTCCAAATGCGGTGATATGGCCTTCGTAGACTTTTACTCGAACGTTAGTGATACCCGAGAGGTCTATCGTTTCCTCAAAAGATCTTTTAATCTTCGCTTCGGCGAGAGAGGAGATAGCTGCTAGTCCTATGAGAGCTATGGCGATGGTTCTTTTTCCTGTGCGACTCTTCATGGTTGTTTGGTTGCTTAATCTTATACCCACCAGGCTGTCGTTCAGTTACAAAAAATTTAGAAAAAGCTTACTAGAAGACGGATTCCCCCTGTTTGATGCGTCCGTTGTACAGTTCATTCCATTTGTATAAGGATCCATTCCTGCCTTTTTTCATCGTTTTCCACAACTTCCCGTCATCTCGTTTCTGCAGCTCGAGATCTCTCAGGCCTTGGCTGTCGCAACTCAGCGTTTTGGTGTAACCTTTATATTGTCTTGGTTTTCCAATTACACGAGAGTAAGCTGGTTCAGCGCCTATAACTTTACAATCATTGCTATTCAAAACCAAATAGCTGTAGGGCAGGCTACGGAGGTCGATTTCCAGCATAGTCGCGAATCGAGCCCAATCAGGATCGGTAAAAGCTTCGATTGGCGATCGGGCAAAGAAATGGCACCAGTGTCTCGCATTATCTTCCAGAAACATGGGACAACTCTCTTGGCAAACGCAGGGAGCGACGATTCTCATCCTTCCGGCGAGACGTTCGCGTTGGATGCCTAGAAGATGGCTGCTCTTATAGTCCCCTGGTTCTATCCAAACGATTTGTCGCGCTAGGCCGAAAATGGAATTCAGCGTTTCTTGCTCGTCGTTAGAGAGTTCATTCAACACGTGGCTGGCTAAACAAATGGTGTCCGCAAGCTTTGGGTCAGTCGATTCGATACTTCTGACCTCAACCGCGAGATGCGGATGAAGCTCTCTTACGTGTTGTCTGGCAAATTGGCAGGCTAACGTGGAATGATCCCACAGAATAATGCTTTCAAGCGCGTCAGATCCAAATGCTTCTAAGAAAGACAGCGTTGCGACCCCTGAGCCGCAACCCCAATCAAGCAGCGTCTTTCCCTCTGGCTGCCAGCCGAGATTTCTCAATTCTTCCCACACAGCGCTCCACTTCCAGCTGATTCGCTTCCCGAAGGATATGTGATACTGCTCAAGGTCCTCTTTCGATTTCCAGTATGAGCCCTCGATTTCATCTGGGTTTAGAAATTCGCTTCGGAGACGTTCGAGGGTTGGCCAATCGAATGAGATACGTTCCATGTGGATCCGGAGACTTATCTTTCAGGGTCCGCTTGTCGATTCGGTTCGAGTGAATATCTTCGCTCTTGCTTTGCCACCCCGCAGCGAGCTGCGAGACAAGTCGGAGCTCGATGAATCGCAAGATGCAGCAACGAAGCAAGCTTCGAGAAATGAACCCTATTGCGATTCAAAAGCGGCTCACTATTTTGACCGATTGAAGCCTTGCTAAGGTTTTCATTTCGTATCTTTTGGAGGCTTTACGACACATGAAGACCATCTGGAGAGTTTCGGGTTATCTGTTTAGATACAAAGCGATGTTTTGGGGAACGATCGCTCTTGCCCTAGGAAGCACGCTTTTCTTCATGATTATTCCTCAGGTAACGCGTTCCATGGTGGATGATGCGATTATCCAGAGGAATGTCGATGCGCTTAAAATGGGAGTTGCCGCTTTGGTCGGCTGTTTTTTCATGCGAGAAGTTCTCAACTCGCTTCGTATTCGGATCAATAATACCCTTGAACAACGTGTTCTGGTGGAGATTCGACGCGATTTGCACCAGAAACTTATGAATTTGCCGATTCGCTATTTCGACAACCGCAAGTCGGGGGAAATCGCCTCGCGGGTTATCGAGGATGTGCAGAACGTAGAGCGGGTTATTCTCGACGGTACTGAACAGGGGAGTACAGCCATCGTTATGGTTGTAGGGATAACTTCGATACTTTTCTATTTCGAGCCGCGCTTAGCCACCCTCATGATCTTGCCTATTCCGATTATGATCCTCCTGTCCCGCTGGCATTTCAAAGCTCAAGCTAGCAATTGGAAGAAGGTGAGAAGAAGCGCTGGCGAGTTGAACTCCCTTCTTGTCGAAGATATTCAAGGAAATCGCCTCATCAATTCGTTCGCCCTTCGCGATCGCGAGCATAAACGCTTTTTGGATCGCGCGAAAGAGCTGCAAGCTCTTACCTTAAAGTCCATGTTCCGCTGGTCTATCCACGGGCCTAGCACGAACTTCATTGTCAGTATGGGAACAGTCGCTGTCGTTGGCTATGGAGGGTATCTCTCCGTAACCGAGCCCCAAACATTCACAAACGGAACGTTTTTCATGTTTTTCCAGTATTGCTTTATGCTCTACATGCCTTTGAGCCAGCTCAATGGACTTAACAATCTGTTTGCTACGGGCAAAGCATCTGGCGAACGGGTTTTCGAGATGATGGACTATCCGATCGATATCAAAAGCCCTGATACGCCAGAAAAGTTTCCAGACGGTCTTCTCGAAGTAGTCTATTCGAATGTCGATTTCAACTACACTGGACGTGATCGACTTCTTTCCAATTTCTCCTTGGAGCTGAAAGCAGGCAAAGTGACAGCTCTCGTGGGACATACAGGGGCTGGCAAGTCGACTGTAGCGAATCTTTTGCAACGTTACTACGATGTCACTTCCGGATTTGTCGCTATCAACGGAGTGGATACGCGATCTTTGGACCTGCAAGACTTACGCAAACATATTGGAGTCGTGGCCCAAGATCCCTTTCTTTTCGATGGAACCGTGCGTGATAATCTCTTGCTGGCCAAGGAAGACGCCACTGAAGAGGAGCTGATTCAGGCACTGGAAGGGGCTTGCTCTTGGGAATTCGTTTCCAATCTACCTGAAAAATTGGATACGATGATTGGAGAAAAGGGGATACGTCTTAGCATGGGCGAGAAACAGCGTCTTACCATAGCCCGCGTGATCCTCCGCAATCCTCCCCTGGTCATTTTAGATGAAGCTACCTCAAGCGTTGATACGCTAACCGAAGCTAAAATTCAGACGGCGGTTGATAACCTTGTTAAAGAGAGGACTACCTTGGTGATTGCTCATCGACTTTCAACTGTTAAGCATGCCGATCAAATCGTCGTTTTGGAAAAGGGATCAATTTGCGAGCGAGGGACTCACGATGAGCTAATCCAAGCAGGAGGTCATTACGCTAAGCTATGGACAACGCAGACTGATGTTATCCCGGAAAACGCATTTTAAGCGAACTGACTTTCGAGGGGCATGTGGAAATTCTGGATAGATACGGGGGGAACGTTTACCGACTGTTTGGCAGAAGGCCCTGATGGGCGTGAACTGCAAGCGAAGGTGCTATCGAATAGTTCGCTTAGGGGTCGTGTTTTAAGGCAGGTTCGAGAGAATCAAGTCGAGATCGAGTTGCTGTGCCAACCTAAGAGCAATTTCTTTAAGGGCTACGAGCTAACAATATTCTCCCCGCAAGAGGAGAGCTTCAAGATTCTGGAGTGGGATGGAGAATCATGTATCGCTACTCTCGATACTCAAAATATTGCGGTAGAGGCAGGAGCATTGTGTTCCATCCGCTCTCCTGAAGAAGCTCCTCTATTGGCAATTCGTCTACTCTTGGATTCTTCTCTTGATAAGGATTTACCGCCTATGGAGCTGCGCCTGGCTACGACTAAGGGTACCAATGCGTTGTTGGAAAGGAAGGTGGCGAAAGTGGCTTTTCTCGTAACGGAAGGCTTTGGCGATCTTCTTCGAATTGGCAATCAACAGCGGCCAGATCTCTTTGCCCTTGGGATTGAAAAACCTTCTGTGCTACATCATCGTGTATTTGAGATTTCAGGACGAATTGCTGTAAATGGTGATGTTCTACGCGATTTAGATGAAGATCAGATTCGGTCTTTTGCCAAGGAATGCTCTGAGGCCCAAATCGATTCTGTCGCCATTGCCTTAATCAACAGTTATCTTTATCCGGATTTCGAATGCAGGATTCAATCGATCCTCTCAGAGGCAGGAATTCCCTACGTATCTGTTTCTCATCAGCTTTCGCCAAGCATCAAACTTTTGCCTCGAGCCGAAACGGCAGTGGTTGATTCTTGTTTGGCTCCTATTATGGATTCCTATTTAGATGCTGTGCAAGGCAAGCTAAGCTCGAGCGAATTTAGAATCATGTCTAGCGCTGGAGGCCTGAGTGGCCGCGAGCAATTCCGCCCCAAGGACAGTCTTCTCAGCGGTCCGGCTGGAGGCGTGGTAGGTTCTTCCAATATTGGTCTGCGAGCTGGTGAAAAACGGCTTATCGCGTTTGATATGGGAGGCACCAGTACGGATGTTTCTCGATTCGACGGGCAGTTGGACTATCAGTTCGAGCACTTGGTTGGGTCTGCAAGAGTATTCGCTCCCTCATTACGCATTGAGACTGTTGCTGCAGGTGGAGGCTCGATTTGCTGGTATGATGGATCGGCTTTGAGGGTAGGCCCTCAGAGCGCTGGGGCAGATCCCGGTCCTGCTTGCTATGGGGCGGGCGGTCCATTGACACTGACCGACGTCAATCTGCTGTTGGGGCGTCTCGACCCCGATAGGTTTAGCATTCCCATTTTCCGTGACCACGCGCTCAGGCGACTGGACGATTTAATTCAATCAATTGCTTCGCAAAATGACAAGGAGAAGGCGGACTATTCAATTCTGCAGGGGTTCCTCGATATAGCCAACGAGAGAATGGTAGAAGCTATCCGAAGCGTGTCGGTACGCAATGGATACGATCCTTCAGGCTACGCTTTAGTTGCTTTTGGTGGAGCGGGTGGCTTGCATGCTTGTGATATCGCTGAAATGCTCGGTATGGACACCATCATTTTCCCATCCGACTCCGGCCTGCTCAGCGCTTACGGTCTAAAGAAGGCCAGGCTTGAACAGTTTGGGCAAAGAGAGGTTCTGCGGCCTATCAGCGAGGTCTTGTCTGAAGTGCCGAAATGGCTGGAGCAACTTGAGAGCGAGGCGAGCGCTCTTCTCGTTCGGGATGGGGTTGATCCTGAAGCTATTGTTCTAAGCAAGAGGCGATTTGAAATGAGATATGCTGGTCAAGATTCATCAGAACATCTTGAAAATGTGGCGCTTAAGGATCTTGAATTGAGTTTCCGGCAGAGACATCAAGAGCTCTTTGGATTTACGCCGCAAGGTTTGCCAGTTGAGCTCGTGAGTATCCGAGTAATTGCTACAACACGCGAAATCAAAGAAGAAGAGGAACAGTTTATCCAGAAATATCCGCTTCCTCAGGAGCTTAGCCTTCCCTTTGTGGACCGATCTGGAATGCCAGAGGGATTTTATCATGAGGGCCCTTGTTCAATTCAAGATGACTTTAGCACTGTTTTTCTAAAAAAAGGCTGGCGGGCGACAGTTGGTTCCAGAAAAACACTACGTTTAAGAAAAATGTCTGAATCTGAGAAGACAGAGACTCCCCGTTCGGACATTGTGGAATTGGAACTCTTCACTAATCGGTACCTCTCTATCGTAGAGGAGATGGGTTCCTTGCTTGAGCGCACGGCTTTTTCGACTAACGTAAAGGAACGCAGAGATTTTAGCTGCGCTCTGCTTGATTCCGAAGGCTATCTTGTGGCAAACGCCCCGCACATTCCCGTTCATCTAGGAGCTTTAGGTGTTTGTCTTCGCTCTGTTGTTGAAAAATTCAGTTTGGAACCGGGTGATGTCATCGTCACGAATCACCCGGGTTTTGGCGGATCTCATTTGCCTGACATAACTCTTTTAGCGGGAGCGTATTCAGAAGATGGAACACAATTAGGCTATGTTGCGAATCGGGCTCACCATGCCGAAGTTGGTGGAATCGCTCCCGGTTCTATGCCTCCCAACGCCAAAAATCTTATGGAGGAAGGCGTTGTCATTTCGCCTACTTATTTTGCCCGAGGCGGAGAGGTGGATTGGCGTACTATTACGAGAACGCTGAGCTATTCAGCTTACCCTAGTCGAGCGGTTAGAGAGAATATCGCTGATCTTACGGCTCAGCTAGCCTCGATTCGCTTGGGAGTTGCTTCGCTGGAGAAATTAGCTCGAAATGAGGGCGTCGCCAGAACGATGGACTACATGTCTAAACTAAGAGGCAAATCGGCGCGGGTTCTAAGATCCGCTCTTGATTCGCTTCAACTGGAAGAGGCCAATGCTATTCAGCGTCTAGATGATGGATCTCCCGTTTCAGTGAAAATCTACAAGAATGAAGACCATTGGATCTTCGATTTTGAAGGAAGTGGCGAAACGCATTTCGGTAATTACAATGCCACTACTGCCATCGTGAATAGCGCGGTGATTTACGCGCTTCGATTGCTCGTTAAGGAAGATGTTCCACTCAACGAGGGCTTTCTTGACGTAGTGGAAATTAAGATACCTACAGGCATGCTAAATCCTGATTTTTCCAGGTCGACTCGAGAATCGCCTCCCGTTGTTGCGGGTAATGTCGAGGTTAGCCAGAAAATCGTTTCGACTCTAATTCGAGCTTTGGGCTTGGCTGCCTGTAGTCAGGGAACGATGAACAATCTGATTTTCGGCAGCGATTCGACGAGCTATTATGAAACGATTGCGGGAGGCGAGGGCGCCACTGCTGATAGAGATGGCGCCAGCGGAACGCACACCCATATGACTAATACCGCGATAACGGATCCCGAGATTCTGGAGCTGCGTTTTCCAGCTCGCGTTGAATCCTTTTCCATAAGGAAAGGTTCAGGTGGATCGGGTCGTTTTCGCGGTGGTGATGGCATTGCAAGAAAGATCAAATTTCTTGAGCCTCTCGATCTGGCGCTCTTGTCCCAGCATCGAGAACATCCGCCATTCGGAATGAACGGAGGAGCTAGTGGCAAGGTCGGTTCTCAGATTTTGATTCATCCAGACGGTAGGCAGGAGGCATTGCCTGGAAACTGTCAGATAACGGTGGAGTCTGGATCTAGCCTGGAGATCAACACGCCGGGCGGCGGCGGATGGGGTTCGGTTGACTGAATCTGGAAAAGGACAGTTTTTTGCATTCCGGAAGCTAAATGAGCTCTCGAATTGGAATTTCTCCCTCTATTAAACAGGGTGAGCAATGGGGAATTCCTAAAAAGATTGAAGAAACGCGGCTCTCGGAGTTCCTTAAGGGCGATTTTTTGCAGCAGCACTCGATTGGGAGCCGCCTCTTCATTGAGGCGGCTTTATCGTTTCTAGGTCGAAGCCTGTTTATCTGCTGAATAGACTTTTCAAATCCTGCAGATCTTTGTTCGTCGGTTTATCTATATGCTTTCTGGGATCTCCTTCCGAAGCCGCTTTGGTTTTTTCTTCTTTTTTTGTCCTGCCTTTTCTCAGTTCCTCCAGCTTTCTGTCGAGACGCTTTGCCGAAATCGGATAGGCAGTTCCCAGGTCTTGAGCGAATAGCGATACCGCGAGTTCTTCGATCATCCATTTGAATGCCTCGAGCTCGGCCTTATTGGATGTAGTTTTTTTCGCTTTAAGCTCCCAATAGAGTTTTCGGTACTGACCAAGCTGGTCCTGTCGTTGCCTGTCTCTATCCTGATTTTGTTGGATCGAATGCTTCCTGCGGTTAATGGTTTCCAAGTAAACGGGAATTCTCTGAAGCGCCCAATATGACGTCTGCTTGATGAAGCCTTTTTCGACAAGTCGATTGACCTCGTCTCTGCAAATCGGGGGAAGGCTTTTATCCGTGATCATCTCTTGCCGTTTTTCCAGAATAGCTTTGATCCCATCGAAGTATTTGTAGGAAAAGCCACGCGCTTTCTCTTTGGCTTTCTTAACTTCCGCAACGATCAATTTCGTATCCAACGTATTCAGGGAAGTCCGACATAGATCGTTTCGCATACTGTAGTATGCGTCCTTTTTTATATTTTCAAGTGAATCGAAGGCAACCGCCACTGGGCCAAGTCGGTCAAAGATTTTCAGGTCTTCTTGAATCCAGGCTAGCTCATATTTCAGCTCTTTCTCAATAAGCTTGCTGATTGCTATTAAGGTAGCCTGCCCGGATTCGTTTTGGCTTCGAAATAGCCATGTTTGCAGTTCATCATCTATGGATCTTAGTCCTGGAAAACTTATGACAGGCAGACCGTTAAATTGGCCAATTTGAAGTCTACTCGGAAGTTCTGGCAGCTTCTCGGCGGAATCGATTTTCTTCTCGTATCGCTTTTTAGCCCTGGCCCAAACGTTTTCCAATTCGCGATCGCTTGTGCGGTTCTGGCTCCTCTTTTCTTCCTCTTCTGACAGCTGCTTTTGTATCGTTTCCAGGTTGCGACCTTTAGCGACTTGATTGCCTTTGGCATCGTGAACTTCTACGCGTACCTTGAGGTGTCCTGGTATGCTTTCCTCATTCCAATCACTGGCGTAGGTTTCTATTTTGTATTGACTTTTTAGATGCGCGGATAGGCTTTCAATCAAAGTTGAACCGGATGGACGCAACGACTGGGCTATCGTAATCGCCGTTTCTGAAATGGGAGCCAGTTTTCGACGGTAGTCCTTTGGCAAACCTCTAAGCAGATGTTCAACCTTCGCTTGAAGCTGGCCTGGGATCAACCAGTCGAGCAACGGACCCTTTAATCGCTTTGCCTTGTTGTGCGGCAGCTTAAGCGTTACCCCGTCATCTTCTTCGCCCGGTTTGTAAGCGTATTCAATCGGCAAGGCAGTGTTTTCCAATTCGATACTCTCGGGGAAGTGGCTCAGATCGATGGGCTCTTCATCCGTGATCATAAGATCCTTTTCCTGCATGAAAAGATATCGACTGTTCAACCCTCCATGAGGTTTAAGGAATCGGTTTAGATCTCCCACCGACGCTACACTCTGCAGCCGCTTCGAATAAAACTGAAAGGCCGCTTCTTCTACTCCCATCCATCGCGATGCTCTCGTAGCGATTTGGGCTGCTTGAACTCTTCGTTTAAATTTTCTGTTGTATTCAAGAAAGCCATGCGGGCATTCGAATTCTTCGTTCAGCAATGCTTCTCGTATAAAAATATCGGTTGCCTTGTCAGGGTCGATTTTCAGGTAGGATATCGTGTGGCGTTGGAGTTCCAAACCATGGATACGGAGGCTTTCTCGAGCTATGACACGTCCTTGTTTTGGATCCCATATCGGATCACTGTATGAACGCTTCACGATATGGTTGCCAAGCTGAACGAACCAGGCCGGATCCGCGATGGCCACATTGCGGGCATACAAGCGACTGGTTTCGACGAATTCTCCAGCGAGTATCCATTCGGGGGATGCGACTTTCGGCGGCGATTTTTCTGAAGAGGTCTTCCCCTTTCGAGCAGTCTTCTTGTTAAACAATCCGGAACCGGGAAAAACCATGACTTTCCTATTGCCGGATGCTCGATAGTGATTCGCTTCTTCTTTTCGGGCAGCGTTGGCAAGGAGTCCCGCAGCCAGACAGCGATGAATGGCGGTGTATTCGATTCCTCCATATGATCTCGAGGCCACTCTTTGGTCTTCGTTGTCGTAATCGAATTTGCCGTGGGTCGTTTTTGTAGCCTTCTCGTAATCTTGAATAGCATGTTCCAATTGATCGTGGATTTCGAACCACTCTCGCATGCGAAGGTAGGAAATGTAGTGCT
Source organism: Opitutaceae bacterium (assembly GCA_028281165.1). Classification (GTDB taxonomy): domain Bacteria; phylum Verrucomicrobiota; class Verrucomicrobiia; order Opitutales; family Opitutaceae; genus JANQRT01. The sequence continues at coordinate 304 of JANQKI010000013.1, read as the reverse complement.
TCTTGCAGAACTTCCTGAGCTTGCTTTGCGAAAGACGCTCGAAATCGTCATGATAAGTTTCCCAAATATTCAGGAGACTCATGAAATCCGAGTGTTTGTTGGCGAATCGACGATGAGCCGCATCAGCTAGAGTTTCCTTCTCTAGCGGTCTTTCGCGAGGATCTTGTATTGAAAGAGCGGAAGCGATTACGAGACACTGTTCGACGACTTTCTCTTCTTCAGCTTGCAGCAGCATCCTGCCAACAGTTGGGTCAACGGGAAGTCTTGCGAGTTTTCGGCCAGTAGCGGTCAATTCTTTTTCTTC
>JANQKI010000012.1 GCA_028281165.1 Opitutaceae bacterium | reverse complement strand
CGCCTTGCTTGAAGCGATAAATGTTAAAATGGCTCTGTTCCATGAAGAGCTTCCCTTGATCCAGCGTGATCGTAATGCGGCATGGTTTGCGGAAGAAGACGGGGCTCAACTTCTGATTTGCTCTGAGATTGGTAGTGAAGGCAGAAATTTCCAATTCGCCCATCATCTTATTCTTTTCGATATACCTTTAAATCCGGGTTTGCTTGAACAGCGAATAGGTAGACTTGATCGTATTGGACAGACGGATACTATTCAAATTCACGCTCCTTATGTTGTTGGCAGTTGTCAGGAATTCGTCGCCGAATGGTATCACCAAGGTTTGGATGCATTCGAAGAGTGCGCTCATGGAGGAAACGAATACCGAGACACTTTTGGCGGGCGGCTGCTTGAGTTGGCATTAGCTTACGGGCATAGTAACCACCCTTCACATCGGGATGCTTTGGAAGCCTTCATCGAAGAGACCTCTAAATTCAAATCCAAGCTCAAGGAGAAATTGAGGCTAGGGCGCGATCGCCTTTTAGAGCTTAATTCTTTTGATAGGGAGATTGCTGCAGACGTTATTTCTAAAATAGAAAAGGCCGATGGCGACAGCTCGTTAAAAGACTTCCTGCTTTCGCTACTTGATCATTTTGGCGTAAGGATCGAAGAGCATGAGGGAGGGGAGTTTGTTTTGGATCCGAGCCACGCTTTTATCGAATCGTTTCCTTCCATTCCCGCTGATGGGATGCTGGCAACGTTCGACAGAAAGAAAGCGATCGCTCGTGAAGATATTGCCTATCTTTCTCCTGATCATCCTCTGATTTTCGATGTATTCGACTTGCTGATAAACTCGGATCGAGGATCTTGCTCGTTCAGCGTTCGAGAAAGCGACGAGCCGAATTTGCTTGTTGAGGCAATATTCGTTTTGGAACCTGTAGCGCTTTCTCGACTACATATTGATCGTTTCCTTTCGCCTACTCCGTTGCGGATCCTCGTTGATGTCCATGGTCGGGATCTTTCCCGTGAACGCGATTTCTTGTGGACGCGAACTCAGTTAGGAGATGGTTCGATTAATCGATTTTTGGAACGCCCTGGTTTCTCTGCCCCAATGCTCAATGCAATGCTGGAAGGCGCTCAAGAAATTGCCGAAGACATGGCGAAACGAATCCGGATTGATGCTAAAAATGGAATGAAAGCGACCCTTTCCGAAGAGGTTCAGCGACTTGTGGATCTTCGAAAAATCAACAGTAATGTTCGTCCTGAAGAGATCGAAATGGCTAAGGCCGAGATAAAGGGACTACATGAAGTCATTGATGATTCACGCCTCAGATTAGACTCCTTAAGGCTGATTGTAGAAGGACCGGTCAATGGTCTAGAGGCTAATATTTGAGTTTAGGATTTCTTATTTTTATCCATTTTCAGATTTGCGCTAACATTAAGACTCTAGGAGCTGATGAGCGCTTTCCTTGCCTCGAGATGGTGATTTTAGCGTTATTATTATCAAAAAAGTGTAAGGATTGAGCGCTATACTCTATTGCGCATATGAAAATATGCGCTAAAACAGTGTAAATGGCATTTACCGACGCAATTTCAGTAAACCGTATTACTCATTCGAATAATTCATTCGATGCGGCTTCCCGTAAAAAGCGTGCTTTTCGCGAATGGTCACAGAGAGTAAAAATGTCGGTGAACATTTCTAGCGATACCGTTTACAAGATCGCTCGCCAAAAGCTCTCTGACGCAGTCGAGGC
>JANQKI010000005.1 GCA_028281165.1 Opitutaceae bacterium | reverse complement strand
CCACGGACTCGGCCGCGCCCCCGACAAATATGAGGGAGCTCAATCCCTTCATGAATCCGGTAAAAACTTTATTCCTACTGGTTCGCGAGTTTTTCATATTGATTCTGGCTTCTTGGTTTTCGTTTGCGCTTAAGCCCTTTCCTCTACGAGAAGAAGAGAGCTTCCCTCCGGCTGAATCGCCGGACGCGTTGCTTGAGCCTTTACCAGTGGAATCCAGCGTTCCCGAACCTTTGAGTTTCACAACCCAAGTATCGAGAACGTTATCTTCAACCAATATGAGTTCAGTATTGTCGACTAACTGTCGGATAGCTTCCTCAGGACTCATCGAGCCAACGACCTCGTTCAACTGGATTCCTTTGATGTCCTCCAAAAGATAGATGATCGGGCGCTTGACGATATCGGAGTACCTCTCCAGTGCGATCTCGGCCGGAGCTGAGGGGATCTCGAAATGAAACAGACCTTCATTTTCAGATCCGACTTGCTGACCTGGCTGCGCCTCCAATGGAAGCCAAGCGAGCTTCGAGAGAAGCGTGACCACTATGAATGCTTCGCTAAACTTCATTTCCGAATAGGAATCATCCTGCAAATGCCCTTCCAGCCTGATAGCGGAAAAGCGGAGCGGGGTGATTCGTTCTGCCGGGGTGGGATTGTTGGCGTGACAGTACATGAACTAGGCTCAGTACTGCTGGGACGCCGTGACATCGATGACCCGTTATCGAAAGATGCATTATTTTTACTCTCATAACCATTACGCTGCAAGCGCCCGCATCGTTATTGAGAGGGAGAAGCGCCCGATAGACCTAGAGCTGTCCCAGCTGCCATTCTATGCGTGGACAAACGAGCTACTCGGAACGCCCAACCACGAAATCGCCATTCGACAATTCTTCCCAGGGGATTGCGTAATTGTTCTCCAATACTTGCAAAAAGGCCATCGGATTATCGCTGGGGAATCTGCCGCCAATTCTAATCTCGCTGATGCTCGAATCCGCTATGATAAGCCGCCGCCCGGTCTTTTGCTCGAAGCCTTTGGAAATCGAATCGAGCGTCTCTCCCCCGAGTGTCAGCAATTCGCTTTGCCACGAAAGGACCGTTTCGATGGTTTCGTTAGCCAGCTCCGAAACCGCGACCCTCGAATAGCCCTTGTCAGAGCTCTTCGCGGCGAAGGCCAATTGGCCGGCGAAAACTTGCTGCTTAGACCATGGCTGGGATGGAGCAAGGTTGTTCGTCGCATCGATTTCCGCCGCTTCAGACAGCTCGGGCGGGGAGTCGAGTTCGATGATTCCTTCCGTCACCAAGACTTCCACGGATTCAGACTGGAGTCTGACATTGAAGGCGGTTCCCACCGCGGTAACTTTCAGCTGATCGGCGAATACGGTGAAGGGTCGATTCACGTCCTTCGCCACAGTGAAATGAGCTTCGCCGCTGAGCAAATGAACGTGTCGCGCCTCATTGGAATACTGCGCTTTGATTGAGGAATTCGCGTTGAGGCGGATCACTGAATTGTCGGCCAGCCGATGCGTTTTAGGAGCATCTTGAGCGAAAATCTCTCGAGGAGGAGCAGACCCGCCGGAAACGAATAGAGAGAAAAGCAAAGTTCCGATCACAAGGGCCGCGGCAATGCCAGCAGCTTGACACACATATCGTCGCCAAAACGGTTTCGCCAGGTCGTAATCATCGATCTGATCCGCCAACTCGCTAGGAAAGCGATCCAGGATTTTCCAGGTCTTCTCGAGTTCCGCTTCCTCCTTGGCCAGATCGGGATTTTCCTCGACAGCCTTTCGATAGGCAGATGCCTCGGACTCGGACAAACCGCGGTCTTTCTTGACGATCCAAGCGGCCAGGTCGGAACTGTCTTCTGGATGGTTTTGGCTCATTCCAACAAACCTCTTTTCTTAAAATACGCTCGGCATCGCTTCAGCCCCTTAGTCAATTGTGATTCTACCGTGTGGATCTTTATGTTCAGCCTTTCGGCGATTTCCTTGTGGGAAAGCTGATCGAATTTCCGAAGCTTGAAAATGACTTGGCAACGCTCAGGAAGCGATTTGATGGCTTCCGCCATGATCGCCGCTTCATCGATTCGACTGACTTCCTCGCTAACATCTGCATCGTCTATGACGTCGAGCGATTCGAATTCCGCCATCGGAATTACCTTGGAACGCCGTTTCTTTCGAAAAAGATCGATGGACTGGTTTTTAGCGATGGTGAAAAGCAGACTTTTGGTCGAATTGATATTCTGCTTTTCTCTCAGCCTCAGGATACGTTTATAGGTTTCCTGCAGGATATCGTCGATATCCGAAAGGTCGACAAACTGGTTGCGCAAAAAGCCGCGAAGGGCGGGTTCATGGGGTTTGACTTCTGCCTCGAACCATTCGGATTGGCTGAGTTTTTGGGGCCACATGTCTAGCGAGTATTACATTTTTTAAATGCTCCAAGTCAAGGAATACTATCCTTACTCAAGAGGCCTTCGCAATAGCGTTCGGCGTTTTTAACTACAAGAGAAACGTTTCAAAACGACTCCAGATCGCAACCTTTCGATAACGGATTGGGAGTCCGCAGTCGTCTCGACCTGTATGCCGACAATACGCCTTTCTTGTCCCAACTTGAACAGAATAGCTGAATGTGTATTTTCATCACTGATACGACGCCAATGTTTCGCTAAACCGTTCCCCATTTTTCTCATCCTAGCGAGCAGCGCCTTCGCCCAGACCGACGATTGGCATGGAACGGCCGAGTATCGGGATCCCTTGCGTTTCGAGTCGGCTGTCAAGCGATTCGAGAATCAAGACCGCCAATCGCCGCCGCCCCAAGGTGGCATCCTGTTCATAGGCAGCTCCAGCATTCGCCGCTGGGATTCTCTGGCCGAAGACATGGCCCCTCTAACCACGATCAATAGAGGCATAGGCGGGAGCACCTTCAATGATTTGCTGCACTATGCCGATCGCATCATAATCCCCTATCGCCCAAGGGCAATCGTCGTCTACAGTGGAGGAAACGACATTAACCAGAACGTCAATCCCACGAGGGTCGTCGATGCGATGGCCGCCTTTGTCGAGAAAACGACCGCCGCTCTCCCAGAATGTCGGATATACATTCTGTCGATTAAGGTCACCGCCAACCGCTGGCACATGCGATCCATCGAAGAACGAGCTAACGAATTGATAGCAGAGTTTTGCCGGCAAAATGAACTGCTGACCTACATCGACGTGGCGTCCGGAATGCTCGATGAGCACGGCAAGCCGAATCTCGAAATTTTCATCGAGGATATGGTTCATATGAATTCATCCGGCTATCGGATCTGGCACGCCAAGATCAAACCGATCCTCTTGATCCATGAGATGCAATACGAGCCTTCCGTCAATAAAGTCCTCGATCAACCGGAACCTTACCTTGATCCCCAAAGATTCGAAAACGCGATCTTAGCCTTCGAGGAAAAGGATAGAGAGCGCTTTCCGCCCAAAGGAGCCATCGTCGCCGTCGGCAGCTCGACGTTCCGCAGATGGGATAGCATGGAGGAAGATCTTGCTCCCTTTACCATCATTCGCCGCGGCTTCGGGGGCAGCAATACCAACGACGCTCTTCACTATGCTGACCGAATTATCATTCCCTACGCCCCGCGAGCCGTGGTTATCTACGAGGGCTCCAATGATCTATTTCGAGATATCGAACCCTCTCGGGTTGCGGATACCTATCGCCAACTGATTTCCAAGATTCACACGGCCCTGCCCCAATGTCGCCTCTATATCGTCTCTCTTAAGCCGAGTCCAAGGCGCTGGTATCTCTGGGATAAGATGCAGGAAACCAACCAGTTCCTCCAGCAACTCGTCGATCAGGACGAGAGGATCCGCTTTATCGATATTGTCCCGCAAATGCTGGACGACGACGGGCTTCCCACATTGGACGTCTTTGTCGACGACCTCCTCCACATGAATCGGAATGGCTATGACATTTGGACAACGGCCATCATCGACGCATTGACCGAGAGAGAACTTCCCTACGAGCGGCGATAAGTCCAGCGGCTGAAGGAACGAACTGTTAGCAGTCTCCATATTTGTATCCTATCATAAATTACACATTTGTTCCGATATGGATAAAAACTCCCGCCCTAACATTCTCCTCATAACAAGCGATCAGCAGCACTGGAATACCATTGGGTTGAAAAACCCGGAGATCAATACCCCAAATCTGGATAGACTCGCCCAAAGAGGATGCCTCTTCAAGCGAGCTTACTGCCCTAATCCCACCTGCACGCCGACCCGAGCTTCCATTATAACAGGCATGTATCCAAGTCAGCATGGCGCCTATTCGCTCGGAACGAAATTGATGGAAAACCACGCTTCCGTCGGAGAGGTCTTGACGAGCGAGGGCTATCGCACGGCTCTTATTGGAAAAGCCCATTTCCAGCCTCTTCGGAGTGCAGACGAGTTTCCATCGCTTGAATCGTATCCAATTCTTCGCGACCTGGAATTTTGGAGAAAATTCGATCAAACCTTTTACGGTTTCGAACGCGCTGAACTAGCCCGCAATCACGCTGACGAAACGCATGCGGGACAGCATTACGCCATATGGATGGAAGAAAACGGCCTGACGGATTGGGAGAAACACTTTCAAAATACTTGGGCAGAGTTCTCCTTCGGCGAAAACGCTTCTACACCGCAATATCTCACTTGGGATCTTCCCGAGAAGTTCCACACCAATGCCTGGATCGCTGAGCGATCCAATGCTCTGATGGAAGACTATGCCAATGAGGGGAAACCGTTTTTTCTTTGGACGAGTTTTTTCGACCCTCACCCGCCCTATCTAGTCCCGGAGCCCTGGGACAAGATGTACAACCCAAGCAAGATTTCGGTACCGCGAATCACTCCCGGCGAACACGACAAGAATCCCGAGCACTTCCGTAAAACGCAGCAGCGGGATCCCGATTTTTCGGATTGGGAGGAGCCCGGTGGAGCGACCATGCACGGTTGCTGCTCGCATCTGCAAAGTCGCGAGTCGCTCGCGAAAGAGATCGCCGTGTATTTCGGCATGATAAGCTGCATGGACAAATACATCGGCAAGATACTGGATAAGCTCGACGAACTGAATCTTGCTGAAAACACCTTGATCGTCTTCACCTCCGATCATGGCCACTTCTTCGGCCAGCATGGACTCAACGCCAAAGGCCCTTTCCACTACGAGGACTTGATCAGAGTTCCTTTCATCGCTAGCTGGCCTGGCAAAATAGAAGCGGGCAGCGAAAGCGATGCTATTCAATCTCTCGTCGATCTAGCTCCCACTTTCCTCGGAGCCGCTGGAGCCCGTATCCCCGCTTTCATGACAGGAATCGACCAGAGCGCTTCCTGGAGAGGAGCTGCTCCTCCCGCTCGCGACCATGCCATCGTCGAGAACCGCCACCAGCCCACCACCCTTTACTCTAAGACCTACATAGAGCAGAGCTACAAAATCACCACGTACCAAGGCCGCGAATACGGCGAACTCTTCGACCTCGAATCTGATCCCGACGAAGTCAACAACCTTTGGAACGATTCGCTATACGCCACCCTCAAAGCGGAGCTAATGATGGAGTTTTTCCACGCCGAACTGCGCAAGGAGCCCACGCCTATGCCTCGCATCGCAGGCGCTTAGCATTTCGCCAGACCCAGTTTTCAACTACATGCAGCTGTTCTCTAATCAAGCCATGCGTTCTTGGCGAATGCCCGACCTGGTCGGACTTAATCGCCTTCCCCCGCGGGCTACGCTCTATCCCTATTCGACCGAAAAGAGCGCCCTCAGCTATAATCGGGAGAAAAGCCCATGGTACCGGAGCCTTAACGGCGATTGGGACTTCAAACTGTTTCCGTCGCCTCTGGCCGTTCCGTCTTCGTGCATCGCCCAAAAGCTTCCGAAACGATGCGGCACATGGATTCGGATGCCAGTGCCTAGCAATTGGACC
>JANQKI010000324.1 GCA_028281165.1 Opitutaceae bacterium | reverse complement strand
GACAAGATTCGCGTACATGCCTTGCTGCCTGGAGGCGTCGATACGGAAATGGCTCTGACCGCTGGCGCTGATCTTGATCGAAGCACGTTCATTTCCCCGCAAGAGGTTGCTGAAGTAACCGCTTTCTTGATACGCTTCGGCAAGAAAGGCCTGATTGACGAAATTGATTTGCGACGTTCTGGATTTCGTTAGAAAACGGGCTTTTCCCTAATGGGCGGGCGAGTGGATCTGCGCTCTGAATGCCAAGGGCAAAAGCTCATGGTTTCCATGTGCCAAGCGGATCGAAGATCGGAGGCAGCATTTGGGATTTCCATGCCTCAAGTTCCTGTAGCAGCTCCTTTTCGATTGAAGTGGCATGGCGAAGCAGGTGCGCTTCGCTTATGTCATCAGAAAGTTCATACAACTCGGGAGGACTTCCATGATCAGGTATGACGAGCTTCAAGGATCCTTTTCGCAGGCCGCTGCGGTTACGATCGTACATGTGCCAGAATAGGACTTCATGCGGCGGTCCTTTCTTTTCGCCAGTCAGGTAGGGCATTAGATTGACTCCATCCAATGGCCGCTCTGGAGAGATGGGAGCTCCAGTAAGGCCGACGATCGTGCCGAGAATGTCCATGGAGCTGATTGGATGACTATAGTCTACGCCAGCGGGAATCCTTCCAGGCCACCGGGCGGCGAAGGGTACGCGAACTCCGCCCTCGTACAGTTGTCCTTTATGCCCGCGCAAAGGACTGTTGTCGGCAGCGTGAAAGGTGGCGCCTCCGTTATCGGATAGGAAAAAGACGAGCGTGTTCTCCGCCAGCTCCAGTTCGTCGAGCTTGGCCAGAAGCCGACCGACGCCGTCGTCAACGGCGCTGATCATAGCGGCGTAAATGCGACGTCTTTCATTCTCGATATGAGAGAAGCGAGCGAGGTACTCGGGCGTTGCTTCCAGCGGGGTGTGCGGCGCGTTGTAGGAGAGGAAAAGGAAGAATGGCTGATGGCGATTGCGTGTGACGAATGCTACTGCCTCATCTGAAAGCTCGTCGGTTAGATAATCGTCTATTTCGACGCGTCTCTCATTGCGCAAGAGTTTGGTTCGATACCAGCCATTGGTTCCTGTGACGGATTCGATATCGGTAAAAATGATATCCTCGGGAAAATAATGATGACCCCCTGAAAGGAATCCAAAGAACTCATGGAAGCCGTGCTGATTGGGGCGCAGTCGCTTATGAGTGCCGAGGTGCCACTTGCCGATAATGGCAGAGCGGTATCCAATCTGGCTAAGTATTTCAGCTATGGTGTCTTCCTCAAGAGGAAGGCCAGCCATTGGGTCGGCCGGATTGAGGGTGGGGTTGCGACGAAAGCCGAAGTGTCCTTGGTAGCGCCCTGTCAACATGCCCGCTCTGCTGGGACTGCAGACCGGATAGGTGACGTAGGCATCCGTAAACCTCATCCCTTCGTGGGCTATGCGATCGATGTGTGGCGTAGGAATCTCGGTAGAGCCGTTGAAGCCAACGTCGGCGTAGCCTTGGTCGTCGGTGAGGATGATGATGAGATTGGGCGTTTCGGCTTGGCCTTGCCATGACGTCATCGTCACTGCGATAAGTAGTGAAAAATTGGTTACGAACTGCCTAAAGAAACAGGGTATCGGTTTGCGGCAAAGTCTATCCAGGTATGTCATAACAGTTTGCGGTTAAGGCGATTCGGGAGGGACGATATTTCCTTGGAGTATGAGCGAATCGCGCTTCGCTCCCTTGGACAGGGCGAAAATCCGGTCTACAGATAGGAGATCGTTTCCTTGCAGTACGATCTTCTCGCTGTCTTTTCCTTCGATAGCGAAGAGCGTACCGATAGACTCGATATTCTGATAATCTGAAAATCTTATGTTGGTCGATTCGGTTAAGCGGAACAGCGGCTGCCCATCAGTAGGCGGATCAGCCTGGATATTGCGGAGAGAGGAATCATGGACATTCTCGAAAACGATGGCCGAGCGAGCGTCGGAATTGCGCAGTTTAAGACGCAGATTTTCCAAATGAATGCCTTTGGCATGGCGGACGTAAAACCCGTGGGCAGGCAAGCTATCCCCGTACATGCGGTTTTCCGGATAGCCGCCATCGTTTTCCGGCACCGCTTTACGAGCATGTTCGAGCGTGGCGGTGCCTTTGCTTTGGAAGATGACATCTTTAATCAGCACATTTTCCACGAAGGCATCCGTTATGCCGGTAATGGAACTGGTGATACGGCTCTCGTTGGTAGCGGTGATATTGCTGATGACGACGTTGCTCAGGCTGCCGATGCCTTCACGGTTTCCCAGACGAATGAAAATCGGCGTTTGTACGCCTCGCATGGATACATTAGTGATAGTGACCTGATCCATGAAACCGCCGTCTACAACTTCTAAAGCGAGGCCGGAGATCACAGTGGGCTGCCTCGTGATGCCTTCCATGCGTTCGTACCACTTGGGGGTGCGAACATTGTCCTCGGCAGCGGAGGTGATCACGCAATTGGAAATCGATATGTTGCGGAAGCCGACTGCGCTCCAGGTGCCGAATTTGATGGCGTTG
>JANQKI010000280.1 GCA_028281165.1 Opitutaceae bacterium | reverse complement strand
TGATCAAAGTTGATATCAGGCGGAATCCCGGTAAATCGCCATCCTGTAGCCCAAATTAAACACTCCGCTTTGGCCTGATCCAAGTGGACTGGAGTCTGGACAGGAGCGCCTTTCGAGTTGGAGACCTTCCCGGATTCCAGATCTACTTTGAGGTGATAGAGGTTGTATTTCTGGGCTCCGTTCCTGAATGGCAGATCATAACCTGGGTTGAAGAAACGTTTCGGATCCTTAGCCTTGTTGTCATCGTAATCGACAAAAGCGACGTGAAGGTATTTCCCTTCGGGGTCAACCTTGGCCGAATGATAGGCTGACCAATCCAGGTAGCCCCCCGCATCCAGATCGGTGAGATCGTTTTCCGGTCGATCCCAAAGGATGCCATTCGTTTCTGTAATTTGGTAGGTCCAGGAGCTGGTGTGTCCGTAGGTTCGATAAAAAATGAGGGCTCGCTCCTCAGGGAGAACAAAGATATGCGGATAGGAAATATAAAAGGGAAATCCACTGCCGTGAGTCCAGTCTGCGAGGCTGCTACCCAGGCTTCCAGGCGCATTTGATATGAGATGGGACCCCGTGGTTCGGTGGCAGCCTGAAAGCAAGTTGAGGTGGCCTTTGGCGTCTGGCCAAATAACAGGACCGTGGTGATGATCCATGCTTGAGGGGCCTAGGGGAATGGAGGTTGAGAATGATTGAGATCTCGGATCCCAAGCCGTGACCATGGGTCTGGCCCAAACTTTCCTGGAATTGGCCGGCCGGGCTGATCCCTGGTAGGCGACAAATACCTGCCCCTCCTCTCCCTGGACGGCGACAGGTCCAGCCCTGCGGTCGTAAATCATCTTATAGCCACCGGCCTCGCCAAAAACGGCATAATCAGGTTGGCCACCCAAAAGGGAACAACTGATAAGGAGTAATAAAAAAACAGATACAACGCGGATCATGAGAAGTCGAAATTAGTAGGTTCAAGCTTTGCGGCTTCTCCGCTCTGTGTCTCTTCTGGGAGTCGAGGGCAGACCGCTTAGGAGGGCCTCTTGGGTTGCGGAAGAATGCATCACGAAAGACGCTACCACACATCTCGGGCGAAGGAGGCGCAGGTGATTTGAAACAGTTGCAAAGCAGATCATTGGCTCATGGAAAACAAACAGGTCAAGGTCACGGTTAAACCAAGTTCCCGATATGATGAAACAAATACATCCGGAGTGTATTGCCCGCAAGCGGTCAAACTGCGCTCTAATTCTGTTTGCCCTGTTCCTGTTGAGCACTGCCCTAACGGCTGCCAAACCCAATATTCTCTATATCTTTACGGATGATCAGAGCATACGGACTCTCAGCTGTTATACCGAAGCTCAGCCCTGGATTCAGACTCCGAATATCGACACCCTGGCGGAGAATGGACTACGCTTCCGCTATTGCTATACCGGAGCAAAGTGCGTCCCCTCCCGGGGGAATGCGCTGACAGGTTTGCACCAGTTTCACTACGACCGGGAGACTCCATACTGGCCCACTCACTTTCGATCCCAAGGCTATTACACGGGTATGATCGGAAAATGGCATTGGAGCATACCCAGATATAAGAAGGCCTGGGACTGGTCCGCGGTGTGGGAACATCACTTACCATCTCCGCCGGGGAAGCCAAATGACTATTACTGGGGTCAGGCTCTGCGCATGCACGGGGAGGAATTGGTGGAGCTGGAGCAATACAGTACGGATGCCTATACGGATCTCACGATCGAGTTCCTCAAGGAGCGAGCCAAGGAGCCCGACCAGCCCTGGTACTTCTGGCTTTGTTATGGAGCCGTCCATGGCCCCTACACGCCTGCGGAACGACACATCGGGAGCCTGGCCGATGCCCCGGAAATGGATTACCCGGAAGATATGTATCCACCTCGGCTAGACAAGCCGGAGTACCTGATCAATTACTCGGCGATCCGGCCCCATCCCGAGACCGGCATTCCGATGAAAGGTCCGAACCCTCTGGATCGCCAGGTGAAGATGTACCATGAAGCGGTCATGGCGGTCGATGAAGGCGTAGGTCGTATCATGCAGACCCTGGAAGAGACCGGACAATTGGAAAACACTATCGTGGTCTTCACCTCTGACCAGGGCTACGCCTGGGGACAACATGGCTTCACTCTTAAAATCGCCCCATACGACGCTAACCTTCTGGCTCCCCTGATCGTTCGCTGGCCGGGCAAAGTCCCTGCCAATACGCGGACGTCCGTCCCTGTTAATGGCATCGACCTCGTCCGGACCTTTCATAGCGTTGCTGGGATCGAGCCTGCCCACAAGCTGGACGGGCGCGACCTGACCGAACTTTTCCTCCACCCGGAAACGCAGGAATGGGATGACGAGCCCATGGTGCTCATTTACACGGGCACGCTCTACGGGGGAGAGCCGGAATTGATCGAGGAACTGGAGAAGGCCAACCAAACCGGCGACTGGAGTTCGTTTATAGCCCATTCGCGAACCGGGATTCGGGCCTGGATGATGATCCGTCAGGGCAAATACAAGTATATCCGGTATATGTATAAAGATTACATTGATGAGCTCTATGACATGAGCGCGGATCCAGAAGAGCTTCACAACCTGGCCGTGCGCCCAGAATACCATGACATCAAAATGGAAATGCGGGCTGTCCAGATGAAGGAGCTGAAAAAGGCTGGAGCAGATTTTCTTCACCTCTTACCTGAACCGAGACAGACGTATTGACTCGTGGGAATTGTTGAAAACCAGTCGGAAACTTCGGCTTGCTTGGGACGGTCCTATTGAAGGTGTCCACCTCCGCCCAGTAGCCCTGAATACCATGAAATCCAAATACCTATGCGGAATCGCGTTTCTACTGGCTGGCTTGCTGGTTGCTGCTGCCCAGGGATCCCGGTATCAGGTTGAACAATCATGGGATGTGACCAAATCCATTTCCCATGTGTCCGTCGAATTTTGTCTGCTGACCCATGGCGATACCCAATACATCGCCTTTTACGATGATCAGTGGCGCATGACGGTAGGTTCCCAGGCCATCGATACCAACGATTGGAAGTTTCAGGCGATTCCTTCCAAAATTGAGTGGGACTCGCACAATTACATCACGATGGCGGTAGACCGGAAGGGTCATTTGCACGTGACGGGAAATATGCATGGCGATCCACTTGTTTATTTTCGAACAGAAACGGCAGGAGATATCTCTACCCTTCGCCGCAAACCGATGGTCGGCACAGAGGAAAACAGAGTGACCTATCCCCAGTTTGTCAAAGGTGGCGAGGGCCGGTTGATCCTCAATTACCGCAACGGAAGGTCAGGCAATGGTATCCGATATTACAACGTGTATGATGAACCTTCCCAAACCTGGTCACGCCTGCTGGACACTCCGGTGTTTGATGGAGAGGGAAAGATCAATGCTTATCCCATGCCGCTGGTCCTCGGCCCGGACAAATTCTATCACACCCATTGGGTCTGGCGTCACACCCCCGATGCCGCGACGAATCATTCGCTCTCCTATGCGCGCACCAAGGATATGATCACCTGGGAATCCGTCTTTGGAGACCCCATCGAATTACCCATACGGATTCATCAAAAGGCGTTATTAGTGGATCCGGTTCCAAGTCAGGGTGGCATCATCAACGGTGGCCATGTGTTGATCTTTGGTTCAAACGACCGGCCGCTGATCAGCTATCACAAACATGATAACGAGGGCAACATGCAGCTCCATGTTGCGCGGCCCGAAACAGATCGATGGGCCATCCATCAAATTACCGATTGGGACAAGCCTGTGCCCTTTGGGGGTAGAGGATCCCTTGGGTTCATCGGAATAGAAATAGAATCGTTTGAACTGCTCAAGCCAGGCCTCCTCACCTTGACGTATCGCCATAAGGACTACGGAGAAGGCCGCCTGTTTCTCAATGAGGAAACCCTCCAGCCAATGCGGACTTCGATTCAAGTCCCTCCCGATTATCCCGAGGAGGTCTTAGGAGTCGACAGCGCTTTCCCCAGAATGATGACCAACCTGTTCCAGGACATCGGCACGCCCGAGGAAGCGGGCGCGCATTACCTGCTGAAGTGGGAAACCCTTCCCAGAAATCGGGACGATCCCTGGGATCCTCCTTTGCCAGAACCCAGCACCCTTAAGCTGTTCAAGATGGTCGAGGTTTTAGAATGATTAAAAACCGGATTATAATTGGATCACTCCTCGCGAGCTTTGTTTCCATCCTAGCAGCGGAGCGAATCTAAAACGAAATATAACTCCAAAATATGGATACGAGCCAGCTTTCGATCAACACTCAACTCTGCGTATCAGTCTTCGCTGAAGCTAGGCCCGGACACGTCCGGCAGTCAATGGTACCCTACGATTGTCTAAGGGAGGTTTTCCATATCGAGAAGTAGAACAAGCCGCTGCTTTGAGCTAGGCGGCTTGTCTGGGAGTTTTTTTTAGATTAAACGTGTTGTAGTTACAATCTGGATTCCAGCCAGTCGCAGACTTTGGGCCACATTTCTCTTTGGGCCTTGCTGCCCACGGCTAGACCGATGTGGCCAGCTTTGATCATCATTGATTGACGGTCGCTGGAGCCGATCAAGTCGTTGAAGGGAGCGCTTTGTCCGCAGGGCACAAGATCGTCGAATTGAGCCATGAGATTGAGAACCGGACAGGTGATGTTCTTCAATTCCACTAGACGTTTGCCGACTCTCATTTTATTCTCCGTCAGCATGTTATGCTGGTAAAGACACTTGACGAATTGACTGTAGATCTTGCCGGGGACGGGGATGTTGTCATTGAGCCAAGTTTCCATGGAGAGGAAGTCGTCAACGTATTTATCGTTATCGATCTGCTCCCAGAAGTTTATGGGCTTTTCGATCAGATTCTGAATCGGCTTAAGCATCAAAAAGGACGCTTGCAGAAATTCGGGCGGGCAGTTTCCGAATGCATGGATGAAGCTATCCACATCGAAATACTCGGGGTCGGTCCAAATGCTAAGCAAACTCTCGCGATCCGAATAGTCGATACCAGCTGCCATTAGGATCAAGTTCTTAACTCGATCTGGATACAGAGCCGTGAACATGCTGCTCATGGTGCCTCCCATGCAATAGCCGAGGATATTTACTTTCTCCGAACCTGTACGACGCCTCACCTCGTCGATGATTTCGAGCAGATAGCCGTCAATATATTCCTCGAATCCCAAATCGCGATCGCAATCGCGCGGCTTGCCCCAATCGATAAGGTAGGTGTCGAAGCCGCGATCCACGAAATGCGAGATGACGCTGCGACCCTCCTTCAAATCGAGAATGTAAGGCCGATTGACGAGAGCGAAAACAAGGATCAAGGGGACCTCTTTCAGCTCGGGCGCTTTAGGGAGGTAGCGACGCAATTGGATGTGGTCCACTTCGTAAACCATTTCTGATGGCGTAACGCCTTTTTTGATACGTTGGGCCTTTTCGGCTGCCTGAGACAGCTTTCCGAATTTCCCAAGATTGCTGAAGGTTTCGTCAATGAAGGATTTCTGCGCTTGAAACCAATCGGAGGAAGGATTGCTGGTCGATGTTTGCATGCGTCTTTTCTTAGCGTTTTCTCTTCACGGTTTTCTTCACAGCTTTCTTGGCGGCCTTTTTCTTGACAGGCTGCTTAGCCTTGGGGGTTTTTCGGGGGGCGGCAGTTGGCGTGGCTTTTTTCTGGGTTTTGAGTTCCTGCTCGAGTTTGGACAGCTTCTCATTGATCTCGTCAACGCGATGCCTGACTTCGCTGATGGCGCTCATCAAGTGATCGAAATCCTCCTGGTTGACCCCTTGGAATTCGTGCTGGGCTCGATTGAAGAATTCGTTGACGGCGTTTCGAGTGGCGATGGCGGTGTCCATCGACTGTTTCATGGTCTTGAGGAATTCAGGCGTTCGCATGAAGTCTTCCCAAGACTGAGCCATTGCCTTGAAGACGCCGCTTCGCATTTCTCTAAAAGCTTCAGGCGGAGGAGAGCCCGAGGTTTGGCTGCCGAGGCCGGCAACCATCATTTTAGAGAAACTGTCCATCCACATTTTCTGGAAGGCTTTGGCTTGATCCGTCAGGTCGTCAAATGTCCCATTCATCGCTTTAACTGTTGTGTATTCAAAATTCTATTGCCTTCTGATCATCAACTAAGACGTTCAACTGCCATCGCAACGCCTTCTCCTCCTCCTATGCAGAGGGCGTCAATTCCTATTTTGCCCTCCGTGGTCTTCAGGGCGTTAATTAGCGTAACCAACGTGCGAGCTCCGCTCGCTCCGATGGGGTGACCCATGGAAACGGCGCCGCCATGCACGTTCAGTTTCTCGTGAGAGATGCCATGGTCCTTCATGGCTGCCATCGGGACGACTGAAAAGGCTTCGTTTATTTCGAACAGGTCAACGTTATCCGCGACTGTATTGATATTTTGGAGAAGCTTTTCGATGGCTTGGATGGGAGCCAAGGTAAACCATTCGGGTTCTCTCGATGCCGTGGCATAGCCGAGAACCATAGCTTCCGGGTCGATTTTCAACTCTTCGGCCTTCTCGCTTGAAAGCACAACAATAGCGGCGGCTCCGTCGTTGATGCTCGACGCATTGCCGGCAGTAACCGTTCCTCCTTTGCCAAAGGCTGGTCGGAGAGCCCGCATCTTTTCCTCGTTGAAGCGCCGTGGTTCTTCGTCTTCTGAAACGGTGACCGATCCTTTGCGCTTGGGAATTTCGACAGGAGTAATTTCATTCTGGAACACGCCATTGTCTGTGGCGGCGATGGCCCTGCGATAGCTCTCAGCCGCGAAGTTGTCTTGGTCTTCGCGACTAAAGCCGTATTTCTCGGCGCACTTGTCTCCGTATACTCCCATGTGGGAATTGTGGTAAACGTCCCACAATCCGTCATTGATCATCGAATCGATGATTTCGCCATTTCCCATGCGGTAGCCAGTACGAGCGCGATTCAAAAGGTAGGGCGCTCGCGACATGTTTTCGGTACCGCCAGCAACGACTACCGACGCGTCTCCGCATTGGATGGCCTGGGCGGCTAGCATCACTGCCTTCAGTCCAGAGCCGCAGACTTTGTTCACGGTGGTCGCTCCAACGGTGGGATCGAGTCCCGCTCCGAGAGCGACTTGTCGGGCAAGATTTTGGCCTTGGCCAGCGCTGACGACATTGCCGAAAATGACCTCATCGACTTCGCTTGCATCGATGCCTGACTTGCTTAAGGCGGCTTTTACGACGTGGCTGCCTAGCTGGGCAGCCGACACGTCGGATAGGGAGCCGCAAAACCCTCCGATCGGGGTTCTGGTCCCGCCGGCAAGAGCGACTTGTTTAATCATGTCTAGCTATTTTGCTGTGGGATTGGCGGTGAATTTATCTGCGAGGTTTTCCCAAGCTTTCACGGCTCGGCTATTGGCGTCTAGAAAATCCTTGGTGTTCTTTCTCATGGTTTCCAGATACGTTTCCCAGACCTGTTGGGTTTTGTCTTTGCTTTCTTCTATGCTGGCGCTCTGAGCGGTTTCCATGGCTTTCTTCAAGAGGTCGAGACTGCTTTTTCCGTTCTCCTCGATCAACTTGATTGCTTCATGAGCGTTCTTCTCCATTACGGGTAGCGTATCATTAGCTACACTACATACTTTTTCCTGCCACTCGGTGGGGAACCCTGATTCGCTGAGCATCTTGGTCCACAAATCATTGGTTTCCTTCTGCAATTTGAAGTTAGCCTTAACGGCCGCTTCAAAACCTTTTAGCGCCTGCTCGAATAGTTCAGTTGCCTTATCGTCTTTGGTACTCATTTTCCAAACTCCTTTTTGATAGTGAATAAAAACTCGATGCTAGAATGGAGCGTAGAGAATGTCCATTCGCATCGCGTTTGCGCGAACCACGTTGTGAGCTTCATTGCGAGCCCATGCGAGGGTTCGGGTAGTGATCTCATCCATACGGATTTGAAAATCGGTCATCGAGCTGGACTCGGCGAGGTCTAGCACGGCCAGTCCTACGGTGGTAGCGTTCTCCCACCGAGCTTCTCTTTCATTAAGGTAGCGCTCTCCGCTCGTTTGTATCCAGTCTCCCACTAGCTCAACATCCTTCTTGCATTTTTCGGCAAATGGCGAGGCGCCGCAGAAAGAGGAAGCGGCTTGGACTGTAGCTTGAGCCGTTTTGCCCAGGGCTAATCCCGTTTCCCTCTGCAGCTTCATCGTTTCCAATCCGCAATCGGCAACGGCTTTAAATGTATTTTTGGTTTCTCGAATCATGTCTGTCCCTTCAGCTTTCGTTCATACTCATGTTTCTAAGACTTGGGCTTTGCAGCATCCTTTCCTAGAATCCAATAAATTTTGTGCATATGCATTATTAGCTACGCTATCGACTTTATGTTATCTACTGTCTTTTCACGACGGCCTCAAATGCAGGGCTCATCATTGGATATAGGAAAATTAAGGGAAAGCAAGACTTTTATTTTGCAAACGCAAAAAATTCGAGCGATCGCTTGCTACTTGCGTCCCGCCTTCTTGAGAAGATCTAGCTCTTTTTCCAAAAGAGATAGGCGTTCTTCCATTTCGCTTTTTCCTTCAACGGGACTGGCCTCTGGCGAGGTCTTCGTTTCGCTGGTCTGATTTGACTCCGGGTTTGAAGCTGTCGGGAAGGTCCAGTTGACAAACGGGTTGTTCAGGTCAGTCAGCTTTTTTGCGGCATTGATGGTATCTTCAAACCCGTCTTGGGTCGCTACGAACGCTCCCAGCGCCTGGGAGAAATACCGGTCGACGAAGCTCGACATCATCCTCTCGTTTGTACGGATAACCTGCGTCCAAAGCGACACCGGAAATATGTCCAGCTTCTCGGCATCCAGTTCTAAAATGATTTGGGCAAGGACACGCGAAGTGAGGTTCTCTTTGGTCTTCGAGTCGGTAATCGTCACTTCGTAGCCGTCGCGCACCTTAGCCCTGATATCTTCCAAGGTGACGTGGATGCTGCGAGTCCGGTCATAGTAGCGACGATTTGGATATTTAGTAATTTCCAGTCTACGGGGAGACGATGTTTGATTTTTCGCCATAATCTAATGCATGCGCAAAATGAACAAATCGATGCGAAAGGTCAATTAGGAATGCTGACGATTACCGCCTTTAACTGACTATTGATCCTTGAATGCGCCCCCTTTTCTAATTGTTTAAATATCAGCCATTTTTATTTTGCAAATGCAAAATATCTCTTGACCTTCTTCCTGTATGGCTTAGATTCACGGGTGCGTGTTTCGGCGCTAGCATGCAATCATATAGAACAACGAAAAAGGAAGGCAGAATTTATGCAAATCGAAGGTGCAGTAGGAGTCGTTACTGGAGCTGCTAGCGGAATAGGGCAAACGGTAGCCAAGGAATTGGCCTCTCGGAGAATCGGTTATCTAGCAATAGTCGATTTCAACGAACAGGTCTGTCAATTAGAGGAAGCCTTAAACCAGCAATATGGTTCGGGTACGGCTAAAGCTTTTGTTGGCGATGTCACGGACGACGACTTTCGCAAGCAGGTCTTTCAAGAGGTAAAGGAATCCCACGGTCCAGTTAATATTTGCATTCCTGCCGCCGGCATAACACGAGACGAGCTTTCGGTTAAGATCGATAAGGCAAGCGGAGAGGTTTCGATATATTCGATCGACACGTTCCGTCAGGTGGTTGAGGTGAACCTTATTTCGCCGACTTATTGGGCTCTGGAGATGGTCGCCGGCATTGCCAAAGGTCGAAGCGACAAAGGCAAAAAACGGTGGACGCCAGACGAAGAGATTCAAGGCACCGTCATCTTTATTGGCTCTGTATCCTCCCAAGGAAACAAGGGGCAGATTTCCTATGCTGTGACGAAAGCCGGTATTGAGGGAGCGGCGGCTACGCTTATGGCGGAGGCCGTTTTCTACGGGGTACGCTGTGGTGTTATTCATCCTGGATTTACGGATACGCCTATGGTGAGGGCATTGGGAGATGATTACATTTCAACCCGCATTCTACCGCAGACTCAATTGGGCCGTCTGATTCATCCCGAGGAGATCGCAGATGCTATCTGCTTTATGATCTCGAATCCCGCCGTGAGCGGGGAGCTTTGGGCAGACGCCGGTTGGAGACCGGCGGTTTAACTATTCAGAATCAACCCCTTCGAAAACAATGGCTGAACTAACAGGAAAAACTGCTCTCATTACGGGAGCGGCGCGAGGAATCGGCCGCTCCACTGCCTTTGAGCTTGGCGAGCTTGGGGCAAATGTCGTGGTCAATTATCAACAATCAAAAGAGGCTGCAGAGGAACTCTGCGGTCAGCTTACAAAGAAGGGAGTGAAATGCGTTGCTATCAAGGCGGATGTCTCCCGCGAGGAATTGGCCGAAAAACTGGTCAAGGAGGCGACAGAAGCATTTGGAGCCATCGACATTCTGGTCAATAATGCCGGAATCACGCGTGATCGGTCTTTTTTGAAAATGAGCCGAGAAATTTGGGATGAGGTTCTGGGGGTCAATTTGACAGGCCCCTTTAACATCACTCATGCTGTATTGCCAGGAATGGTACAAGCTGGTTGGGGAAGAGTGATCAATATGGCTTCCGTGGTCGGGCAGACAGGAAACTTTGGCCAAGCTAATTATGCGGCGACCAAAGGCGGAATCATTGCCTTCACCATGACCTTGGCGCGTGAAGTGGCTCGAAAGGGCATTACGGTAAACGCGGTCGCTCCCGGCTACATTGAAACGGACATGACGAAAGATGTGCCAGACTCAGTTAAAGAACATGTGGCTTCCATAACGCCGCTGGGCCGGATGGGGAAGCCCGAGGAGGTAGCAGCCGTCGTGGGCTTTGTTGCGAGTCCGAAGTCGAGCTATCTCACTGGTCAAGTCATTCCGGTTAATGGAGGCATGTATATGTAGACAAAAGCCAGCGATGTCCTTATTTTTTGGATACGACTTTGGTCCAGTTCTGATCGGCTTTTTCGACCAGCGAGGTTTCGGTTTGCTTTTTGGTCAGCTTGTTCCAGCGTTTTAGGGTGTCGCCCCAGAGTCCGTCATAGAAGAGGTAGAGCTTTTCATCGATAATCTTGAAGCGCTCTGGGTTGATATCCACTTTGTCGGAATCAAGCATGGCGTAGGCGCACCAGCCTCCATATTGCGGCTCGTAGTGATCGGGCATGGCGATGAAGGCCTCACGGTTGGCTTCCTTGGCGAAGCGATAGATAATTCCCTTGTATTGGTGGGTTAATGACGCATTGCCTTCCATGGGCGTTCCAGCAAAGTAGGCCACGGGATCGTAGCCTTGAATAGCGAGTTTGTCTTTTTCCAAGTTAAGCAGCTTGGTTCGGTCGTATTCGGGTTTGGCTTTAGCGAGCGTTGCGAGGAAGCCTAGGCTCAGAATAGTGAATAAAAAAACGCGATAGGTGTTCATGTTAGCGATAACGGTTTTTCTCTAGAGATGATTGTCTGGTTTTCGATTTTGCCCACGAAGGGCACTAAGGAGCGCTAAGATTCTGATCAGTGAGGTGATTGATCGCGCTATTTGCACGTAGGAGCGCGTTTATCCCGCGAT
>JANQKI010000256.1 GCA_028281165.1 Opitutaceae bacterium | reverse complement strand
CAATGTGAACGCGGAATTCAAGAAGCTAAAGAGCGAGGTAACCAATTTTATGATTGGAATGAACAAGGAGGCCAAGGAGTTGCGCGTCGATTCCAACGTAAAGATGCCGAATATCAAACCAGCCCATTTTAACGCAGCATAGTGGGAAGCATGTATGAATTCCAAACTTACAAGCAAAGGAAGTAGCCATGATCGTGAGATCATGGATTACGAAGTCGATGATCTCACGATCATCGCTACAATGTTGAAGTGTATAATTGAATACAATTTATAGTTATGCTACAAGATAGATATGTAGAACTTTTCAATGTGGTGAAGGCCTACCCGAATCCATTCGGCGAGGACATTGCGGTGGTCGATGGATTCAACCTTAAGATTGCGCAGGGAGAATTTATCAGTGTTATCGGCCACTCTGGTTGCGGTAAATCGACGGTACTCACCATGATCGCCGGCCTTAATCCAATAAGCGATGGAGGTATTATCGTTGCAGGCAAAGAGATTGGCGGACCTGGACCGGATCGAGCGGTTGTCTTTCAGGCTCCCTGTCTTCTACCTTGGATGACGGCTTTTCAGAATGTGATGCTGGGAGTAAAGCAAGTCTATCCTGACGCTAGTAAAGCTGACAAAATAGCCATGGTAGAGTACTCTCTTAGCGTAGTTGGCCTGGCAGACGCTATGCAGAAATACCCACGCGAGCTCTCGGGAGGCATGCAGCAAAGGGTAGGTATTGCTCGGGCTATCGCGTTGAAACCTAAGATGTTGCTCCTTGATGAGCCTTTCGGTAGATTGGATTCTCTCACGCGTATGGAACTGCAGGACGTCATTCTCAACATCCTAAACTTCGACAAGATCACGACGATGATGATCACCCACGACCCCGATGAGGCCGTCTACATGTCAGACCGTATTTGCATGATGACTAATGGCCCTGGAGCTAAAGTAGGCGAAGTGATGGATATCCATTTCGAGCGTCCTCGCAATCGTCAGGAAATCATGGGTACATCTGAGTTTTTCGATTATCGAGGCCGACTTATACAGTTTCTCAATGATTGCGAAACGGAGAAGGAAGAGCGGAAGAAAGCCGCTTCATAGATTTGAATATTGGATACGAATAGGCATTTTGAAACGTCAAGAAACAGAATTTCCGAATAGATTAGAGTTAGTGTCAGTCGTTGCAATTTCTCAAAGCCAGGGCGGCGCGCGGTTTGTCGACGCAAGCGAATTGCGCGTCGTCCCAATCCCAATGAAGGCTACGAGGTTGTCTTAGGTAATGATAATTAGAATACAATACTGTATTTTATCAGACTGAATAAGAAAGAAGTAAAATGAAAAAACTAAGCAAAATTGGCGAGTTCCGGCTAGCTGCCCTAGTGGCGGTTTTGTCTACAGGGGCTATTCCGTCTCAGGCGGATGAAGCGGGCAATCTCCAGGAATGGATTTCCGGCGGATCGCTTATCCTCAATGAACGACTGCGTTACGAGTATGTGGATCAGGATGGTCTGGATACAGGTTCTGCCTTCACTCTCCGTTCGCGCCTGGGGTGGCAGACCTCTTCCATGAATGGCTATTCGGCCACGGTTGACTTTGAAAATGTGGCGGTGATCAATGACGAGTCCGACTACGGCCTGCCCGGTCGCACCCGTGGCAAGGGGGTGATCGCCGATATGGAAGTGACGGAGATCAATCAGTATTTCCTCGCTTACAAAGACGAGACCATGAATGCGAAACTCGGTCGCCAGCGTTGGATTCTAGACAATGCTCGCTTTATTGGCAACGTCGGTTGGCGGCAGAACGAGCAGACCTATGACGCTGCGGTTTTCGGATTAACGCCAAACTCTGAAACCACATTGCAATTTGGCTACATCGACAACGTTAACCGAATCTTGGGTAACGATGGTACCGCTGCGGCTCTTACCAACCTGGAGTCTGACTCCATTATAGCCCACGGAGCTTTTAAAGTCTCTCCCGAATTCAATGTATCCGCTTTTGGATACCTACTCGATTTCGAGAATGCTGCTGCTCTTTCATCCGACACTTATGGTTTTAGGGCGACGGGCGACCTGCCCAGTAGCGAGGAGCTGAAGTTTTCCTATGCGGCAAGCTATGCCATCCAGGGCGACAATGGTGGAAGCCCTTCCTTGGCTAACTACGATGCCGATTACCTTGCAGCCGAATTGAAAGCGACTTTTGCCGGCGGGTCGTTAACGGCTGGATACGAGCTTTTGGGTTCGGACAATGGGGTCAGTTTTAAAACGCCTTTGGCTACGCTTCATGCCTTTAATGGCTGGTCCGACAAATTCCTTGCTACTCCTGCGGCTGGATTGGAAGATTTCTACATTTCATATGGTGGAAAACTCGGCCCTGTTCCTTTCGCGATTGTCTATCACGATTTCTCCTCAGACGTTGGCGGGATCGACTATGGCACTGAGATTGATGGCGTCTTCAAATATAAGTTGGCCGATGGGCTGATGTCAGTCTTGAAGGTCTCGTTCTACGATGCTGACAGCTTCAGCGCAGACACGACCAAGGTGAGCCTGCAGTTCGACTACGCGTTCCCAAGCAAGTAGCCTACTATTTCTTGGGATAGGTTCTAGTTCTTTAAACGGTCGCTGCTAAATGTAGCGGCCGTTTCTTTTCTATACCCCAACTGGCTTGCAGTTGCTTTTTAATGACTTTCTCGAAAAAGCTTTTCTGAGTCTGATTCTGTTCCTACTCTGCAATCTTTTCTAAACCCTAGCCCGGAAAATCATGTATATCGTAACGAATCGAGAACTCGACGAGGAAAATAATCCTACGTTTAAATTCGGCACCGGATCGAATGCCAAAGGAATTAGCGAACTGCGTTTGGCTACGGCCAACAAGATAGGCAATGACTGGAAGGTCGATCTTATCCAGGAAAAGAGCGTCATCACTTCCAATACGAGTATCAATCGCCGTCCGAGTTTTCAGCTATTCAAAAAGCTGCAGAAGCGAATGATGGAAAAGAAGCGCAACTGCGTGTTTTTCGTTCATGGATACAATACGAATATTCGCTCTGCGATCGAAACCGCTCATTGGGTGGAGCGACTTTATGATGTGGAAGTAATTCTGTTCACTTGGCCATCACGTGGCGGAGGCGAGGGGAAGCGCAACATCGGTAAGGATTTGCTGGGTACGGCTAGCTACAAGCGCGACAAGCGAATCGCTCAAGAGTCGATTGGAGCCTTGGATCGCTGCTTGGAAATGCTTTCCACCTACATTGGAGAGTGCGAGTTGGATTGCGGACAAAAGTTTAGTTTGCTTTGCCACAGCATGGGCAACTATCTGCTCAAGAATCTCCTAAAGTCGTCTATCTATCAAGGCGAGACGCTTATTTTCGATAATATCATCCTTTGCGCAGCCGACGTTAATAATGCGGGACATGCTGAGTTTGTAGATAAGATCGCTCATCGTCGTCGGGTCTACATTACGATCAATGAGAATGACTTCGCCTTGGGCTGGTCGCGCCGGAAGTTGGGCTCTGCTCAAAGAGCTCGATTAGGTCATTTTGTGCGTAATCTTGATTCGGATACATCCATTTATTTAGACGTGACAGATGCTCAATCAGTAGATGACTCCCATAGTTATTTTTCCGACAAGGCCGCTCAAAATAATCCGGCGGTTCGATCCTTTTTCAATGATGTGCTTAACGGCGAGCGTGGTGAGCGTAATCTCCCTGGCTTCGATCCCAACAAAAAAGTGTACACCGTTGTTTAGAACCTATCCCAAAACCTATCTTGGATGCCGTTGCGAATGAATTTGCCTTGGGCGAGGCGGCTTTAGCTACGGGTATCCCGTAGGCCTATCCTCGCCAAAGCGAAAGCAGCCCAAGGCGAATTCACTCGCAACCCCAGAGGGCTGAAGCCCTTTCGGCCCAGGTCGGCGTTCTGCTTGAAAACAAATACCTATGGTATTCGCTTTTCAAGCACGCCTTGATCTGGACCAAAATTGCTCTCAGCGGCGCCAAGATAGGTT
>JANQKI010000253.1 GCA_028281165.1 Opitutaceae bacterium | reverse complement strand
CGTCGAGACTTCCTAACCGACGATCAGCGATCGCCGCTACAATTTGCTATTGGCTAGCTTAAGCTTCACCACCGATACCAAGGTCTTCAAGCAGCGGTTCGTATCCTGCCAGAAAGCTTTCCATCTCTGACTGCTTAGCCTGCGCGGTAAGAACGAAAACATAGTCGTCCGAGGTCCATTTGGAAAGGGTCCAACCCTTTTTGCGTCCTTCGAAAGCTATCTCGGGAGTCGCATCGAAATCCTGAAAATCGTCCTTCATGCCGATGAAGAGATGATAGACTGTGTCTGCCTTAAAACAAATAAGGGCGACGCGTTCTTCAGACCAGTTCAATGGACGGCAGCCGATACCCTTCTGGGCTAAAAGCTTTGGAGGCAGAGCGTCTGGCAAATCGAAATCCTGCTCTTCAAGCCATTGGGTAAGCATCTTCGTGTCTTTATTGAAATAGCTTAAGCGCGGACCATCAAAGGAATACTGAAACGAACGATCCGCCAGCGGTCCAATGTAGTCGTCACTATAATCAACGATGTATTGAAAATATACATATGTCGCGATAAGCAAACTGGCCGCTAAGGAGAGATAGCGAAACAGGAGCCTTTTCGATCTCCGCTTGTTCCGAGTCCCTTCGAGCGAAGCGTAAAGCGACGACTTCAAGTCGGAAGGAACGGCAGCCTGATGCAGTTTCTCCTGCAGGATACGATCCGTCGACTGCATGGATTCCCACCACGCTTTAAGTTCGGTATCCTTTTCAGCAATACGCAATGCTTCTTCAAACTTGGCATCGCCTTGGGGCGCATTGTCCAAAGTGCAGTTTGCCAAGATCAGTTTGGCTTCGTCCTTATCCATAATTCCTCCTTTGCTCTCCTGTAAAAGGAAGCACGTTAGCAGACCTGGTTGGTCGGCTGAGATTTTCCTTAAGCATTTCCTTTCCCCTAGCAAGTCGCGACATGACCGTTCCAATTGGGATATTCAAAATTTCAGAAATTTCCTTATAAGAATAGGATTCCAGAAAGTAGAGGCTAACCACTTGGCGGTAGCCGTCTTTGAGTCGCATTAGCTCGTTAAGAACATCTTGAGCTTCGGCACTGCGAATCTGATCGCCGTCAATGGCGTGCGTGGTTTCATCCGCATTCTCATGGTCAATGGATTCGCATCGAGAGCTAAGTTTCACCGATTTTAAAAACTCCCGATAGAGAGTCGTATAAAGCCAGGATTTGGTCGCGGCTTGGGAACGAATGCTCGAGCGTTTCTTGGCCCATCGCAGGAAGGTTTCCTGGGTAAGGTCCCAAGCCTGGTCATTACATCGGCAGAGGCTGAGAGCGAACCGGTAGAGGTTTTGATAGAAGGCCTCGACGACCTCTTGAAAGGAATGCGGCATGATGACGGAAGATAGTGTTTTAGGCAAAACGATTGGCAGTTCCCATCGATTTGCAAAGAATAGCTGGCCAGAAGGATCGGCTGCGAGAGATGGCTAAATTTTCGAGACGCGCAATCATCACCTATCAGAGGAAAAACCTATGTGTTTTATTCCCATAAATTTCGGCAAAAGCCAATTTTCGTAAACTTTCCGAAACCACGGCAGACGAAAAGACTATCAAGAGGCGAAACGCGACCTTGAAGCTGGGCTCGATTGGACCTTCAATCAGCTTAGATTGAAGACCCTATGAATCACCCGAGTCGAAGAACCTTTGTAAAAGAAGCCACGCTCGCTGCTGGCGCTATTGCCACGGGCGGCAGACTGGCAGCGGCATCGCAAAGTAAACCAATATCTCGTCAGACACATCCGCAAGAGTGGCGAAACAAGGTCGATGGCATGTCCTACCGACAGCTCGGAAGTACCGGACTCATGATTTCGGAAATCGTCCAAGGCGGAAGCGGGCCCATGAATCCCGACAACTACGAGACTTTCGAATACGCCATCGAACGAGGATTAAACTATTTCGACTCGGGTTATCGCTACGGACGGGGCAAAAGCGAAGAGGCTTTGGGTATGCTGACCAGCCAACCAGGAATGCGCGAGAAAGTCTTCATTTCCACAAAACTCAGCGAATACACAGACTACCTCGACCGCCACTGCACGGAGATCTTCAGGGGCTTGCCAGGCGAGAAGCAAGAAGCCCTGCGGAAAAAGGCCAAAGACTTGATTGCAGAGCGTGGAGTCATGAGGCCCGGCTATTTTTTCGAATATTTTCCCCGTCATCGCGCAGCCATCAACAAGGGATATCTAAGCCTAGTCATAAGGCGGGAATACGTGAATCAGACCAAGTTTCACAAGCTGATGAAGGAGAGGCTTATCGAATCTTTCGAAGTCAGCCTCAAGCGTCTGCGTACTGATTATGTGGATATACTGCATTGTCC
The DNA here is from genome assembly GCA_028281165.1 of Opitutaceae bacterium. Taxonomy (GTDB): domain Bacteria; phylum Verrucomicrobiota; class Verrucomicrobiia; order Opitutales; family Opitutaceae; genus JANQRT01. The sequence goes on along the minus strand of JANQKI010000253.1, from coordinate 87,638 downwards.
GCACGGCGGCCGTCTACCGGAAGAGTTAGAAGATCCGGTGATCCCGGAAGTTTTCGAGCAATTGAAGAAGCAAGGCAAAGCCCGCTTTTCGGGGCTCTCCATTCACAACGATCCGCCACGCATGCTAAACAAAGCTGTCGAGCTGGGATATTACGATATGGCCATGTGCGCCTACAACATTGTCAATCAAGGCACCATGGATCTGGCAGTGGAAAACGCAGTGAAAAGTGGAGTCGGCATCATCGCCATGAAGGCGGCTTCGTCCATCTATACGCCTCACAAAGCGCTGCAACCTATTCAAGACTGGCGTATCCAAAAACTTCATCACGCCATACCTGAAGAAATGAAGCTTCCGGTTAAAGGCTATCTTTGGGCCCTGCAAAATCCGAATCTTACCGCCGTCATCTCCGAAATGTGGGACCGCCAGATGATCGACGAAAATCTAGCCATTGCTGGCAAAAAAGTCGATCTGCAGATAATCTAGTAGCGCGACATATTTTATATACTCTGCTACAAACCAACTATAGCTATATTTCGCAGCGGAACGTTTAGAACATTCCGATTGATACACGTTGAGCGCTAACGGTATAATTAGCTTGCTTCACAGAAATTAACCTCCATACCCGCTTCTTCGATACAAAAGGGAGGGAAAATGATCGAAGAAGATAGCTATATTGTAACTTCGAAGCATTACGATGCTTCGTACACGGCAAAGACCAACCTAGTGGACATTCCATTCTACCTGCCGCTGGCGGAAGAAGATGGTGGTCCCGTCTTGGAAATAGGTTGCGGTACCGGACGCATTCTTTTGCCAATCGCTCGCAAGGGAATTTCCATTACAGGGGTCGATCAATCGCGCTCGATGCTGTCCGTATTGGAGGCGAACCTAGCCGAGGAAGAAGAAAGCGTAAGATCGAAAGTCAACCTGCAGGTTGGCGACATGAGAAACCTGGATCTTCAAGAGAAGTTTTCTTTGGCAATCATTCCTTTTCGACCCTTTCAGCATATGCATACCATGGAAGACCAACTGGCGGCGCTAGCTTCAGTCAAGCGCCATCTGGCAAATGACGGTCGTCTCGTTCTCGATATGTTCTTTCCGAAATTCGACAAAGCCTTTTCCGGGATAGGAGAGGAATTCCTAGAGCTGTCATGGGAAAACGATGACGGTGATAAAATTGAACGCTATTTCCGCAAAGACAGTATCAGCAAGGTCAATCTGAGTTTTACTGGAGCCATGATCTATCGCACCTATCGGAACGGGAAGCTGATCTTGGAAGAGGAGAATGAGCTGACCATGACTTTCTTTACCTACCCTCAGATGCTTGCTCTGTTCAAACTATCTAGTCTTGAGATTGTCAATACATACGGATCCTTCGACAAACGGACTCTTGATGATAGCTCTCCAGAAATGATCTTCGAAGTTAAAAGTGTCGCGTGAAATTTCAAAAAGCCTAGGTAGAGACGGTACTAAAATCCACCGCCACCACCACCACCGCGGCCGCCCCCTCCTCCACCGCGACCACCGCCGCCACCAGGGCCACGCATTTGAGGAAGTTCCGGAATCATCTCTTTGGACACTTTGCGATATTGCTTAAACTCTTGTTTGTCCAGCAGCTTGCGCACGGATTTTGCAAGATCGGTTCGAATGGCTTCCCTTTGCCCACGAAGCTCCATCATTTGAGCCCGAAGTTCTGGATTACGGCCTTGGGGTCCGCCACCGCCACCTCGCTGTCCATCACCTCTTCTTTGACCTCCTCCAGCTTGGTTACGCAACTTGCGGGTCTGCATGTTCAGCTTCAATTCATCAACATAAAATTTGCCAAGCGTATTGGCAAATTCCTGACGACGCTCGGTGTCGTCAGCCGGCATGGTATCCATTTTATCCAGGAAATCCAAAACCTGCTGATTGATGCGATCGACTTGCTGCTGCTTCCAAGCTTCAAGATCGAAGGACCGCTTGGGCCGGGTTTCACCAGCTTCCGTATCGCTAGGAGCCTCTTCTTGCGAGAAGCCAAGCGGAACCGCAAAACATAGCAATAGAAGGACCAGCCTAAATAGTTTAGGCAAAAGGAGAGGAATTCTAGTCATAAGGGTAGTAGGTAAAGGTGGGCGCGAGGGAGTTGCTCAACACAAAGAGACGCCTTTGCGAGAAGCGTGGTTACGCCCAATTTTCAAACGTATCAAAATGCTGTTGGCGCGCAACAGCTCTGATAAATTTTCAGAGTAAAGACTCGATGCTTACTTGGCGAAAAGCGGAGGCAACAAAGGATTAAAAGAAGATCCATTCAGCTCCATCCCACTCGACTTTGAGGTATCCTCTAAAATCTGCTCAGCGTCTTGATCGCCAATGCGATAGGAAACCACAGGCATGTACGCCGAGAGCTTCATTCCGGAAACTAGTTGCTCAAGCTCTCCGGTTTCTGGATTCAACGTCCAAAGTCGCTCCGAGGTATTGATTTTCGAAGTGTAGTGAATTTTTCCCGAGGCATCGGCGAAGCCAACCGGTACCAATTTGCCCCTGGCCGCAGTCTGCAAGAGCGAAGCCAAAGCAATGGCTTCTTCCTTTGACTGCTGCTCGGCTCCCGACTTCAAATGGGTCAGGTATTTTTCCGATGGAGATTCTCGCTCAACCGTAGAAAGCCAAGTGTAGTGGTTAAGCCCATCTTCCTCGAATTGAGTTAGTTCGATCGCTTCTCTCTGCAAGGTCGGCGAAAGCTTTAAGCCCCACTTCCATGGATCCTTAGACATGAACGCAAGCAGCTGGCCTTTCCAGTAAACGCGGAAAGCAGGCGAGAGCTTTTCCATTCTGTTCAATTTCTCTGCAAGTTCGATAGCAGTGAAACGAGGAGCTCCATCTACCATAGCGTTTAGCGTTGGCTGAATGACGCCAAAAAAGTATTCAGATTCTGGTGAAATATAGGAAACTTCATAGAAATAGCCAAAAGCGGAACCGTCTGGCTGACTTAAAATACTAACGCTACGTGGCTCATTCGAGGGCCGCCCTTCCAAATCGAATCCGTATTCGATAAATGTCTGGTTGATGCCTTTCCGACTCTTCTTATCGATATTGGTGATGGGTTGAGAAAGGTAGACCTTTTCCTCGCTCTGAGGCGTATCACTTCCCTGGTAGAATCGAACATTGGATACAAAGACTTTGGAGTAGAGAGTCGCGCGAGCCAGTTTTTGCAAAAGAGCTCTTTCCGAAAACGAAAGAGAAGGAGTAGCATCCTTGTAATCTTCGGCAGAAGCGAAAGCTTTCCAGACTTCCTGGCCGCCAGGAACGACTAGCTTCTGCAGCATGTTCTCAAACTCGGATTGCAGTCCAAGGATCTTGAGAGCTCCTTCCTTTTCCACACTCGAAGCTATATCCAGATTTTCTATACGTCTCAAAGGCTTGATATAATCGTCGAGACTCTGAGCCTGAGACAGCTGATCTCGAATTTCGATAAGGTCGGTCCATTTATCTCCGGTTTCAGCTAAGCGAGATTCCAACGTAGCAACAGCTTCATCAGAATAGCCTGAGTCTATCTCTAGAATATCTTGCTGAGCTTGCTTCAACTCAGCCAATACTGTCCTAGCCTCTTCCGAGGTTGAATCGAAATCGTTCAGGTCTTTTGACGCTTCGACCGCCTCGATTTTCTCATCCAAATTCTTCTTTAAATCTTCCGCTATGGCAATGAGATCTTCTAAATCCGGAGTCTTTATATCGATGAACCGAATCTCAAGCTCCTCGATTCGTCGAGCGACTGCCTCGACCTCCGGGCTATCGCTAGCGACCGTTCGTTTTTCGGCAGCTATCTCAAGGAGCAGCATCACTTCTCGGTCCATTTCAGGCGTATATTCTTGGCTAATCAGAGCCTCTAGCTCGTTAGCTACGTCCTCATAGGCTTTGTCCAAGCGTTCCTGATACCGCTTGACCATATCGCTCGGGCTTTCATCGACTCGGGCAACAATTTCAGATTCATCCGCGACTGCTGAGACCACTTCGGGAGCTGAAACTTCAGACTCCTCGATTTTAGCTACCTCAGGTTCGGACTGGACCATCGGTTCCTCCAAAGCCGGAACTCCAGGTTCGCTTGAGACAGTCAGCTCTTCTAGTTCCGGAGTCTCTTCAATCGATCCCTCTGCAGACGGGCTGACAGCTTCTTCGAGAGATTCTGTAACTGCAGATTCACTACGAACGATTTTTTTCGGCGAATCCGAAACTTTTCCACTACCCTGCAAGAAGATCCAAACTCCAACCGATATTGCTAGCGAAGCGGCGGCTCCTAAACCAATCCAAAGTCCATTCTTTGACGATTTCTCCTTCTTTTTAGATGTCGTCTTCTCTTTTTTGGGAGCCTTCGCTACGTCGTTCTGCAATTCCGGAAGCAACTCATACTTCAATTCATGGATTCGCTCTTTAAGATGAGAGATCGTCTCTTTTATTTCCTTAGCTTCAGTTCCCTTAGCGGAAGGCAGGGCTTCGACAGCGTCTTTGAGCTGCATGTTCATATCATGAGCTCCGCGATAGTCTTCTATCTTTGCAGTGAGAGACTTTAGTTTCTCCAGCGACTCAACGTCGATGACGTCTTTTAGTCCAGACGAATAGACTTCGTATTCACAATTCAGGTACTTCTGTTCGATTTCCTTCCAATTGTCATCCGAAGTATTCTCCGCGCTATGCAAGAGGTCACCCACTTTGCTTAACAGAGCAGTTTCTTTCTCGGCTCTCTCCGCTTCGAAATAGGCCTTCACCTCGGGATCCGATTTTGGAAGGTCGACATTACAGGCGAGGTAACGTTCGATGACTTCTTTGGGAGTTTCATCTGGCAAAAGGCCAGCAGACAGGGCCATGAAGTCCGCTTCGGCTTGGGCCAATGTCTTCTTTTGTAAAGTCGAGTATTCCGCTTTCAACCCGGCGTCTTCCGGGAATAGATCCAGGATAACCTGGATTACGGGAATCGCCTTTTCGGGATTTTCCGAGGAACGGCGCTCGCGAAAAATCCCTATGAGCCATTCCTTGAGTTTCTCGCCTTCTTGAAACGAGCTCTTCAAGAGGTTCAGAACTTCCTCGTTAAGAGGCTCCGCTTTCTTCCAACCAAAGCTATCGCAGCATTGGTCCCATTGCTCGCGCTGATCGAACTTCAGAGATTCAGCCCGTTCGATTAGTTTTGGGCTCAGATGAATTCTAATAAAGGAATCGATAGAGGCTCCCTTGCTCAAAAGAGCTGCGCATTCCTTCAAATCTTCATTGGCCTTCTCAACGGCCGCAGCGTACTCCCAAGCAAGCATAGACACCTCAAGCCCTCCGCTATCTCCTTGCATGGCTTCAACGATTCGAGAGGAAAGAGAAAGAATTTCGTTCAGTTCGCTAGTATCGGACATTTCGGCAAATTGAATTCGTGTAAAAGATGGATTCGACTACGGGAATAAAGGCTTCCCAGAGACTCCCAATGAAACACATTCCAAAACTACGCAATATGTATTGGAATTTCTGTTACAAATCACCATAAACAGCGAGCGTTTCATAAGGATTTTTTCAACTTTTTTAAATCGGCAACTTGAGTGGGGGCTTAAGAATTTCCCTCTAAATATATGTCAAAAAGCTATGCCGGTTTCAAAAAAAGCGGGGTCGCTGCAAAACTCATGAAGCGACCGACTCTAAAATCAGGACAAAGCGAGAAGCAAATCGATTGGCTCGACTAGTCGGGAGAAAGGGCTTGTTCCCAGAGCTGGGAAGCCCTAGCTTTTGAAAATTCCGGCGGGTCGTTTTAGAGCGAAAATGCTTCGAAAAAAGATCAGCCTAATCGCCCTAAAACCAGGAATAAACCCTGATGGATAACGTTAACCTCACTATTGCAATCTGCAATATCGGCTGCGGCTTGCTAGTCGGAGGACTGTCCGTTCCCTTAATCAAGGGAATGGTGAAGATGAATAACTGGTATGGAATTCGCCTCTTCAAGTCGTTCGAATCGGAAGAGCATTGGTACAAAATGAATAAAAAGGGCGGTAAGATCCTCTTTGCTTGGTCGGTCGTCATTTTGCTTTCGGGAATCCTATGTCTATTCCTGCCCAAACTTGAGGGTCCATTGTTTTGGGCACTTCTTCTTGCCCCATTGCTTTATGTCGTCGCCGCTATCCAATGCTCCCTCTACTCCGCAAAGCTCTAATGCTTCCAAAACTTCAATACAAACTCCAAATACTTCATCAGACAATGTCCCGCTTCCTTTCATCTCAATTCTACATAAATGCCCTAAAGGCTCTAGTTATATCGACTTTATCGATACAAACCCTATTGGCCAACACAGCCGTCGTTCCCGTTCCCAGGCTGGACAAGATTTACGATAACCTGGATGGAGAGGGATGGCTGGAGCGCCACGAATCGATCAAGAAACGAAACCAATCGGGCCCTGTCGATATGATCTTCGTCGGCGATTCCATCACACACTGGTTCAAGTTTCCCGATAAAGGAAGACCGGTTTGGGACGAGCGCTTCGCCAAATTGAACGCGGTCAACATGGGGTTTGGCGGAGATCGCACCGAGCACGTGCTCTGGCGCATCGACAATGGGACGCTCGATGGCATTTCTCCAAAACTTTGCGTGCTGATGATCGGTACCAATAACTGGCGAACCAGTTCTTCCGAAGAGATCGCGGAAGGCGTCGAAGCCGTTTGCCTCAGTATCCAAGAAAAGCTGCCAAATACCAAGATTCTGCTCTTGGGCATTTTCCCTAGAGGAACGCCTGACGATCCAAAGCGAACCAAAACCCTAGCCGCCAATGAAATGATCAAAGATCTACACGACGACTCTCGCATCCATTATTTGGATATAGGGTCTCAGTTTCTTGACGAAGATGGTTACATTCCGGAGAGCGTCATGCCAGACAAGCTTCACCCTTCCAGAGAAGGCTATCGGATATGGGCTGATGCCATTCAAGACAGCGTGGCTAAGCTAATGGCAGATTAAGCTGAAAAGCTAGTTGTGTAGTCGAAAGATAAACTCAGCTTATAAAGAGAAAAACCTTTCTGATTACGAGAGTCGGGATGAGCGAACTTCATTGAATCGCAAGTTCGTAACGCTTAATGGTTAAAGCTGCAACCACCAATTGCCTGAAACTAGAGAATCAAACTCGATTTCAGGATTATTCCTCTAAGAAAAGCTTTTTGAATCGCCAAAGGCGCTTGCGATCACAACGAACCTGTCTCTACATTTTCTCAAACCCTCGAATCCCAGCGACCCAGACTCTCAAAATCAACAAATCACTATGGATACCGTTATCTACTTCCTGCCATTGTTCGGAATTCTTGCCCTCATTTTCGTAGCGTGGAAAAGCGCTTGGGTCGCTAAGCAAGATGTTGGCGAAGAAAACATGGCTCGAATTGCCAAGAATATTGCCGTCGGGGCCATGGCGTTCCTAAAGGCTGAATACAAAATTCTATCGATTTTCGTGGTCGCGGTCGCGGTGATCCTGGCCATCAAAGGCTCGAACGAGACGAACTCTCACGCCCTCGTCGCTCTATCCTTCATCGTTGGCGCGCTCTGCTCTGGCTTAGCCGGCTTTATCGGGATGCGGGTGGCCACAAAGGCGAACGTTAGAACCACCAATGCAGCTAGGACGTCTCTTGGAAAAGCGCTGGAAGTAGCTTTCAGCGGAGGCTCGGTCATGGGCTTAGGCGTAGTCGGACTGGGAGTTCTGGGTTTGAGCAGCCTCTTCATTTTATACGGAGCTTTCATTGGAGCCGAATGGAGTATCGAGCGCATCCTCAACGTGCTAGCTGGCTTCTCCCTCGGAGCTTCCTCGATCGCTCTTTTCGCTCGCGTAGGCGGCGGCATCTATACCAAAGCTGCCGATGTGGGAGCCGACCTTGTAGGTAAGGTTGAAGCGGGCATTCCCGAAGATCACCCTCTTAATCCAGCAACCATTGCTGATAATGTTGGAGACAATGTTGGCGACGTCGCTGGCATGGGAGCCGACCTTTTTGAATCCTACGTAGGGTCGATTCTGGCAACCATGGTTTTGGGAGCCGCGTTTGTAACGCTGCCTGAATTTCAGGAAAGCTTCGGCGGCATGGGACCCATCTTCCTACCACTCGCTTTAGCCGCCTGCGGCATCATCATGTCGATATTGGGCACCTTTTTCGTGAAAGTGAAGGATGGCGGCAGCCCACACGGAGCTTTGAATATCGGAGAATTTGGCTCAGCCGGAGCCATGCTCATCGCTTCCTATTTTATTATCAGAACTTTCCTTCCTGAATCATGGACGGTAGGAGGAAATGAATACACGTCGAACGGGGTTTTCTTTGCAACCATTGCAGGTTTAGCAGCAGGATTGGGTATCGGTAAGATCACCGAATACTATACCGGAACCGGAACGAAACCGGTCATCTCAATCGCACGCCAATCGCTAACTGGTTCAGCCACCAACATCATCGCAGGATTAGGCGTTGGCATGTTGAGCACAGCTGTACCCATAATCTTGATAGTAGCCGCTATCCTGATTTCGCACCAATTCGCCGGGCTTTATGGAATCGCTATCGCAGCTGTCGGCATGTTGGCCAATACAGGAATACAACTTGCCGTCGACGCCTATGGACCAATCTCCGACAACGCTGGAGGCATCGCGGAGATGGCTGAGCTCCCCAGCGAAGTGCGCGGCCGCACAGATAAGCTAGACGCAGTGGGCAACACCACCGCCGCCATTGGAAAAGGCTTCGCCATCGGGTCAGCAGCCTTGACCGCTCTCGCTCTCTTCGCCGCTTTCATGCAGCAAGCCAACGTCTCTTCCATCGACATTTCCTCTCCAACCGTCATGGCAGGCCTCTTTCTCGGGGCCATGCTGCCCTTCGTTTTCTCGGCCCTAAGCATGAACGCGGTGGGACGAGCCGCCATGTCTATGATCGAGGAAGTCAGACGCCAGTTCCGCGATCTCCCTCAATTAAGAGCTGCTCTTGACGTCATGAACAAGCCAGGCAACGAAGACCAAGAATCATGGAGTCAGGAAGATTTGGATACATTTAACGCCGCTCACGGAGTGCCTGAGTACGACAAGTGCGTCGATATTTCTACCAAAGCCTCCATCAAGGAGATGATCCTGCCCGGACTTTTAGCCATCACTGCCCCCGTAGCCATCGGTTTCATAGGCGGCGCCGAAATGCTGGGAGGGCTTCTGGCAGGAGTGACCGTCTCTGGCGTACTGATGGCTATATTCCAAGCCAATTCAGGCGGAGCGTGGGACAACGCCAAGAAGATGATCGAGGAAGGAATCGAGATCAACGGCGAGACCTACCGCAAGGGCTCTGACGCCCACAAGGCGGCCGTAGTCGGCGACACGGTAGGCGACCCCTTCAAAGATACCTCAGGTCCCTCTCTCAATATCCTCTTAAAGCTGCTGTCCGTTGTAGCTCTAATCATCGCTCCCAGTATAGCGCTCGAACTATCGGCCGATGACATTCCAGAGCCTCCGGCGATAGAGATCAGCTTGGATAATTAGAGAAAAGACTTCTATCTGTAGTTAAGTTTTAAATAAAAAACCTGCGAACAATTCGCAGGTTTTTTGAGCGGGTCGCTACAGTTTATAGTAATGGACACCCCCTTTAGCTCTCCACAGTAATCTTGCTAATTCTACTTGATGAGACCAACAAAGGCTCCAAAATGTCTGCCAAGCACAAGCAATGGGAAACTGAATACGCTAGCGTCTTTCAAGACGAGAGCGTAGTAGAAGCTTATCATTTCCGGCCTCAATACCCGGCTGAGACTTTGGATTTCCTCGTACAGTTGCTTGAGCCGATGGATCGACCCTGGAAGATTTTGGACGCAGGCTGCGGCACAGGATACGTCGCTAGGGAAATAGTACAAAAGGTAGATGGAATTGATGCTGTTGATATTTCTGAAGCCATGATTAGACGAGGCAAGGCCTCTACGGAAGGCGACAATCCAAAGATAAACTGGATTTGCAGCTCGATGGAAGAAGCTCCTCTAGAGGGACCTTACAGCTTGATCGTAGCCGCAGCTAGTCTGCACTGGATGGACTGGGATGCAGTATTGCCACGTTTCGCTAGCGTATTGAAAAACGAGGGACATCTAGCTCTAGTCGAAGACGTCGCTTTGCCAACACCATGGGAGACAGAAGCTAGACCTATCTTCAGTCGGTATTCGATGAATAAAGACTTTCGGCCCTACGATATGAACACAATCTCAGCCGATTTAGAGACAAAAGGATTGTTTAAAAAGAAAGGCTGTAGAGAAACAAAGCCAATTGAGTTCAGACAATCCATTGACGCATTCATCGAATCCGCTCACGCCAGAAATGGATTCTCTCGTGATCGGATGGACAAGATCGAAGCAGAAGAATTCGACGCTAAACTTAAAGATGTCCTCACAAAGTATTGCCAAAGCGGACAAGTTGTCAGAGAGATTAGAGGTCGCGTGATATGGGGCAAGCCTCTCGAAAGAGCCTAGCCGTATCCTTCAGTTCTATACGAATTGAGAAAACGTCTAATGGCAGCCACAACCGCCATTATCATGCCCTCCGCAACAGCCACCTTCAGTATGGGCATGACCATGGCTTAGCTCTTCCTCGGTAGCTTCACGCTTTCCGACGAGCTCGACAGAGAAGAAAAGATCCACTCCAGCCAACGGATGGTTGGCGTCCAGAGTAACATTATCACCATCGATCTTCACGACCTGGACAACCGGAGCGTGAGCATCGTTGCCCGCCTGAAAGTAGTCGCCGACTGAAATCTCTTCAACAGGGAGTTGAGAACGTGAAATCACATCGACCTGCGATTCGTCACGAAAGCCGTAGCCGTTTTCAGGGCGAACAATGATTTCCTCCATGTCCCCAACATTTAGCTTCGATAGTCCTGTTTCGAGTCCCTGGATAATTGTGTTGCTTCCCTCCAGATAGGTAAGCGGCTGATTCGGCTGAGACTGATCCAGAACCTGACCTGCCTTGTCTTTCAAAGTGTAATTAAAGCTGATAACGTTACGCGACATACGTAAACGTTGGTGAGCGCGCCTAAGAAAAGCAATCCCTCATTATTTATCTATTTCCCCCACTTCTACCTCTTCTTCTATATCCAGTCTACTTCCCATTGTGATTCTAGAAACCAGTAAGAGCAGCTTTAAGCCGCGATTCCTCGATAGGAATATCGCGGCACAAAGTCACGCCCACAATTAATGAGAGTGATAAATGTGATCCACCTATTCGGTTTCCCAATCTTTGACCCTATCAACAGCTTTACGCCACTTGGCTAGCTTTCGGGTTCGCTCTTCGGATTCGAGAGAAGGCTCAAATTCGCGATCAGGCTCAATTAGTTCAACAAGCTCTTCCTTCGAAGACCAGAAACCAACACCGAGTCCGGCCAGAAAAGCCGCGCCCAAAGCGGTCGTTTCGACAAGCTTGGGGCGTGAAACCTTAGCGGCCAAGAGGTCAGCTTGAGTCTGCATAAGAATATTGTTGGCCGAAGCGCCCCCATCGGCTTGAAGCGAATCGATCTTGCTCCCGGCGTCCTGTTCCATGGCTTCGGCTACATCGGCGACTTGATAAGCAATCCCATCCAAGGTCGCTCGGGCAATATGGGCTCGCGAACTGCCACGCGTCAGGCCTAGCACCGCTCCTCGAGCATAGGGATCCCAATAAGGAGCTCCCAAACCAGTAAACGCAGGGACGACAAAAACGCCTCCACTATCTTCTACTTGGGAGGCCAACTCCTCGACCTCGGGAGCGCTTTCAATGATTCTCAGTTCATCTCGCAGCCACTGCACCGCCGCTCCTCCGATAAATACGCTTCCTTCTAGAGCGTATTCAGTTTTTCCGTTCACTCGCCAAGCTACAGTAGAAAGCAGTCTATTCTTGGAAGCAACAGGTTTCTCGCCTACCTGCATTAAGATAAAGCAGCCCGTTCCGTAGGTGCTCTTGATCATGCCCTTCTCGAAACAGAGCTGACCAAAAAGAGCAGCTTGCTGATCGCCTGCGATACCGGAGATGGGCGTTTCGCGATCTGAAATTTTCGGCGAGACTTTCGCCAATTCGCCGCTTGAATCGACGATCTGCGGCAGGACGGATTTCGGTATCCCGAAAAGCTGGAGGAGCTCCTCGTCCCATTGGCAACTTCGCAAATTCATGAGCAACGTGCGACTGGCATTAGAAACATCGGTCACATGGGAAGCGCCACGGGAGAGATTCCAGATGAGCCATGTATCCATAGTTCCGATAGCCAGTCGGTCTGCGTCAGCCAGCTCGCGAATCTCTTTGCTGTTCTCCAGTATCCATTTGATTTTTGTAGCGGAAAAGTAAGGATCCAGCAGAAGGCCTGTCGTTTCTTGTATCCAGTCTTCCCTGCCATCGGACTTTAACTGCGAACAGTAGTTCGCCGTGCGACGGTCTTGCCAAACGATCGCATTGCAGATCGGCTCACCCGATTCCTTGTCCCAAAAGGCCACCGTTTCCCGCTGATTTGCGATTCCAACAGCGGCTACATCATCCCAAGAAGCGTCTGCGCTCTTTAAAGCCCCTTCAATGGATTTCTTTTGCGTCTCCCAAATCGACTGGGGATCGTGCTCTACCCAGCCGGGCTTTGGATATATCTGAGGAAACTCGTATTGATCGGAAGCGACGATACGCCCTTTTTTGTCGAAAAGAATGGAACGCGAACTCGTTGTACCTTGGTCTAGAGAAAGAATGTACTTCACTCCTGCGAAACTGATGGGGTGGTCTCTTTCTGGCAACGCTAGAGGGAGCGATATTTTTCTTTTGGGAGTCGGAACGTCTCAGACGTTCCGCTACGTCAACTGTAATTTGAACTACAGTAGCGGCATATTTAAATGACCGTCTAAAAAGTCTCACGCTTGTCATGGAGACATATTGTAGGGTGGCGCGAGGCGTCCTCGACTCGCGTTCTATCATTCTACCAAAAGCGTCGAGGACGCCGCTTTCCACCCCCTCAACTTAATTTACTCAGACATGCCGAACATCTACTAATCCCCAAATCCAACTTGCCCTCTTATTTCTACAGCAGTCGGTTACCTGCCAAGATTCTCCTTGCGCGATCCCTCGTAGCTACCAAATGATGGACTCGCAAAACCTCCTTTTTATCTACCAAAATGTCTAGCGAATCACCGTCAGTCGGGATCATCATGGGAAGCAATTCGGATTGGCCGACAATGTCGAACGCCGCCGAAATTCTCGAGTCGTTTGATGTGGCCTTCGAAGCTAAGGTCGTCAGCGCCCATCGTACACCCGAAAAAATGTTCGAATACGCGAAATCCGCTAATGATCGCGGATTCAAATGCATCATAGCCGGAGCGGGAGGAGCCGCCCACTTGCCAGGAATGGTTTCGGCCCTCACTACCCTACCCGTGCTTGGCGTGCCTGTGGAATCGAAGGCCTTGAAAGGCATGGATTCTCTGCTTTCAATAGCTCAAATGCCAGGCGGCATTCCGACAGCGACCTTCGCCATTGGCAACTCCGGAGCTAAAAACGCGGCATTATTCGCTGTATCCATTTTATCCCTATCCGACGAAACGCTAGCTGAAAAACTGGTGGCGTTCCGCAAGGAGCAACAAGCGAAGGTCGAAGCGATGGAGCTTGGATGATCCTGCCGGGCAAGACAATCGGCATACTGGGAGGTGGCCAACTGGGCCGTATGACAGGACAAGCGGCTCGAAGCCTTGGCTACGGTTTCGTTGTTTTCGAGCCACAAGACAACTCCCCTGCAGGACAAGTCGCTGACCTGGAAATCAACGCCAGCTACGAAGACGAGACAGCGTTGCAGAGGTTTGCTGACAACGTTGACATCATTACCTACGAATTCGAAAATGTATCCGCAAAAGCCCTTCAGTTTTTAAGCTCTCGCAAAACCGTTTTCCCTAAAGCAGAGTGCCTTTACATTTGTCAGAACCGAGAACGGGAAAAGAAATTTCTGCAGAGAAAAAACTTCCCCTGCGCCCCTTTCGAAATCATCGAGTCAGCTGAAGACCTAGAGAAAGCCATTGAAAAGATCGGACGACCTTCCGTGCTTAAGACGGCTGATTTTGGATACGACGGCAAGGGACAGATGAAAATCAAAGACGAGCCTTACGAAGCGGAAAGAATTTGGAACTGCTTCGGCCTTGGTCGAGCCGTATTGGAAAAATGGATGGATTTCGAAATGGAAATATCCGTTATGGTTGCGATAGGTTCAAATGGCGGAACGTGTAGCTTTCCTGTATCTGAAAATATTCATACAAATCATATCCTCGATTATTCGCTGGCTCCAGCTCGCATCGATTCTAACATTCGGAAAGACGCGGAATCTTTGGCAAAGGAAATTGCTTCGACTTTAGGAATCGTCGGGTTGCTCGGTGTGGAATTGTTCGTCTTGAAAGACGGGAGTCTAGCCGTGAATGAACTCGCTCCACGGCCTCACAATTCAGGCCACTACACGATAGACGCATGCGTCACCAGTCAGTTTGAACAGTTCGTTCGAGCGGTATGTGGCTTGCCTCTCGGTTCAGTAGGTCAACACAAACCCGTCGCTATGGTGAACATCCTGGGCGATGCTTGGAGTGGAAAAGAGCCAGGTTTTTCCGAGCTATTAAAGTCTGATGACGTTAAGCTTCATTTGTACGGAAAGGCTGAGCCACGGCCGGGACGCAAGATGGGGCATTTCTGTGTATTTGGCGAAGATACCAGCGACGCTTTTGAGCGAGCCAAGAAACTAAAGGCCACTGTCTAAGCGCCGAAAAAGGCAGTTAAGATGTGTTCTTGCCTTTTTCTAGGGCTTCCTCTTATGCTCAATCTTTATAAAATGCATCGAACTCTAAGTGGCCTAACTAAAGGCTCAGACCATTTTTCCGGTATTAAGTGTAAACCGGGATTCCTGTCGCGAATAGCGAGGAGACAGGATTCAAGCAACGCATGCGGCATCAGCGCCGCGCAAAGAAAGGCAAGAGTGTCTCCCCTCGGACCTCGCCCATGTTAACAGCATTCATTGCCGCAATCGCATTCACTATTGGAGCCTCGTTTTTCTGCTCATTACTGGAGGCTTTCATTCTAAGTACCACCGTAGCCGAAATCGAGGCTCTCAAAAAGTCGAAGCCGAAAAAGGGTCTCATCCTGGAGCAACTCCATACGGATCTTCCGAACACGATCGCGTCGATCCTCACACTCAATACTATCGCCAATAGCGCAGGGGCCACCGTTGTAGGTGGCTTGGCGTCGAGCATTTGGTTTGGCAAAAGCATCGCGCTTTGGATCGTTTCAACAGGACTTGTAGTGAGTATTCTGATATTCTCTGAAATTATTCCAAAGAACTTGGGCGTCGTTTACAGAGTACCTCTGCAACCTTGGGTCGTGGGGCCCTTAAGCCTACTCAAGAAGATTCTCACACCAATCGTCTACCTCACGAATCTCTCAGTAAAACTCGTCATCAAGGAAAGCAAGGAGGATCAGGACGGCTCAAGCAACGAAGACGAAATTATTCTTCTTGCTGAAAAAGGCGCCAAAGAGGGCAAGATCACTTCAAGCGAATCGGACATGGTGACCAATGCCTTGAAGATCGACGACCTGATGGTAAGCGAGATCATGACGCCACGCGTTGTGGTAACGGCCTTGGAGAAAAACCTCACCGTCGAGGAAGTTTTCAAGGATACGCCCAACATCCCGTTTGCCAGGATTCCAGTATACGAGGAAGACATCGACCACGTAGTTGGATTGATTCGTCGTAGAGATTTGTTGAAGCAAAAAGCGGAAGATCAAGACAAGCTCGAGATATCGGAATTCATGGATGAAGTTCACTTCATTCCGGAAACAGTGACCGTACACTCTGCCTTGCAGACGATATTAAAGACGCACCAGCAATTGCTAGTAGTAGTGGATGAATTCGGCTCGATGGCAGGGGTTGTGACGATGGAGGACATAATGGAATACATCCTCGGCCGGGAGATCTTCGAAAAGGATGATGTTGCCATCGACATGCGCGAACTAGCTCGCCACGAGAGTCGCAAAGCGGCCAATGCCCTCTCCAAGGAAGAATCGACCCATTAAGGGCCAACCTGATTAAGTCCATTCAAGACTAAGCTTGCCAAAGCAATCTTGATGCGTTGCTAGTTGAAATATGGATACACCCGAGGCGAACTCGTATTGGACACATGACCTGTCTCCATTTCTGATCGAGTTCGGTGACGGCTTTGGTATCCGCTACTATGGGTTGGCCTACGTCTTAGGCTTCGTCGTCGGATTGTGGTTGCTAAGTCGCTATTTTAAAAAAGGCATCTCTCCACTTAAGCCTGAACAACAGATGGATCTCTTCTTCGCCCTCATGATTGGAGTCATGGCTGGAGGCAGGCTCGGCTATTTTCTCTTCTATACGCCAGAAGAGCTTGTGCGAGATCCCTTGTCGCTCTTCAAAGTCTGGAAAGGCGGCATGGCGAGCCACGGCGGCTTCCTGGGCGTGGCCGCCGCGATCTGGTACACGGCTCGAAAGACGCAGCAGCCTTTTTGGAAAATAGCAGATATCGTCTGCACGCTGGCTCCAGCAGGGATCCTTTTCGGACGTATTGCCAACTTCATCAACGGAGAGCTCTGGGGAAAGCCAGGAAGCATAGCTTGGGCAGTACTTTTTCCTGACTCTCCAGACGGCGGCACTATCCCTCGGCATCCCTCCCAGCTCTACGAAGCAGCTCTGGAGGGGCTACTCCTTTTAATCTACACGCAATGGCGTGTATGGAAAACGCCGTGCCTTAAAGAGCGACCAGGACAACTGACCGGCGAGTTTCTCCTTGGATACGCCATTGCTCGAATCATTGGCGAGCAGTTCCGCGAACCTGACTCCTATGTTTCGCTGACCTTGGGGATGAGCAGAGGAACGACGCTTTCCTTGGTTCTATTCGTATTCGCTATTTTGATACTTCTCTTAATAAAACGACAAAAGACAGGCAAAACCGAAAATTCTTAGACGTTCCGCTACGCTGGAACGATCTAGCGTCAGATCCGCCTGCCACGCCGTAGAGGACTATCAAAGGAGGGTGATATGCCGACGTCTAGGCAATGGGGATGAACTGCATCCCAACATTCATCAACAGGCAGGTCAGAAGGGCAGCAGCAACATCATCGATTACAACGCCAAATCCACCGTAGTAACGCTGAAGACGCTTAATACCCAAGGGCTTGAAAATATCGAAAATGCGAAACAGAAGAAAAGCGGCTAGAATTACCAGGAATGAATAGCCGTGACCCAAATAAGGCTTCAGTCCAAACAGACACACCGGCATAGCGACAAATTCATCAAAGATGACCTCGCCTGGATCGACCTTGTTTAAGCGCTTCTCCGCTTCTCCACAAATGCCAATGGCCACATAGCAGCAGGCCAAAGCCAAGAGAACGCTTCCAAATAATGTAAGGTGGTGAAAAACCAGAACGTAAAGCAGCAAGCCAGCCAAAGAGCCCCAGGTTCCCGGAGCTTTTAGTTTGCCTAAGCTTCCCAGAGTCGCCAAACGAACGACGATGTGAGTGGGCCAGTATTTTGGCCATCTTGGATTTCGGATCATTCGTTTTCGTCTCCTTCGAGAAAGACAAGCTCTCCGTACTTGCGAAAGTATTTGATACCGGAATACAAAGTCATGATCACGCAGATCCAAAATAGAATCGTACCCGACCAGTTCACATAATAGGCTATCGTATTCATTATCTCCACATTCAAGCTGACGAGATCCTTACGAACCGTCTCCTCCAAAAGAAAAGCTCCCACTGCTAAAATCTGAGTAACCGTTTTTTGCTTACCCGAGCTTTCGGCCGACATGACCACCCCTTTCGTCGCCGCCACAAGGCGAAGCCCAGTAATCATAAACTCACGTCCTAGAATTAGCAGTACAAGAAAAATGTGCACCTTCCCGACAGCTACCAAAGCTACCATCAGGCCGAGCATCAGAATCTTGTCGGTCAACGCGTCCATTAGAATTCCGAAATTGGAAACGATACCAAGTTTCCGAGCAAAATAGCCGTCAAGCCAATCAGTGATGCCTGCTATGACGAAAAAAATGAACGCGCCCGAGGCGGCCCCAGCAAAATCGGAACGCATCAGCCAGACGATGAAGAACATCAATGGTATCCGAGCTAAGGTCAGTAAATTAGGCAAGTTCATCGGCCGCACTCAAAGCGTTTGAGCTGTCAAAGTAAAGACCCGGAGAACATATTTTCGCTCCTTGATTCTGTAACATAGGACCAAGCTGAAATTTCGAGCTGGCGATTTAAGCAAAACTTCGTTGTCTCATTTTAGCTAATGCTATGTGCATGCCATCTAAAGACTTATGAACGTTTGCATCTATCCAGGCACTTTCGACCCAATTACGAACGGACATATCGACGTTCTGGAGCGAGCTTGCCGCATGTTCGAACGAGTCATCGTAGCCATTGCAGCGAGTCAAGAGAAGCGGCCCTGCTTCTCGGTCGAGGAGCGGTTGAAGCTGGTTGAAGAAATCACTGTGGCTAATCCTAAAGTCTCAGTTACGACCTTCAGCGGTTTGCTCATAGATTTCGTTAAGCAACAAGAAGCCAATGTAATTATTCGCGGACTACGAGCGGTATCCGACTTTGAGTTCGAATTTCAAATGGCGCTTATGAATCGCCAGCTTGGACCGGAAATAGAGACGATCCTCGTAATGACCAAGGAGGGCTACAACTACACGAGTTCGAGCCTTGTAAAGCAGGTCGCGCAATACGGAGGAGACGTTTCGAAGTTCGTACCCGACAACATTGTTAAGGCCTTGAAAGCAAAGTTCAGCCAAAACTAGGCATGGGCGGAAAGCGACGGTTGAGCTAGTTTTCGCCAAAATGCGGCATCGACAAGGCGAACCTTTTCGAAAGCGCCCTCTCTTTTTGCAAAAGTCTGACCATTGTCAGATGAAATAGCATAGGCTGTATTTACAGCAGAAAATAGATCATCTACGTATCCAGTCGCGCCAACCCCTATAGAAAAAAGAGGACGCTTTAGACTAGCGACTAATTTATCCAAGAGAAAACGAGCGGCTTGACCCTTGCTAACAGAACAAGATCTTATGGTATGAAAAGAACCTCCAAGCCTGAGAGCGAGTCCATAAACATTGAATACGCCATTGAGTCCTTCCCAAAACTCGGCTGATTTGCCCAGCGCAAGTCCCTCGCAAAACTCACGGCTTTTCACTCTGCGAGCCGATAAAAGATCTAGCTTTGCAAAACGAGCGACATCTTCGGCTGGAAAGTCGCTGAAGCAAGTAAAGGATTCTCCTATTAAGGCCTCTATGCGACGCAAGCGACGACGTATTTCGCTGGTCGGAATTCCAAGGGCGATAAGCGACCGTTTAGAGTGACCAGCGAGATCAAACGAAAAAGGCATTTCAAATGAATCAGGCACTACAATAGCGTTTCCGCCTTCGACAATAAGCGGGACGCGAATTCTACCTATATTTGGCAGGGCCTTGATTTCCTCGAATGTTTTTGATGATGTAAAAACGATCAGGCTCTCAGCGTCATTCGATCGGTGTAGCCAGTCTTCGATTACACCATTTGGATCGGACTGAGCTTCAGCCACAGAACCATCGAGGTCCACGAAAATAAGTTTCGTAATGGGGTTCATGAGGTAAGAGAGAAGAGAGCTTGTCCAAAATTATTGGCTACAGAGGAACTGAATAGGGATCGGAGAAGGAAAATTCGGATACAAATTCCTCTTTGACAAGGAGCCTTCGGAGAGAAACCGAATTACGCATTCCATACTCGCGACACTTAATCGACCTTTCACATCTTAGTTCTCAAGCAAAGATAATGCCAGGAAGCTCGCAGAGAAAGATAAAGGCTAGATCCGAGCTATTTCGCTTAGCGATAGCTCAAAATTGAAATCGAGGACACCTAAGCGTAACATAGGAGATAGGCAAAAGGCTCAAAGCTTATGCAAACAGCTAGCAGCAATCTCAAGCGCGACAACCTTCTTAGCCGACCGTAATCGACAAAACAAGCCCTACGACCCTCCTTTCAGCCTTTTGACAGCTTCGTCTTCGGAATCGTAGTTGAATTTTTGATTCTTCAAATGCTCGGGAGGATTCTCGGCATACCACAAAGCTGCTTCCCGAATGCCTTCGTAATAGTCAAACATATCCACGAAGTTCAATTCAGATCGAATACGACTCGTATCGTATATAATATTCTGCCGAAAGTCGCCAGGAGTTTGCAGGTGAGGAGGCAGAAGTTCGTCGGGCATTACCACCACATCTCCTTCCCAATCCAGCATCGCCCCCAAATGCTCCATACGTTCTTTGACGGTAGGTACGCTTTGCTCGCCAAGATTGTAGATACGGTGCTTATTTGGAATATCCACAACGGCCGTCGCGATAGCATGAGCGATGTTGTCGACATAACCATGAGTCCACTTCCAAAGAGCTTGCTGCTGTCCAACGAGAATAAAAGGTCGATTCTCGACCATGCGCATGATCATTGGATACAAGCGTTTACGAGGATCTCGCGGACCGTAGACCGGAGGCAACCGTAGAATGGTGGTCGGAAGCTTGGAACTAAGCACCGTCTTTTCGACCATCGTCCTCTCGGTTTTTTCATCTTCCTTGAGTGGTGTTGTCCTCAGAGGAGCGTCTTCTGCGATAGGACAACTTTCAAGCGGACCCTCATCCAGTTTATGAAGGCGGGCATGAGCTTTGTAGAGATTAGCGCTGCTCAAAACAACGGCGCTAGAAGCAATTCCCAAGAAAGTCTCAACAAAGTTCTCCGCTTCCGCTCCGTTGTTAGCGATCATATGCACGACGGCATCGAGTTTTAACTCCTTAAACTGATCCTTAAAGTCGGCCAGATCCGCTTTGTCGCCTTTGATGAGATCCACGCCACCGGGTACGGAGTCAGTCTCATTTCCCCTATTGAAGAGGGTGATCTGCCAATTCTTATCAAGCAACTCTTTGACTAGGGGAGGACCGATGAAATTCGTTCCACCGATAATCAAACAGTTCATGAAATTTCCAGAAATTTTGGAGTTGGATAGGCTAATAGCCTATTTAATGAAAAATTGTCCATAAACTATTCTAACATATACCCTGGTCAAGCTGCTCGAGCCATTAAAGTAGTAAATAAAACTGAAAAACTACAAGGCTCCAAGCATTTGAGTATTCAATTTAGTTCTACTGGCGTTCCAGCTACTGGATATAAATAAAGTTGATTCAAAAATCATCGAGACTGAAGTCGAATGTTGTTTAGACCATTGAGTCTACAAGCATCCAAAACATTCGTCACTGTTTCAAGGGGCGTCATATTGTGAGCCTTCACCAGAACGGGCACATCGTTGGTTATTTCCGAGATCCGGCTTAAAGCCTCTTCCAGCAACTCCATCTGGACGGGTTCGCTTTCAAGATAGATGATTCCCTTTTCATCGATGCCAATCTGTACGCGTTCTGGAAATTCGTTGCGACCTGCTGATTCGATTTTAGGCAGCGTCAAATTGAGAGTGGTCATCTCCCTAAACTGCATGCTGACCAGAAAAAAGAATATCAGAATAGTCAATACATCCATCAACGGGATAATATTGATGGAAGGCTTGTGCCGTTTACGAACGAGAAGACTCATACGTCTTTCAAACCAAGCTGCTCTAGAAGCGACTCGAACTGAACCGCATAGGTCTCCACTCTTCTCTGCAAATAGCTATTTGCGATAAGGCAAGGAATAGCTACAGCCAAACCAATGATGGTCGTTGACAAGGCTAGAGCAATTCCCTGAGTAAAAGCCGAAGGATCAGGCAGTCCTGTATCCGTAGAAATATTACCGAAAACCTTCACTAAACCGGTGACCGTACCCAGAAGCCCGAGCAAGGGAGCCGCTCCAATTATTATTTCCAGGAAAACGAACCCTCGTTCCATGCGATTCACTTCCAGTCGCGCATAGGCTTTCACCGCTCCCTCGTCCTTTTGATGCTTGTGCCAATAAGCAACAATTCGATCAAGAGCGCTCGATTCGCCACCTTTGATGGGATCGCCCTCAACGATGTATTCGACCAGATTCGCGGGGAGGATAGCAGAGCGGCGCAAGGCAAAAAGCCGCTCGAAAATAATAAACCCGCCCACAATAGAACAAAGGGCGAGCGGATAGATAAAGATACCGGCTCCTTTCAAAAATTCTTCCATATCAATTACATTAATGTCCTGGAGCGAAAACGCCCGGCGAGGAGGAATGCTTCAGATTAAATCTTAATATCTCAAATGAAAAAGCTCGTTCTCCAAGAAGAACGAGCTTTAGGAAAAGGTTTTCGACCTCGAAGCGCTAGCCTTGTGCCATGTAAGGCAGTTTTGCCGCTACTTCGCTAATCTGTTCTTTAGCCTCCTGCAAATCTCCAATGGGATCCCAGCGGCCCTCAACCAACGCTTTCCGAGCCGTCTCGCGAACCACAGCCGTTACCGACTGATCGCCAAAATGAATACGTTCGTTTTCCACATCCAGAGCGATTTCCAACTCAGGATTTTCATCAATTGCGGCCGCAATGGTATCGATGTCCTCCTTCGTCGCGCAAAAACAGGGAATGCCAAGTGTAGTGCAGTTTCCAAAAAAGATTTCGGCAAAACTTTGAGCGACAATTCCTCGAAAGCCATACCGGTAAAGAGCTTGAGGAGCATGCTCACGCGAGCTGCCGCAACCGAAATTCACACCCGAAAACAGAATGGTCGCTCCCTTGAAACGCTCCTCATTGAGAGGGTGCTGCTTGTCGCTTCCATCCTCGTTTTTCCTGACGTCATAGAAGAGGTACTCTCCAAGCCCGTCAAAGGTGACGCATTTCATGAACCTAGCTGGAATAATGCGATCCGTATCGATCTCATCACCGGGGACACAAACGCCTCTTCCTGAGATTTTCGTGATTTTTTCTAAAGACATTGTAATGATTTTTCTCGTTTTAAATTGCAGCAGGTTCCTTGACGCCAAAAACCTCCCGAGCATCGCTGATTTCTCCCGTCACAGCAGCCGCAGCCACCATCAACGGGCTCATTAGAACCGTTCTCCCCGTTGGACTGCCTTGTCGACCTTTGAAGTTACGGTTGCTGGAGCTCGCGCTCAGTTGATCTCCAATCAACTTGTCCGGATTCATAGCCAGGCACATAGAACAGCCCGCCTCGCGCCACTCGAATCCAGCCTCGACGAAAACCTTGTCCAAGCCCTTTTCTTTACAAATGGCATCGACAATCTGAGATCCAGGAACAGCGATCGCCTTAACGCCCTCTTTCACCCGGTAGCCCTTCAAATACCTGGCAGCCTCTTCGAAATCGGAAAGACGACCATTGGTGCAACTACCGATAAAGCAAACGTCGACTGGCGTCCCTTTAATCGGTTCGCCAGCGGGCAACTTCATGTACTCCAGAGCCTCGGCCACATTGGCCCTTTCCGATTCAGGAGAGCCTTCCACAGTCGGAATAGTTTCAACAACGGAAATCGCCTGACCAGGATTGATGCCCCAGGTCACTGTCGGAGCAATGTCCGCGGCATCAATATTCACGACATCGTTGTATTCACAATCTGGGTCGCTCGCAAAGGATTTCCAGCGTTCGACAGCCTGGTCCCATTCGCCACCCTGAGGCGAATACGGCCTACCCTTCAGATACTCGAAGGTTTTCTGGTCTGGGTTCACGTAACCTACGCGAGCCCCGCCCTCGATCGACATATTGCAAACGGTCATGCGTTCTTCCATAGAGAAGTTATCAAAAACGTCTCCACCATATTCATACGCGAAACCAGTGCCTCCCTTGACGCCAAGCTGGCGAATGATGTGCAATATTACATCCTTAGCGTAAACGCCCGGACGAAGTTCTCCGTTAACATTGATTCGCCTTACCTTCAATTTTGCCAAGGCCATTGTTTGCGTGGCCAGCAAGTCGCGAATTTGCGTGGTGCCGATGCCGAAAGCGATCGCCCCAAAAGCGCCATGGGTAGATGTATGCGAATCGCCACAGGCAATGGTTGTGCCCGGTTGCGTAATACCTTGTTCTGGACCGACCACGTGAACGATGCCTTGCTTGCCAGAGGGAAGATCGAAAAAGGTAATGCCGAATTCCTCGCAGTTCTTGCGCAGCTCGCGAATCATGGCATCAGCCAAAGGATCGGCAAAGGGCTCTTGTCGTTGATCTGTGGGTACAATGTGGTCTACCGTGGCAAAGGTACGATGAGGGTAAGCTACCTTGAGACCGAGATCTCTTAGCATTCCAAAGGCCTGCGGACTTGTCACTTCGTGAATCAAGTGCGTCCCGATCAGCAGTTGGGTCTGACCATTCGCCAACTCGCGAACAGCATGAGCATCCCATACTTTTTCGAATAAAGATTTTTGCATAACTAGGATTGTTTCGAGGAACGGAAAGTCGGACGGCAATGGTTCCATCGCAATCCGAAAGCGGAAAAATCAGAAGAATCGAATCTACGGCTCCAAAGGCTCGAGATCAGCCGATTTTCGGAATGCCGACGGTGTTGAGCCTAATCGTTTGAGGAACTGCCGATTGAAGGCGCTTTGATTTCGGTAGCCGCATAGCCGAGCGATTTCAGTAACCGGAAAGCCCCTGCGCGCCACCAAAAGGCGAGCCGCTTTTTGGATACGGATCGTAGCCAAAAAATCAACGAAAGACTGGCCACTTGCTTCATGAAAAAAACGCGAGAAAGCGTTCTCCTCCATTCCGAGATAATTGGCGGCATCGATACGCTTAATCGGCCTGCCGCTATTGCGATCTAGAAACCGTTTAACAGAGTTCAGACGAGCGGCTTTCATTCCCTTTTTCTCACGTTTATCTATCTCATTTCCAACGACTTGCCGGTCTGGCTGAACGGCTAATAACTCTAGCAGGACGTGAAGTCTCGCAATCTTCAACATGCCGCGAGCTGCCACGATGGAACGCATTCTAGCTCTTATCCGATCCCGGTCGGTAGCATTGAGGGTTAGGCCTTTTCGAGCGTCGCGAATAAAGCGATTTACCAGGCTGGCTTCAGGCAATTGGAGGATGCCAGAAGGAACCAATTGCGAACCAAAATGGATGACGAAACCGTCGATGGTTTCCGATCCATTTCCCACCCTCAAAAATTCCCAAAGATGTAGCGTTTTTGGGCCAACACACGCAACGGAACCAGGTCCCAACTTAATGTCCTCAGCCTCTATTTGGAGAAAAAGCTCTCCTTTATCCAAGAAAACCAACTCAAACTGATTATGCCTATGAAGAGATTCTATAAGTGATTTTCTATCAATAGGATATGCTGTAAACGAACTGGCACCT
Organism: Opitutaceae bacterium; assembly: GCA_028281165.1. Classification (GTDB taxonomy): domain Bacteria; phylum Verrucomicrobiota; class Verrucomicrobiia; order Opitutales; family Opitutaceae; genus JANQRT01. Next base: position 62,413 of record JANQKI010000253.1, on the reverse strand, counting down.
CCGTCTACAGATACCGAATTTTCAATCAGTCTCATTTACTAATTCAATTTTGCGCTTATCTTATCAGATAAATAGAATAAAGCAATAATTGTATCAATCTTAATGTTTGATGAGGCTTGAATGAACGTCCACAAGCAAAGGTCTCCGATAAAGGATACAAAAACGAAGCCGCCCAATCAGAGAGAAGCTTCGTTAGGAAAATGAAACTTGCTTTTGTCTAGGCTGTCGCCGTTGCCACTTCGCCACGAGCTCGCTCGCCGAGAGGCGTGCTGATGTAGCGCTCGCCACAACTAGCGGCTACGGTAACAATCCGCTTTCCTGCCATTTCGGGCCGCTTCGCCAATTCAATAGCCGCCCAAATCGTAGCCCCAGAAGAGATACCGACGCTGATCCCCTCCCTTAAGGCAGTATCTTGAGCCGTCTCGAAAGCGTCTTCGTTGGTGACAGTGATCACATCGTCGATGATATCGGTGTTGCAGTTTTTAGGAACGAAACCGGCCCCAATACCCTGAATCTTGTGCGGCCCCGGCTGACCTCCGGAAATAACCGGACTGTTGCTCGGCTCAACCGCAACGGTCAGCATCTCGCGACGACTTTTAATCACTTCCGAAACTCCCGTTATCGTTCCACCTGTTCCTACACCGGTGACAAAGGCATCGATGTTCCCCTCCATGCCTTCCCAAATCTCCTCAGCTGTCGTTCGGCGATGGATTTCAGGATTAGCCGCGTTTTCGAACTGCTGAGGCATAAAAGCCTTATCGCCATGCTGATCCATCAGCTCTTTGGCTCGAGCAATCGCTCCAGGCATTCCCTTCGGTCCAGGGGTCAACACGATTTCCGCGCCGAGCATGTTCAGGAGGACTCGTCGCTCCATAGACATCGTTTCGGGCATAGTTAAAAGAAGCCGATAGCCTTTGGCCGCGCAAACAAAGGCCAAAGCAATGCCCGTGTTGCCCGAAGTAGGCTCGACAACCACGCTATTTGGCTTCAGTCGCCCATCTTTTTCCGCCGCTTCAATCATCGCGTTTCCAATCCGATCTTTCACGCTAGCGAGCGGATTGAAAAACTCGCATTTCACGTAAATCTCGGCGTCGAGACCTTCAGCGAGATGATTCAGTTTTACCAGTGGTGTGTTGCCAATCGTTGCTGTGATATTGGGATACGCTTTAGCCATTTTAACTATGTTTAAGGTTGAAAGATGATGAATAGAAAATCGTTGAATATTAGGAGGTTAGAATCGCAGAAAACGCATTGAAAGAAACGAATTCTAGACTCGATAAGAACGTTGGCCAGCGAGACCAGATCGACTTTCGAAGTTGCCCATCTAAAGGTTGTTTTCAATCAGAATCGAGGCGGCTGCCTAAGACTAGAACCGTTTGTCTTCTTCCAAGCCATACGTGCGAGAAAGCCGATTAGTTTCGAATGCACGAGAGAAAATGAGTAGATGATGGGGTGATTTCTCCACTGGGCTTGAGCATTTGTCGCTTCATAGGCTCTTTTTTAGGCCGATATTCCGATAATGGATCGACCAAGGAGTACTCAACGACCATTCGCTTTGGGAGATCTCGAAGCGAAAAATGTCGGAAATGGTTGAAACCTACATCTCTGCCGAGTGGCTAAAGCCTATCGAGGAAAGCTTGCGCAAATCACGCAAGCGAGGGGCATCCCAGGGCTCGCAAATCGATGCCATTTTACGAGATCCTGAGTCATTCTTACGAAACTATGTAGAACCGCGTTGTCGCTACAAAGACCATACCGACAATAATGGCAAAGAACCGTGCCTAGCCTTCGATGCTATTAATCTATTCCTAGGCAATGGCGTTGATCCCTCGAAGGCAGGAGGACGACAGATGCTTGTCTTGGGCGACTCAGGCACGGGAAAGACGTCGCTCCTGACTATGCTCAAACTCGCTCACGCAACGGAGCACCGCCCAGTTCCTTATCGCTGCGAATTCATTTCCCTTGGTCAGGATGCGATCGGCAAAATCAAATTAATCGAGAAGGAAATGGAAACAGTGATCCTTCTAGACGGCTTAGACGAGGATCCATTAGCCAAAGGAAACGCCAGACAGAGACTTCTTGAACTGCTCGAAGCAACGCGCGGTTTTCTGCGCGTTTTTATTTCCTGCCAAAATCGCTATTTTCTCCAAAACATCAAGAATCCCGAATTGGACGAAGAGGAGGGCAAAATCGGAGAGTTCGATTGCCCAACCATGATGCTTCTCGATTTCGACGAGGACCAAGTCTCGGCTTACCTTGAGAAGCGTTTCAAGCGCAACTGGAAGGATAAGATCGCGCGACGAGCCAAGAGTGAACTCGCCTACTCCCGAGTGGAGTCGATGGGCAAACTGCGTTTTCGTCCGCAAATGCTGTCGCTCATCGAAGATCTAATGAAAAGCGACGAGCCAGCAAACGATGAATATTCCATCATCGAAACGGCTGTCATTCAATGGCTGATACGTGAAGAGGAAGCTCACGAAAAGGAAAACCTTAATGTATCCATCGAGTCGTTATACAATGCCGTAAAGCAAATCGCCCTTTTAATGGTAAAGGAGGGATTAGAATCAATTCCCGAAAACATTGCAATTGAATCCTTTATTTCAATACAGAACAATATTCCATTGAGAGCCGTTGAGTTTTTGCCGAGCGCTCTCCTGCATCGTTTTCGGGATCAAGCAGGCCAAACGCATTATCGCTTCATCCATCAAACGTTTCGCGATTTTCTAGCAGTGCAAAGCATTTTTGATTCGAGTGATGAAAAAGAGATCGTGGTACCGGATTTCGCGACCAATAAAATGATCGATTTCATTGTAAAGGGTCGTGGCATGGATGAGGACTTGAAGGACAAAAAGCTTATCATGCGCGATCTCCAGCTTTCGACTTTCGGTTTCGAGGCAGCTGATCTTAAAGGAGCCGTTATTGAAGGAGCAGACTTGCGAAACGCGAATTTTCAGGATGCGGATTTGAGCGAAGTAAACTTCAAGAAATGCCTTTTGGAAGGAGCGCGATTTGATCAAGCCATTACAACGGGAGCGATTCCGGATACGCCAACAGTCGGCTTGCCCGTCTCCTTCGGTATAGATGAAGATGTGTTTCTGGATATGCTTTGGGTAGAGCCAGGATCGTTTACAATTGGGCATCGCAAATCGCCTATAGTAGTCGAAATAAAGGAAGGCTATTGGCTTGGCCAATTTCCTGTTACTCAACGCGTCTTCCAATCCATAATGGAGTTCAACCCTAGCTTTTTTAAATCGGATAGCGAAAAGGACCTGCCTGTTGAGCAAGTATCGTGGTACGATGCCCAAAGATTTTGTCAGGAATTAAACAGTCTCATACCCGATGACCTAGATGACGATTATCAATTCAGACTACCTGGTGAGATAGAATGGGTCTATGCTTGTCGTGCTGGAACCAATACAATGTTCAGCTATGGCGATGGAGAGGAGCACCTATCGAAATTCGGATGGTACGCAGCCAACAGCAACGCTCAAACGCACAAGGTTGGATCGAAGAAGCCAAACCCATGGGGCTTCTACGATATGCACGGAAACGTCTGGGAATGGTGCAAAGACCGCAACGACGATTTCTTCACTAGCATCCTCACTGACATGGTAAACTCCGATGCGAGTAAAGTACGCGCAGTACGCGGCGGTTGCTGGAGCAATAATCCTTATGCTTGCCGCACCGCGAATCGTAATTGGTACAGCCCAGATGCTAATAGCAGCAGCATCGGTTTCAGAGTCGCTCTATTTCGCCAACCGAAAAGCGAAATACAAAAAGAGAAAATAGAGAAAAAGCAGCTTGGACTTTAATTCGATAGGGCCAAGAGCAATTGAGACTTAGCGATTCTCGATCAATTTCTTAAGCCGATCCCATTCTTCCAAATAGCGCTCGAAATGCTTTTTCCCTTTTTCCGACTCTTGTATCGCTAAATTTCTTACAAGCTTTTGCTCATGAGCGTAAGCCTGATCGCCAAGAAGGCCGGAGAAATGGGCGATACGGGCCCAGAGTAAATGAGTCGTGAGGGCATCGAATTCGTTGTAGTCGACAATTGCCTTGTAATTGCCCTGCAACCATAAATTGGGCACATTTCCACCATCCGTATCCACTTTTCCAGGAATTCCTGAAAGACTGGCGATTTCATGAAGCTTGGGCGTTTGAGCGTACCTGCCAACCATCGGAGCGAGATCGATATTGAAATCGCTCGATGTGCTAAAGTAGTCCACGCCTTCCCAAGGCTTGTTCGGTCTCTCTCCCATACCTTCGCCGAATAGACCATGCGCAATGGATCGCTGAACGATTATTGGAACATCCGCATTGTGAGAATTATAGCCAACTAGCTGAGGCTTCCGAGCGCCAATGGACTTGAGGAGAGCATGAAGAATGACCCGCTCGTTGCGTTTTTCTGGATCATTGGGATCAGAAGGCAACGAAACCAGTTTTAGGTTTACATCGCCCATGGAAACTTCTCGAAAAACGCCCGCAACGGAAACGATACGACAAAGAACGGTTTTAAGGTAAGGCTGGGGCTGCTCTTCAGTGGCTCCAGCGTCTCGCCAAAGACACCGCATTGCAGACTCGAAGGACTGGGGTCCCTCTAAATTAACTCCGTGAAGAATCTCCGCTGAGGCAGGATCGGGGACCCATTCCAGATCGAAAGAAAAGAGACATGGTTCAATTGTCTTAAGCACGTCGATACGCTAGCAGGAAATTCAAACTGAAGTTAAGAAGATAAGTTAAAGCTTGCAGAGATTATTAGCGATTTACTGATTTCATTATGCCTCTAGAAAAGGAACTCGCGGTAGCGAAACAGGCGGTCCAGCTCGCAAGCCAACTTTGTTCGGCCACTCAAAAAGGTCTATCAAGCCAGGAAACTCTTGATAAAAACGACAAGTCTCCCGTAACCGTCGCTGACTTTGGAGCCCAGGCTCTCGTACTGAATACACTGGGCAAGCTTTTTCCTGAAGATCCAGCGGTAGGCGAAGAAGACACAGGCGACCTAATTAAACCCGAGAACGCCGAACTTCTTCAACGCATTGCAAAGCATGTCCAAGAAGTCGATACAGACATGGACCAGAAAGTAATCCTGGATGCCATTAGCAGAGGTGGAAATAAAGGAGGAGACCAAGGGAGATTCTGGACACTGGACCCGATAGACGGGACAAAGGGGTTTCTCAGAGGCGATCAGTATGCGATCGCTTTGGCATTGATAGTCGAGGGAGAGGTTCAGCTTGGCGTTCTAGGATGCCCAAATCTTTCTTTAGATGACGGGCAAAAAGGTTGTTTGCTATTTGCCGTTAAAGGACAGGGCGCATTCCAAGCGCCCCTGAATGAAATCGAAGACTCTCGGGTGATAAAGGCAGACGGTATTGAGGATCCATCGCTCGCCTCCTTTTGCGAATCAGTAGAATCAGGGCACACTAAGCATGATCGAGCGCAGAAGATCGCGGATCTCCTCGGGACCAAAGCCGAGCCTTTCCGAATGGACAGTCAATGCAAGTACGCTGTAGTGTCTCGAGGGCAGGCATCGGTCTACCTAAGACTTCCGACAAGACCAGGATACGAGGAAAAAATTTGGGATCACGCCGCAGGCTACATTATCTTGCAAGAAGCAGGTGGCAGGATTTCAGACACATTAGGCAATTCTTTGGATTTTTCGAGAGGGCGAACACTAAAAACGAACAAAGGAATTGTCGCAACTTCTCCCAAAATTCACGAAGCCGTTGTCAAAGCAGTCATCGCTTCAGCCTAAATCAAAGGAGCAATCGATTTCAGGTATCTCAAAGATGCGAAATTAGGCAGTTTCCCTCACCTCCCTTAGAATTCGCCCATCAAGAAATGGCAGTGGCTTAAGTTCAGCTAATTCCAAGCGATAATAGTGATTATCGCCTAAATCGGGACTACGCTGAAAACAAAACCACATAGCCCACGTCCACGCATTAATCCCACAATCGCGCCAGGTCGCCATTGGTGGGCGTGTATTTGCGTACTTTTACTGAGCGCTCAAAGCCTCTCCGGCCAAACTTTGAGCGACGCGATAATGGGTCTTCTTGACTATCACCCGCGACTGAAAAGCGAAACGTCTCGTTCGGAAGCGGAATTCAATACGATTCGGTTCGAAAGAAGCAGACTACGCCCCGCATTAGCCTTCAACGCCAAAGGCGGCGAAGAGCATTTCAATAATTTCGGCGTATCGGGAAAACAGCTTGGAGAACGGGGCGATGCTTCGATATCCGCCAATCAGTTGGTTTTCGATGGAGGAGCGACGCGCAATCGTATCCGCGAAGCTGAATACAACTATCAATCGAGTATCAGAGCCATTGACGATCTAAAGCAAAATCTGGTTCTGAATCTGGCCAACACCTATGTAGACATTATCCGGTACCAAGAACTGATTGGCTACGCGAACGAAAACGTTTTCGGCCATCAAGACGCTTTAGAAAAAATGAATCGGAAATTCGCTAGCGGAGCTGGGCCCAAAGCGGATGTCGATCTAGTGCAGGCTCGATTGGCAATGGCGGAAGCCACTCTGGAGAACCGTCGCCGCCAGCTAGATCTGGCTATCATCAACTACAAGGAGCTTACGGGAGAAGACCCGTTGGAGTTGACCGAACCCGAATTTCCGGAATGGGCCCTGCCCGTTTCAATCGACGAGGTCGATCTAAGCCGCAATCCTGCCATAAGTCTAGCCGAAGCCAATCTCGCCGCCTCGGATGCCAAAGTAAGTGTTTCTCGTAGCGCTTATTCACCTACATTCAGTTTGTTAGCTCAAGGCGATGCTAGCGATTCGAAAAGACTCGGACCTAGAGAGGAAGCAGCAGCCTTTGTCGTTTTCTCTATGGACCTATTCGATGGAGGCAGTCGGAGCGCGGAATTAAGGAGAGCCAACTCGCTCTATCAAAAGGCCAGATTCGATCTCAACTACGCTCATCTCGTTGCTCAATCGGATTTCTTGAGCGCCCTAAGCAATCTCCAGACATCAGAAGAAAGACTGTATCAATTAAAGGACTACATGAGCTCAATGGAGTCGGTTGTCTCAGCTTATCGCAAGCAATTCGAGTTAGGCCAAAGAGCTCTTATAAACGTGCTCGATGTCGAAAACGAGCTTCTGTCAGCAAAATCATCTGTTGCCGAAGAGCGATACAATCGCCTCCAAGCCGCCTATAGAGCTCTAGCTGCTTCAGGAGATCTGCTCGAAGCGCTTCTTGTTCAGTGATCAAATTTTATAGCCAAATTGAAATGGAAAAGTCGAACCACAACGCGCTGCCCCAAGAAAAGCCCGAATTGAAGGTCCTCATCGTGGAGGATTCCAAGATCGAGGCTAAATTCATCGCTAATTTGTTAAAGAAAAATGGATACACTGTTATCCATGACAGAGTGGAAACGGAAGAGGAGATGCACAGCGCCCTCTCGGAGAGAAAATGGGACATCATCATTTCCGACTACCAGATGCCGGATTTCGATGGAACGAGGGCCTTGAAGGTTTTCCAGGAGCATGAGCTCGACATTCCTTTCATCTTGGTTTCAGGCAAAATTGGCGAGGAAACGGCCGTAGATCTCATGAAGATGGGAGCTCATGATTATATCATGAAAGGCAATACAGCTCGCCTTGTACCGGCTATAAAGAGCCACTTGGAGGAAGCCTCCAATCGTCGTGAAAACAAACGCCTGGAAGGCGCTCTAAAGGAAAGCGAGGCGCAGTATCGAGGATTTTTCGAGAATGCCCACATCGGAATCTTCCGCTGTTCGGAAAACGGCACGCTACTCGACGCGAATCGAAGATTGGCCAACGCATTCGGATTTGAGAATCCCACAGAGTTCATGCAAAGCGTGGAAGTTCTCGTTCCAGAGATCCACGATGTGAATACACGGCAAACTCGTACTGTTCAATTGAGGGAGATGGTCAATGAAAGCGAACAGTTCGAAGCCGCTTTTCATCGCAAAGACGGCTCAATGTTGGAAGCCGATATGAACGTTTGGAAAATTCAAGACGATCCAGAAAAGCCAGTATTCCTGGAAGGCACGATCCAGGACATTACAAAGCGAAAAGAGATGGAAAGAAAGCTCCGCGAAATGGAAGAGCTACATGAGAACATCATCGATTTGACCAGTAACCTCTGATGATAACCGAACAACATAAAGAAGCTACTCCCACTTCGAGGCTACCTGCTGGGTCGTTGGAAGAAGAGCCTTCCAATCGACTAGTAGCCGACTTGCAAGAATCGGACTTCCATCAAGACGATCCGCTGCTTAACTGTCTGCTTTTGCTTGGCAAGCTGCACGATCGCCAGCTTTCGAGTGACATGCTCATTTCTGGTCTTCCACTAGTCGATAACAAGCTCACCCCCCGACTTTTTCTCAGAGCAGCCGCTAACGCGGGTTTCTCTGCGAGAATCGTTAAACGCCCTCTGAATAAAATTCCCGTGCTGGTTTTTCCCTGCGCTATCTTGCTTAAGGAGAATCAAGCCGCCCTGTTGGTAGGAAAAACTGAAGACGGGAAGCTACGCATAGTGCTTCCTGAGACGGGAACGGGCGAAAGAGTCGCTAGCATTGATGAACTCTCGAAGGACTACGAGGGACACGCCATCTTCATCAAGCCGGAATTCAATTTCGACGACAGAGCTAAAACATCATCCGATTCTATTGATTCCAAAAACTGGTTTTGGGGTACTCTTTGGAAGTACAAGAAAATCTACGCGAACGTAATCATCGCAGCGGTATTCATCAATGTATTCGCGGTAGCCGGCACACTGTTCATCATGAACGTATACGATCGAGTGATACCGAATAACGCGACCGATACGCTCTGGGTGTTGGCCACAGGCATCAGTGTCGTCTATGTGTTTGACTTCATCCTTAAATCTCTTCGAGGCACACTGATAGACAAGGCAGGCAAGAACGCTGACGTTCTCATGTCCAGTTTCATCTTCCAGCGAATTCTAGGCATAAAGATGAAGAATAAGCCAGGGTCTGCCGGAAGTTTTGCCAATCAAGTCAAAGGTTACGAGAGCTTACGCGAATTCTTCACCTCGGCCTCGATGACCACAATCATTGATCTGCCATTCGTCGTTCTCTTTCTCTGCTTCATGAGTTTTATCGCGGGTTGGATAGCGATCATCCCATTAGCATCCATAAGTGTGATACTCATCACAGGAGCAATGATGCGTGTTCCTCTTAGGAAAGCCGCCGAAATGGCCCACGGATCTTCCGCTCAGAAGCATGCCGTCCTCGTAGAGGCCATCAATGGCCTTGAAGTCATTCGCGGGCTCTCCGCTTCAGGTCAATTCCAAAGGCGCATGGAAGAATGCCTAGGCAAAATGGCGAAAAGCGAAGCCAGCTCGCGTCGCTATTCCTCTCTGGCTACCAACTTTACCATGTTCATCACTCAGATGACAACCGTGGTAATTGTAGTTGTTTCCGTTTATCGGATACAAGCTGGAGAGATGAGCATGGGAGCTCTGATCGGCTGCACAATCTTGACAGGTCGAGCCATGGCTCCCATCGGTCAAGTTGCCGCTCTGCTATCTCGTCTGCAACAGTCGCTGGTTTCCCTTCGAGGGTTGAACGAAATGATCAGTCTTCCGCAGGAAAGAGAAGAAAACAGGAATTACATTCGAAAGTCCAATTTCGAGCCGAGTCTCGAATTCCAGGAAGTCGCCTTCGCCTACAATAAAGAATCAGCGCCCGCTCTACGCAACGCGAACTTTAAAATCGAGCCTGGCGAAAAAGTAGCCGTTCTCGGTCGTGTAGGCTCGGGTAAAAGCACTATGCTAAAGCTAGCCCTAGGCTTCTACCAGCCATCAGAAGGGATGGTCTTAATAAATGGTACAGACATTCGTCAAATGGATCCGGCAGAGGTGCGCCGAAGAATTGGATACATCGGCCAAGAGAACATTCTCTTCTATGGAAACTTGAAGGACAACATCATGATGGGCGCTCCTTGGCTGGATGAAGAAGCTATGATCGAGGCCGCCAATAGAGGAGGCGTGGAGCGCTTCGCATCAAAGCACCCACTTGGCTACGATGCTCCGGTTGGAGAACGCGGGGATCTTCTTTCTGGAGGCCAACGGCAAGCGGTGAATATTTCCCGAGCTCTACTGGCGAAACCTCCTCTTCTAGTGATGGACGAGCCCACCAGTTCGATGGACGCCAACGCCGAGCGCGAATTCATTAACCAGATCGACGATTATGCTAAAGAGGGTAACCGCACGTTGATCATCTCTACTCACAAGCCCTCGATGCTGAAGCTGGTCGATCGTATCATCGTGATGGATCAAGGCAAAATTGCAGCTGATGGGCCGAAAACAGACGTCATGCGCCAGCTTTCAGGCGCGGCGGCAGGAAGAAACTGATGAGTCAGGAAGTGAAAGAAGAAAACGGTAAGGTCCAAACGGAGGATCTCGACTTTATTGCTGATTGCAAGGCGGCCTTTCTCGAGGAAAAGATGCCCTATGCGAATATACTGCTGTTCGCTATAACCGCCTTCGTAGTTGTATTCATAATTTGGGCTGCAAATGCCAAGGTTAATGAAGTAACACGAGGTCAAGGGAAGGTCATCCCCTCTGGATCCACAAAAATCGTGCAGAGTCTTGAAGGCGGCATTCTATCGGATATCTATATCGAAGAAGGGCAAACTGTAGAAGAGGGACAAGTCCTGTTGTTGATCGATGATACAGCCTTCTCGGCCAACTACCGCGAAAACAAGGCGGGTTACGACAACTTGCTGGCAAAAGTCGCAAGACTCAATGCGGAAGCGAGCGAGAGCGAATCGATCGATTTTCCGCAGATCATTTTGGACAATCGGCAGGATTTGGTAAAAAGCGAAACGACTCTCTTCAACACCAGGCGAACCAATCTGATACGAAACGAGGAATACCTTTCAAAAAGCCTCGAACTAAAACGTAGTGAATTGGACATTACAAAGCCGCTAGCTGAGACTGGCGTCGTTTCTCGTGTAGAGCTGCTCCGTCTTGAGACAGCAGTAAACGATCTAGAAGGCGAGTTGTTGAAGATTCGAGCCGACTACATGAACGAAGTCATGGCGCGGCGAAATGAGACCAGCTCTAAATTAGAGCAGCTGGAGGAAAGCATCGGGGCCTACGAGGACAAAGTTAAACGAGCCACTATTCGCTCACCCGTTTACGGCACGATCAACAAGGTTCACATCAACACCATAGGAGGCGTCATCCAGCCAGGAGCTCCCATTGTTGAAATTGTGCCTCTGGAGGGTTCATTGCTGGTCGAAGCCAACATAAACCCGTCGGACATTGCTTTTATTAGACCGAAACAAAAAGCTACCGTTAAGCTTACGGCTTACGATTTTTCCATTTACGGCGGACTTGATGGAACGGTGGAACAGATCAGCGCGGATACATTTACCAATGAACAGGGTGAGAGCTTTTATCAGATAAAAGTACGGACTGGAGATAGGTCTTTGAGAAACAATGACGAGGAATTGTCTATAATTCCTGGCATGGTAGTTGAAGTAGACATACTGACCGGCAAGAAAAGCATTCTAGACTACTTGCTTAAGCCTTTACTACGGGCGAAGATGAATGCGTTCTCGGAAAGATAGAATCTAGGAATTTTCCACCACTCTCTTTAAATTGGCCAAGCCTTTATCGAACATCGGGCCCGCGTTCGAACCGATCATAAGCGCGAAATAGGGCCCAATAATCGGAATATCCAAACCGCCCTGCATCGTCCAGGTGACGATTACATCGTCATTGTTGCCTCGATACGAAACGGAGCCTAACGTCTTGTTGGTGTCGTTGTTGAATTGCATTTCAAAAGCCACACCTTCCTCGGGATCGCTCTTTATGAATACGAGACGCCCCGCACCGTCTTTCCCTCGCCAGGATTGAGAAGCTCCAACACCTTTTACTTGGTCGCCCAAAGTAATTTTCAAGGTAGGGTCAGCTTCTTTCCAAGGCGTCCATTTATCCCATTGAGATAGATCGCCGACGAATTTATGAACTTCGTCAGAAGAGGAGCTGATCGCTATTTCCCGCTCAATTTTATAATCGCTGGGGAGGATGAGACCGAAGCCTAGCAAGGCCACGAGAAGGAAGGAGAAAAGACTGAAGCTCCAAACAAGTATATTCTTGGGACTCATGAATTTCGTATGAGAACACACTCTTGTCGCGATTTAGGCAAGAGGATGCATCAGCAAAACCATTTACCCCAACAGGAAAAGCAAGCTGCGGCCTTTAAATTCCAGGACCAAAGATAATGGATGGTCCGGTAGGCTGCCTTGGAGGAAGGCGAGGGTATCTATCTCGATTCTCTTTTTCGATTTCCATCAGGGATTGACGTTCCAAAGCGACGAAAGCTCCATCGTTATCGAACGTTAAGCGTCGCATAAGCGAAGCGAACCGCAAACCGGATTGGCTCAAGGAGAGAGCTTGCCGAATCATGTTGGGAAATCCGATGGCATTGATACGCACGATGCGATCGCCATCCTTGTTCTTATTGATCCTATCAATAGTATTGAGAATCGCATCCGAGTTTCGCCCGGCAAACTCGTCCCCGAAGATATAGATTCCCATCTTCATTTCCTCGTTCTCAGGTTCGGCGAGAGTGCGGATAGCTCTCACGACTCCTGGCATGGGGTTGCTATCGCTCTCATAGGGATAAAGCCGAACGGAACGCACCATTAGGTTTCTGGTTTCCGGGGAATCGTCCATCCATTTGCGCCGCATGCCTCGTCCCATGATGAAGTGTCCATCCGCATCCAAAAGTTGAATACCTTTGACTTCGGGATAGGATTGTACGGTTTCCTCGAATTTCTGTACAACGTAACTCCAAATCATCCCCGTACTGGAATCACGCATACTGCCAGAAGTATCGATAACGAAAGCGATATAGTTGCTCTCGACCGGAACTCCAACTGGAGTTGGCTCGATTTGCTTTTGTTCGATATCGATATCGACCTGCAGAACCGCCAGTTCCTTCTTAAGCTCGTCCAAATCGACAAGCATTTTATCCTCGCTGAACTTCTTGTCCTGAATCTGATTCTTGAGCTCGGCAATCATCGCTTCCAAAGAGGAGATCTCATCCTCGACCTTCTTCCGCTTTTCGGTCTCAATAGCTAATAAGATCGAGAGCTCTTCAGTCTGCATTTCGAATTCGCTAACCTGCAAGAGTCTTTGCTGAATGATACGCTCCAGAGCTTCACGCAGCTCGCTGATTTCCTTAGCCTTCACTCCCATGGATACGATGAACAATAAGATAATAGCCCCGAACCCGCAGCAAATACAGTCGAGAAATGAAAGACTGAATACGTTATTCTTTCGCTTTTTCTTATTCATCTCAGATATCCGGCCAAGTCCTGGAGGGACAAACCATGGCTCCTCCATTTTCGTCTGAAAGACGCCAGTAATGAACGGCGGCCGCAGGGTCGCCCTTCATGGGGAAGAGTAACGTATTTATGGGAATCGGGGTAGTCAGAGCCTTCCTGGCAATGCGAAACATATTCATGCGGTCATGATCTTCGAGCGCGGAAGGAGCATCGTAGGAATCAGCTTGGGTTGGCAGTCCATCCACGATCAGAATAACCCGGTCTGGCTCAATCGGCATCTCATTTACCATTACAAAAGCGCGTTCGAGATTCGCGCCATCGTTGGGCACAAACTTGTCAATCTCTTCAAGCACTTCTTCCGTCAGATCTGGATCTGATGGATCGAACCACTCTTGTCCTGATCTCGTGGTGACGGCATGAATTTCATTATTGAAAAATACGACTTTGTAGTTGGATTCCAACTTCAAATTTCCAATCAACCACTGCATGGCCTTCTTTACGCGAGACCACTTGGGAGCCTTTCTCTTCTCGTCATCTTCGGCGCCAATGAACTCTTGGGCTTCAGCCTGAGTATCGCTAGTCATACCACCTGAAGCTTCGATGAGAAAAAGCACGTTGTCCCCAAGCATATCGAATCCCGTCAAATACTGTCGCTTCTCCTCGTTGGGAATCGGAAGAGGAGGTTCCTCTTCCTGAGTTGGCATGTTCTCCTTGTCTTTCATCAGCTTGCCAAGAGCCTCCTCCAAGGACATCAGTTTGGCTAGAAGCAACGAAAGCTCTTCATCCAATTCGGTCTTCAGCTTATTCTTTTCCTTCAGCGTGATGATCGAATCCTGATTGCGCTTTCGCTCAATGGTTAGCGACCTGCGAAGATTGGCGATGGTAATATTCTTCTTATCGATCTCATCCTCCATTTGACCGATGATGATATCGATCTGAGCCCTCAACTCTAGCTGGGTGTCCGCCTTGCGGCTGGCGGTTATCACAAAAAGCAGGAGCACGGCTCCAAAGCCGCAGCAAACGCAATCCAAAAAGGAAAGGCTGAAAATCTCCGTGTCTTTTCGTTTGAATTTCAAGATTTCAAATTAGTTGTAATTAAATTTATGTTACACGAGACAATGAACGAATAGTAGATTCTTCGTTCGTCCTAAAATCGTCACTTGCAAGGAATCTCCTCCTTTGATTCCCGACCTTGAACTCGCATCGATCACGTCGTTTTTCGAATCTGAAAGCACCCAACGATCTTCGATTTTCAGGACACGACAAAGCTCGAATGGAGCGCTTCCTTCATGCCGATCCACCATGAGATCATAATCCTCGCTTTCCCCTACCCCTAAAACGAATTCCTCTTTAGAAAGCTCATAGGCCAATCCATCGCAGACAATATGAGTTGGATTGAGCGATCTGCCTTCCTTTAGCAAACGCGCCACACCCAACTGTTGCGAAACGCCACCATTAGCAGAGCCGTCAGAAATGCCTTCCAGATCGATGCCGGTTTCAACTCTGATTTCCTCAACGTTGTCGACCGCCTCCCAGCTCTTGCCGTAATTGGCAGCCCCAAAAGCCGCGCTTTCCAAAGGAAGCTCGTTAACTTGGCCAATCCCTTGAGAAATGATCGATTCCTTTAAGCCCTGAATAGCTGCTGCTCTCTCCGATAAGCAGATCTGGATAGACTCATCCTTGCCAGCGAAGTCGTTAACCGCCCGAAGCAGCATTTGCGTTAGAATCTTGACCTGCGGCGCCAGATCGATGGCTACAATCTCTTTGGAGATCGTCATCTGCCGCGATTTCTCTCGAGTGGACACTTCGAGACTAGCCTCGCCCACTCGGCCTAGTTGCAAAAGCATATCGCGAGTCTGGGCGTGAAAAGCTCTCTCGATTTTTCGATCTATTTTGACGTCAAAGGAAGTCTGCTGAAGAAATCGGTTCGCCAAAGCTCCTGCAAAACGCTCTTGCATTTTACCAAAGCCATGCTGGGGCAGCCGAGCGAAGTAGACTCGCTTCAATCCAGCTTGCTTGTGGAAAACAGAGATATGCGTGGCATGCAAGAGAAGGTCCACATGGAAAATGCACTCCCCCTCGGGCACATGCCAAAGCCCTTCGCTGTAAAGCGAGGCCGCTGCCATATCGAGAATTCCAGCGAACGGAATATCAAGGTCGTTGAAGATCCCCAGCAGCAAGCCCAGACGTTCCTCGGACTTCTCATTAGATTCAAGGAAATGTCCTGGAACAGCCAATACGGTATGATCGATATTCTCTACCTCCTCGCGCACTCGAGCTACGAGCTGCTCAAAAAACTTGTAGGCAAGTTGCGAATACGTGAAACGACCTCGGTAACCTTCCAAGACAGTAGCCTGAAAAGAAAGATCATCGATGAACTCAGAGCAAGCGCGCCTCGGATAAACCATGGAAAGCTCCTGCGCCTCGGGCCCAAAGACAAGTCCTCCGTCTTTCACGCATGCGAACGCCGGATAACGTTCGGAATCCGCTCCCAGATTCAGAGTCCGAGAGGAGCCATCCCCTTCAATCACTACGGCGTGGATCCCAACGTCGCTTAACTCAAGTCCTAAAGTCGTCATTATTCAATGGATACTCAGGTAAAGGAAATCTTGCTTTCTTCGCTTTCGGGTTTCTTCATCATCCCAACAACCTTCTTGGTGGCGAAGTCCTCCAGATCTATCAGCAAGTGCTCCTGCTTCGACTGAAGCAGATGAACGAAAAACATGAGTACGATACTGAGCACGAGAGCAATCAGCGTAGAATTGAAAGCCAGACCCAAACTCGCTGTTACATCGCTGATATCGCCAAGCTTAATTGCCTTGTCCGCATGAGAAAGGGCTTCACCGATACCACGCACTGTTCCAATAAATCCAACGGACGGAATGGCCCAGGCAATGTAGCGTACGAGGGACAAGTCGGACTCCAGTTGCTCATAAGCCATAGCCGTGCGCTCTTGAACGGCATGCGAGGCGTCTTGAATTGACTGCGTGGAATCGAAGCGATGAAGGGCTGCCAGAATCACGTCCGGCAGAATCTTGTTTCGCAATCGACCATTTCGACGCATCTGACCTTCAACGTCTTTGTGATGAATCAGAGCTTCCTCGGGAATAATACGCTCGCCTCGCGAAATGTTGAGGAACTGGTAGCCTTGCATGGACTGCTCGCCATGCACTCGAAAAAATTTGTATCCAATAATGATGCACGCCCAAAGCATGAGCATCAGACAAAACATCTGCTCGTGGTTCTTTAAGATGACAGCAATGGATCGATTCGTCTCGATCGGCGCTTCCGGGTTCTGACTTGCCTGCAGTCGTGTGGTTATCTCGATGTTTTGAGCCTTAGGCCAAATGTAGTTACTGTATATTGAATATACGAAGACTATGGAGAAAACCAGCCCGACTACCTGGACGATAAAATCTTGGGAGAAAAACCCTTTGTTCTTCATGTGGTATCTGTTACGTTATCGTATGATAGGGGGATTCAACTATTGTACACGCTAAAACCGTTAGATCCAGCCTCTGTTCCTAAATTATGGGCAACCTTCAAACGATTTTCGACATTGCAAATTTGCAGAAACAAAGCACATTTTCGATGGTCAGCAAAAAAGTTGCGATGACCACCGTTACAACGAATCCAATCATAAAGGCGATTGCGTAGTTAATATGGGTATGAACAGGGCTTTAGTACTAAGGAATACGGTAGCAGCAATTGTTTCCGTGACAATTTTGGCGTTCCAATGGGGCTGTGCAGGTCCTGCTACTTCAAAAACAGTGAAGGGAGGAGGAACCGGCGCGCTGGTCGGAGCAGGAGCAGGGGCCCTGGCAGGCGGCGACACCGGTACAATAGCAGCAGCCGGAGCAGCCGGAGCCATCGTTGGGGCTACTATCGGGGCCATCCAGCAAAGCAAGGAAGCGAAAAGACAGAATGAGCTAGCGCAGCAAAGAGCTTATAGTCAGGCGATTGCGGTTCAGAAAAGATCTCAGGAAAAAGAGAAAGCCCAAATTCAAGAGGAACTGGATATCGCGGAAGGCTTTAGAATTACCGATACAGAGCTCGACGAGATGACAGCTCGCGCCGAAAGCGCCGAAGCAGACCTCAAGGCTCTTCAGGCCAAGAAGGCAGCGGCCTTGGAGCGCAAGAAAACACTAGATGAAATGGAGCAACGTGAACGTGATGCGTTGGAAGAAGCCGAGAGATTGAGAAGAGAACTGGAAGAACTGGAAGGCACTGCTAGTTCCGACCTGAGTCTTTCGAGCGAAATCTAGATAAGGAGAACACCTGCCCCCAACCTCTCCCGATGAAAAAAGACTCCCTTACTTACCCCAAGCTACTCGCCGGTTCCTTTTTGGGGCTGTTTCTTTTCGGTTGCAACACTACCTACGAAATGGAGGTAGACGCTGTTAGGAATCCTCAAGCTCAAGATGCCGAATCCTACGTGATTGTACCCCGAGATCCTGATACGGACGTGAATGATTTAAGACATCAGGAGACCATCGAGTGGGTGAAGACAGCTCTTTCCGGGAAAGGCATGTACGAGGCGCACGATCCACTAGCAGCCGACATGGTTATCGAGGTCGACTACGGGATGGAACCGCCAAGACGCGAATTCAAGGTCATCGAGGAACCCGTGTTCGCAACTATTCAGGAACCGGATCGAATTCAGACGGTTTCCACGAGGGATCCAAAAACAGGCCAAGTCATAACCTACCAAGTACGAGTGCCCGGCCAACGTCACCGAGAACTGATTGGCTACGAGGAGCGTTTGATTTCCGTAATCGTTAACGAGAAGTATCTGGAACTAACGGCAAAGGAAAATCTGCTGGAAGAGACCGGAGACCGGCCGGCGCAAGAAATTTGGAGCGTCAGTGTTCGCAATGGGGATGAGAACGACGACCTTCGCGAATATCTACCGATTATGGCTGCTTCGGCAACTGATTATATTGGAGAGGACACGCCACCTAAAAAGAAAGTTAGACTCAAATCGGACGACGAAGCCGTTAGATTTGTTAAGCAAGGCTTAGACGAGAGTCAGCAAGCTCAACTTGATACATCTTCTCCATACGAGGCAGGTATTTGAGATTTGGCCAAAATCTTGCTTTTCGAAGAGGTAAACGGAAATCTACTTCTAGACAGTTCTGCTACCGCCTGCGCTTGACTATTTTCGTTCCAAGGGCAATCCTTTCGAGGTAGACATCGTCCTCTAGAAGGAGCTTAGAAAAACGCATTTCATGAAGTCATCTACAACAGCTACGTCCCTAACGTTGTCACTAATCGTGATAGCTTCATTGGTGGCAGGCTGCAATTCGACTTATGAAATGAAAGTAGATGCGATCAATAATCCAAAAACCGTGGCTGAATCGGATTCCTACGTGATCGTTCCCAGTGATCCAGACACGGATACAACAGATTTAAGATACCAAGAAACTGTTGAGTGGATAAAGACAGCTCTATCCGGAAAGGGCATGTACGAGGCAGTCGATCCGATGGAAGCGGATATGATGATCGAGGTTGACTTTGGAATGAAAGCTCCCCGCCAAGAAGCCAAGATTATCGATCGACCATCCAGCGTTGGATTAGGCACCGGGGGCTTGAACCGGGGAGTCGGCTTGTCAGGCGGCAGTCGCATTACCGAAATCAGCACTTACGAAACAAAGGTCGTTACGCAAACTGTAGTCGAGAAATACCTGGAACTGACCGCCAAGGAAAACATGATCGGCCAGGCTGGAGACGCTCCTCCGCAGCAAATTTGGAATGTACGCGTCGTCAATGACGACAAAGGCGACAATCTACGCGAATACATGCCCATCCTTATCGCCTCCGCTACGGATTACATCGGGGAGGACACGGTCACCAGCATGGATATCGAATTGAAAAGCGATGACGAAGTAGTGAAGTTCGTTAAAAGGGGCATAATAAACGCGCCTCCTCCCGAGATTGCCGCTCCAGAATCAACTCCTGCAAAATAAACTGGCTTTCCAAGCGGCAGAGCGTCGCAAATATTTCACTACACTTCGAAGCTCGATCTAGCGATCTCCAGATCGGCTTAAAATCCGAACTTCAGGAGTATCAAAACCGGAGCCCATCAGAT
This sequence comes from Opitutaceae bacterium, assembly GCA_028281165.1. Classification (GTDB taxonomy): domain Bacteria; phylum Verrucomicrobiota; class Verrucomicrobiia; order Opitutales; family Opitutaceae; genus JANQRT01. Next base: position 43,025 of record JANQKI010000253.1, on the reverse strand, counting down.
CATAGTATTGGTAGCGAATCTCGCTTTGCTGTACCTCGATGACCGATACGCAATGTGTTTTCGCATCGGGACGAGACATCAGAGGATTAAAGGCCTTATTTTGATGAGCTTCGCTAAAATGTAATTCCAAAAGATCCTCAGAGTTTCCTAAAATGGTATCGTAAAGATTTTCTCGATACGCTTGAACCGATTGCGCTTTAAACGAAGAAGTGGTGATAAACGGCTTTTCTCGAGTCCATTCCAACAGTTGATCACCATTCCAGGCAAATGATGCCGATGCTCCATTGCCATCGACGAATCCTACGATAAAGGGTCGATAAGCTTCCAAATTCTTAATCTGAATCTCTTCCACCGCCTCGGAGACTTTGCCATGGTGGGCAAAAGCCACCGGCAGACTTCCACGACTCTGAGGCATGCTTGGAAAAGCTGCCTGCACTTGAGCCGCATAATAGTTCAATAGAAACACGCAAAAACCAACCTCGTTTACTACTATCCAAGTCCCTCCACCTTCGGGATCCAAAGGAGCAAGATAGGAAACGTTTTTCGAAGCGCAAACAGCAGGAAGGCGAGCTTTTGACCTAGTTCTTTGCTCATCGCGATTGAAAATCAGCTGATAGCCGCTCTCAAGCGAACGCCAGCTAACTGTGCACATTAGGAAGCGGTAGCTTGAAGGTATTTCAGCGTAGATGGAGCGACTCCAAACGTAGAGTCCGGAGCAATCCCCTGCATACGACTCGCGATCGCAATCAGCGCGTAATGATGAACGGTGTGAGACACCAGAAATTGAAGCTCTCGCCCAAAGGAAGAATTCGATTTTTCCTCCTCATCTGTGGCCGAAGCGCTGACCATGACTCCGACCGGCAAATCGGCCATTTGCTCAAGCTCGGTCAATTCAGCGGAAATTTCTTTGATACGATCAATAGCGGCTGAGACATCCTTCTCGACTACAGTGTCCCTAACCCTGTCGTCATAATCTACAACACCCCCAGCTACACCCTTTAAGAATGACCCGTAATGATCCAACACATGCCTCATGTGGGCTCCGATGCTTGATCCGAAGGTCGATGGATTCGAGTTAACGTAAGTCGAATTCTGGTGCTTTTCGAGGAGCTCAATTCCCTGTCTCAGGAATTCGCAATTTGCGCGAATCAAAGCTATCATAGTCGCGATAAAAAAGATGTTTGTAAGGTATTGGAGTAAAATCGCATGGAAGCCCATTCTTTTTTTTGAGCGATTTCACCTAAAAGTTGGGATAATCTTGGAAATAACTTAATAAACATACAGTCACGGCTGGATCACTGCCATGGAGAACGAGCTTAGGGGAAGCCCGCATGCGCAGGAAACCGGCAAAAAACTAGCAGATTTTCGAAGTATCTTAACTCATCTCGTTTGAAGAATCCGCATTTCACCATATGTTCCCCTATCAAAAGCTAGAACGCAGATAGGATTCATTACAGCCTCAAACAAGACGCCCTTTCTTGTGTTAAGAACCCCAGAGCAAACTTGAGCTCAGACTGCATAAAACAAGCCTCATCACTCAGGCGCTTTCGAGCCTTCTCAGGGAAATCCTCTCCAAGAGAAAGGTGTTTTCATTTTCGCAAACGTCGCCCTCGTTGGACTTCCCAAGAGACTCGACAAAGCAAGGAATCTCTCCTTAGCCTTGCCGATGCGCGCACTTCTATACCCAAAGCTTCTTTGGCCGTGGCGATAGATAACAGTCCAAGCGAATTAAGCGCTTATTTCGACCAATTAGAACCTGAAATCGTACCTGCCGCAAGCGACCTGGGAATCGAAACACGTTTCCCAAGCCGTTAACTAGAAGGAACCTAAAGCAAGCGATCCATCAAAGACTATAGCGATATGTCGGAACCAGAAAATACTACTGTTCTGATTGTCGACGATAACACCGGGGCCCGTCGATCAATCGAAGGATTGCTGACCTCTCAAGGCTACAAGCTGCTTGTTGCCAGCAACGGGGCGGAAGCCATGGAAATCGCCAAAACCGATTATCCAGATCTGATTCTTCTGGATGTGATGATGCCGGGAAAAAATGGATACGAAGTTTGCGAAGAAATTCGAGCGGATGCCGATATCGCGGAGGTTCCGATAATCATGATCACCGGTTTGGATGACGATGATTCTATGATGAAAGGGATTGAAGCGGGAGCGGATGATTTTCTGACCAAACCCATCAACAAAATCGAGTTGAGATCTCGAGTTAAAGGAATAGCTCGACTGAATCGCTATCGCAAACTGTGGGGAGAGCGTCAGAAGTTCGAATGGGTCGTCAAGCATTCGCAATTTGGATACATTATTCTCAATGAAAAAGATCTGATCACCTTCACCAATGATCGGGCTTGCGAAATATTAGGCCTGAGCGAAATCGAGGCAGACGAAAAGCCTTCGTTCTTCAAAGTCATCAAGAAGCGATATACATCCAAGCCGGTAGATATCGAATCAATTTGGAAAATGTCGCTTGAGAAAGAAACAGTAAGCCCAGAACCCTTCATTCTAGTTAGCCCGAAAAAGGGAGGGAAATCTGCCAGATGGATCAAAGCAACCATCCTCAGTCTGCAAAAAATGACCCCCGGCCTAAAGATGCTCAGGCTCGAAGACATCACGGCGAGCATGATGTCCTTTCAGGAAAAACACACGTTTTCCCGTATGATGTCGCATAAACTCCTCACACCCTTAAATTCTCTAAAAGCGGCTCAGCAAATGATGGGAGTTTCGGCAAACGCGGAAACGAGCGGTCTCTTCCGCAAGGTGAGCGACTTGCAAAAGAAGGGAATCGATCGACTGGAATACGACATAGATTCTATTCTGAAATTCTTGGAATCGAATTCTCTCAACGGAAGAAGGGAGACAACCAGCCTGCAGGAACTCGAAGAACAGCTAAGATCAATTGGAGACGAAGATGGCGTTCCTTTCTGCCTTTTGACGGATCTTGGAGACAAAGAATCCTGGGTAACCCACATCTCGCCCATAAGATTCGAAACCTGTATACGAGAAATCATCGAGAATTCGGTCAAGTTTCATCCAAAAGGATCACCATCTCTTACATGGAGCATCCAAGTTTTTAATACAGGAGACACGGCTATTCTCACTTTTGAAAATGATGGAGACCCCATCCTGGAAGAAGAACTAGCCAACGCGTGGAAACCTTACTGGCAAGCGGATCGCTATCGTACCGGCGAGGTTCGCGGCATGGGTCTTGGCCTGTCTCTCATAGCAGCGAATATATGGGGAGCTGGCGGAACATGCAGCATCGCGAACCGAAAAGATAAATCCGGCGCAATCGTAACGCTAACTCTGCCGATTTTCCCAGAAGCTTCTCGGCAAGCGAAGTCCGGCTAAAGAGGGATTTTCACTCCTCTACGATAATAGGTAGGCGTATCCAAATCTTGCCCCTCGAAAATCGCGCCAACGCTATTCTCGAACTCGCCCTTAGGATCGCTGTTGTTGAAGGCAAACTCGTCTTGTTGCGTTTTTATGGAACGCGCGTGGGTAATCTTTTTGATCTTCGGAGGCTTTTCTTCGGTTTTGTTCTCAGCAGGTTTTAACGTATTTTCGCTTTTGCTCTTAGACGGACGACGAGTGAGATAAGGACTACCAGCTCTGATGTCGCTCGTCCCTATGACACAGATTTCTATGCGATCCTTGATCGCATCATCGATCACCGAACCCATCACTACGTTTGCCTCTTTACCAAATTCATCAGTAATGGTATTCATGATACGCTTAACATCACCCAATCCAAGACTGGGTCCACCTATGATGTTAATGAGCAACCGCTCGGCCTCTTTGGAAAACTCCGGAGTGTGCAACAACGGACAGAGTTTAAGATTCGCTATGGCTTCATCGACAGCCTTTTCACCCTCGCCTTCACCTAATCCGAACAAGGTTTTTCCAGCTCGTTGCGAGAAGGCTTGGCGCAGTTGGGAAAAATCCAAATTGATTAAACCCGTCTTGTGCATCATCGACCAAATGGACTTTATAGCTTTTTCCACCCACGCGTCAGCCTGCCCAAAAGCATCGAGCAAAGAGGCTTCGGAATCGCTTTCCTGAATAAGCAGATCATTTGGCAGCGGTATCACCGCGCTGCATACATCTCTCAACTGTTCTAGACCATTCTGGGCAATCTGAGAGCGCTTTGCTCTCTCGACAGTAAACGGCAGAGCGACAAATGAAATTACCAATGCGCCCGACTTAGCAGCAACATCGGCCAACACTGGGGCCACACCAGTTCCTGTGCCTCCGCCAAGGCCAGCGGTGATGAACAGCAAGTCTACATCCTGACAAATTTCCTCCAACAACGACTTATCCGCTAATGCCGCCTCTCGACCGACTTCCCATTCGCCACCTGCTCCAAGACCTCCTGTAATCGATGTTCCAATACAATACTTATCTAAAACAGGCGAATTGGCCAACGCCTGCTGGTCCGTGTTCAAAACGGTAAGATGCACTCCAGGAGGATTCGACAGCATGAGCCTGTCGACCATATTGGAGCCAGCGCCACCGACACCGACAACCTTCATACGAATATTTCCGTCTTCTCGCTCAAATAATTCGGGTTCTTCAATCATTGTTAAACCTTTTGAAACATTCCCTTGATGCGACCCATAATTCCCCTGCCTTGATGACCGCTTTGCTCCTGTTGGCTCTGGAAATGCAGACCGTAATGCAATAAGCCTAAAGCCACACTGTATTGCGAATCCCTCAACTCTTCAGAAGCTTTGGCTCCGTTATCGCCAATTCGCGCTCGCGTTTCGAATACATTAGCGGCACACCGATCGATATTCTTTAGTTGAGACGTACCGCCACAAAGAATAACACCCGCGGGCAAGCGTTCCGGTCTCGCCAAAGCTCCTAGTTTTTTGCGTACCACATCGAGCAATTCTCTCGTGCGAAGTTCTATAATTTTTTCAATACTCCATAGTGGAACCAGTCGGTCCCCTATTTCCAAATCATTGTTCAGCCAAACCTTTTCGCTCTTGTCCTTATGCTCTACTATGGCCGACCCATAACGGTGCTTCAAACTGTCCGCTTGCTTTAAGCGTATCCGTAATCCAATACTAAGATCATTTGATATATGATCACCACCAACAGGCACGCAACCAGCAGACATGCATCGACCCCCCATGAATACAGCGTAGTCTGTCGACCCTTTCCCTATATCGATCACCAGAACGCCATTCTTTTTCTCTTCCATCGACGCAACCGCCACGCTTGAAGCCAGCCCGGAAAGAACCACATCGTCCACATGAAGGTTGAAATCATTAATAATATGGATGGCGTCACTTATGATGCGATCATCGCCGTAGACCGTCCAATAGTTGGCCTCCAATCGCTCGCCTTCCATCGCAATAGGCTGCTCGACTGCTCGACCATCCAGACTGTAGGGTCGCCTCAAATGATGGATCACCGTACAATTTTCAGGCAAGTCTCGGTCTTTGGCCATAGCCGAAACATGCTCCATATCCTCTCTGGTGACTCGTCCGTCTGGAGAGGTGACATTAACCGCAGCGACACTCGGCCGACCAGTGATATGCCCGCCACTCAAGGCTAGGTAGACGCCGTCAATTTTCACCTTAGCCTGATTCTCGGCAGCGAGAATCGCCGCATGAGCGCAATCGCTCGCCTCGTAGAAATCGACGATTTCTCCCTTCTGAACGCCTCTGGATGAGCAATCTCCAAACCCGATGACGTTCAAGCTCTTGCCTTCTTGTATTTCGCCCAGCAAGACAGCCACCTTGCTAGTGCCAATATCAACGCCCGCAATGACTTTTGATTTATACACGCTTATCTGTAAGTTGTGGGATTATAAAAATTAAGCATTCAATGAGTGAATACAGCCGCCTTTACTGGAACTTGCGAACCCAAAGTTAAGTCGATTTTGGATACACGATTCATCATTCGACTGCGATTGTAATCTATGATGTAGTCTAGTTTTACCAGCTGACTACGATAATTCTTCGGTTCGAAACGAGCTTCTTTAACATTGCGGCTCTTCACGATAATGTTAGGCGATTCTCTAAGTGAAACCACTTTCCAAGTACGATAAAGATGGGGGGCGATCGTCTTCGCTTCGTTTAAAAGCTCTCCCACTTCATCAAGGCCCTCCAGTTTGGCAAATTTGCCATCCTCTTTCTTAAGTCCTTCAATATCCAAGTATGGCAATGAGGCGATCAGCTTCGAATCGTAACCAATTCCTTCATACACGACACCCTCTGCATCGACGAGCAGCTGCAATCGGTTTCCCTGCAGGCTCCTCGCGACTATTCTAGCAATCGGCTCGCGTTCTTCAACGGAAACGAACAAGGTTTCAGGAAAACGTTTCTCGATTTGCGCTTTCCTGACTTGAGCGCTGTCTTCCAGCTTTCGCCGAACACTAGTAATATCAATCTTAAGCAAATCGCCACCGAGTTGATCAAGCCCGAGTTGACCAAGAATCCATTCCCTGTCCAAAACCCCATCGCTCTGCGTTTGCACATATCGAACCGGTAACGTCTTACCTGCTTGACTCAGCAAAAGCGGCCCCTGTTCGACATTAGTAGCGAATCGAAATCCAGCAAGCAGAGCCAAAGCCAAAACAAGAATAGCGCCAATCTTCTTGACACGCCCAAGCTGCATGCGTTTCCAGGCAGCGGAGCTCATCGATTTAGGCTTAACGCCCTGCGAAATGTCTCTCCAGGTTCTGCTCGACTTGCGTTTGCTTTGATTTCCAGTTCTAGGCATCTTGGTAAATTGGATACAATTGGTTAAAACGCTGGAAGGCCGGCTCCACAAGCTTCGCCAGCAAGCTCTCGAAATCCATTCCTAAAGCTTGAGCTGACATGGGTAGAAGACTGGTTTCCTTCAGGCCAGGGAGCGTATTAAGTTCGAGAACACTGGGGCGCCCCTTCTTGTCTATCATAAAATCTACCCTCACGAAATCTCTGCAACCGCACGCTTTGTACGAGAGGCTAGCCATCTCCTTTATCTGCTTAGTTAGGTTCGGTTCCAAAGGAGCGGGAACCAAATAATCAGTTAAGCCCTTCGTGTACTTGCTGTTGTAATCAAATTCTCCTGACTTAGGCTTTATTTCCACGATTTCCAAGGGATGTCCTTGCAGCACGCCAATCGTAACCTCTCTTCCTTCCACTTTCGGCTCCATGATCCAGCGATCAAACTCCAGATTAGCTAGTCTCTCGGACAAAGAGGCTTCATCGCTCAAAAAGGAAAGTCCAAGACTGCTGCCCTGACAACGCGGCTTTAAAACAACGCTTCCACCCAAGACGCGGAGAGCCGCTTCAGCATTCGGAATGCAGGTTTTATCAAAAACGATCTGCTCGAGAACGGTTACCCCGACATCCGCCAGTATTCGCTTAGTCCTTACCTTGTCAAAAGTCAGTTCGCTACTTGCCGCATCGCAACCAGCATAGGCGACCCCAGCGGAATCCATCAATCTTTGGACCTGTCCGTCTTCGCCGAATACGCCATGAAGGGTTGAAAATACGACATGTTTCTCAGGGTCAAGGCTATCAGGCAACCTGCCCTCGTTCACCTTGAAAAGCTCCACATCGAAAAGGCGAGAAAAGGCCTCCATCGCAGCTTTACCAGACCCGAGAGAGACCTCACGCTCGCCGGAAATGCCTCCATACAACACAGCAATCGTAGGCGAGCTTTTCAACTGAGGGCGTCCTTCCATTCCTGACCATACAAGAGAGCTTCAGGTTCAAGTTCAACTTGCATTCGGTTCAAAGCCTCTCTCCTCACAAGTTTTACCAATTCTATTACATCTTCGCTTTTCGCGCCGCCTGTATTCACGATAAAATTTCCGTGTACCTGGCTAATTTCAGCGCCACCAACAGCCGCTCCTTTCAATCCCAGCTCCTCGATGATCCGCCCGGCTGAGTCCTGGCCTGGATTCTTGAATATGCAACCAGCGCTCGGATCTCGTGGCTGAGACTCTTTTCGCTTTTGCTGATACACGTCGATCGATCGGCGCAAGTCGTCTTGCTTATGACCCGATTCCACAGACACTAAAACCGCTTCAATGGCGATTGCATCAACCAATTCATCACATCGCCGGTATCCAACATTCAATTCGGCGGACGGCGCCTCATGAATGGCGCCATCTTTCGTCAAAAACGTCACGCTTTCCACCACATCGAACATCCAGCCACCCATCGCTCCAGCATTCATACGTAGGGCCCCGCCAACACTTCCGGGTATGCCTTCCAGAAACTCGAAACCCTTTAGACCCTGACGAATGGCGTATCCACAAAGCTCCTTAATGCGAACGCCGGCTCCTACTTTGATTCGCTTCTCGTCAACCGCAGCGCATTGCCGCCAAAAGGGGTGCGACAGCCGTACAACCAATCCCCTTACGCCTTTATCCGGCACCACTAGGTTCGATCCCCTTCCTAATGGAAAGACGGATCTTCCAATCGTCTTGCTAATTTTGAATACAGCTTGAAGCTCTCGTCGATTGCTCGGTTCGAAATAAAGCTCAGCAGGACCACCTACTCTCAAGGTTGTCTTAGTCGCAAGCGGTTCATCACCAATGATTCGAGACTGCATGGTAGCCACTCGACCTAAACCACGATATAAAGATCCCCATCGATGATCGCCCTCAGCAAAACGATCGGCGATCTCTTCTGCGACTTGATGAGTAGAGCCAGCCCCCAAAAACACTACCAGCATCGAATGTTCTCTTGAGCGACTAGACAGAGTTCCGAATAAGCTTTCTGTATTTTCTACTCTTTGGCACGCTATATTTTCAGCAACGCAAACTTCATGAAGAGATTCATCCACATCATTACTCAAAGGTTCTTCATCAAAGGCGTATACATCAACTAAATACAAGAAATCGCTTTTTGAAAGGCTTTGGGCAAATTCGTTTTTGAGATGATAAGTCCGAGAATAGCGATGGGGTTGGAACACGACGTGCAGCTCCTCATCCTCAGCTAGTTCCAGACTGTTCAAAAACGGCCCTATTTCGTCAGGATGATGAGCGTAGTCGTCAACGATCCTCAAAGATGGAGACAAGTACTGGCCAGATTGCCTACGCTTCAAATCCGAAAATTCAATACAATCAGGCAGATCACTCAATTTCGCAAATTCGCTTGTGGCTGCCAAACCGAAGATGGCATTAATCAGATTAAAATCACCAGAACGATTGACATGGCCATTCCAGGAATCCGACTCAAGGTTTGCGCTTAGAGACGAAAAAGAGGGGGCAACCGTTTTTCGGTTCCAACTATTCCCCGGTTCGTCTTGTATCCATAAAGATCGAACATCAGGGTTGATCGAATCCTCCAAAATGCTTTTAAGAGATTCCAAGGAGATAACCGACTTTGTTGTTCGATGACACAGTTTTTTGAATACATCCAGATAATCAGAGTATGACGCATATCGATTATGATGATCAAAGTCAGCATTTAAGATGAGCGTCACCTCGGGATCAAAGCCTTCGATGGTGCCGTCGCTTTCGTCGATCTCTGCAATTAGCAATCCCGCGTCGCTCCAATGTCCCGGGCTTCGCTCAGCGTCGAAAAGAGCTCCAAGACAGTAGCTGAATTCGATTTTCAAATACGAAAACAGATCGATCAGCATTCCGCAAGTAGTCGACTTTCCATGCGATCCAACGATCGCGACCAAGCTCTTGCCCTCAACTAATGCGGCAAGACATTCCCCGCGTCGCATCACACTCCATCCCATGGAGATAGCTTTCTGCAGAGAAGCGTGATCATTTTTTACCGCGGAAGAATGAACGACCAGGCCATTCTCCTCTGGAACATCAAATGTATCCACGATACCGATGCCAGCATCCGTTAGGATCTTCCTTGCATCATCAGTGAAGTCGTCATCTTCTGCGGAGACGATATGGCCCTTCTGTTTCAAGCAAATCGCCAAAGGGAGCAGTCCTGCTCCAGCTGCTCCAATACAGTGAACTCTGCAAGGTAGAGAATCCATTAATCAGGATGACACGCTCTCTTTCCCAGCATGGGCAGAGGCGGCCTTTTTCTCCATCTCAAGAACGAGTTCTTCCAGATCCTTTGCAATTTTCGTTTGCGCTTCGAAGTCGTCCATTCTGGAGAGATTCTCCCGAAAGCGCTGCAGCAGCCAGTCATTGTAGATCGTGTCTTTGACTTCGTCCAGCAAACTATCGAGGTATTCTTGTTCTATGAGAATACCGCAACCGTGCATTTCGAAGTGCCGCGCATTGTAATACTGGTGATTGTCAGCAGCGAATGGATACGGTATCGTGATGGCTGGAGCCCGACAACGAGCGATCTCCGTTAAGCTGCCCGTTCCTGCTCGAGAGATCACAAGATCAGCAGCGGAAAGCAGGATTCCCATTTCATCGCTAAATTGGCGGAATATGGATTTGACCAAGGCTCCCTTGCGAGATCGATACGTAAACTCGGAATTGCTACCTCCGCTCAAACCCATGAGGCAGTAAACTTGGATTTCCTCCTGGGCCAACGAGTCGATGTTCTTCTTTACCCATTCATTCAGAGCGCTAGCTCCCTGACTCCCGCCAAAGACTACCAAGAGTTTCATGGCGGGATCTAAACCTAAGTGCCGCTTAGCTCTGTTTCGCGAGATCGGATGTATCTCGCGGCGAATAGGAACGCCAATCGATCGGATTCGACTTGAGTGAGCCGTTTTGATGCTTACTCCCTCGGGAAGGTAAAGTCGGTGGGCAAACAGACTGACCGTGCGTGTAACTCTGCCTGCAATTCGGTTCGAATCATGAATCGCTACAGGCAAACCGGAAACCCTCCCGGCAAAGAGAGCGGACATAGATAGAAACCCGCCAAAGCCAATCACCACATTCGGTTTCGTTTGACGTATGATCATGATGCAACGCGCAAAGCCCTGAATCAAATCATAACAAAAACGCGCGAAACGAGCCGGATTCAAAGAAGGGGCGCTCCCAGGTATGGCCGTGTAATCAAGTGATGAATACTTCCGAGCCAATCGCGAATCGACTTGCTTAGTGCTGATGAGCAGTTCGCACTGCCAACCGCGGGATATCATCTCTTCGGCCAAGGCTATGCCTGGAGAGAGATGCCCGCCCGTACCACCGCATGCGATCAGGGCTTTCCTCATTAATTTAACTCTCGCAGCTTGCGTTTCGAATCTTTAAGCACCGGCTTCCCCCAAGCTAGGCTCGTATTGATAAGGATGGCGACGCATATCCCCATCACGAGAAAGTTAGACCCGCCATAGCTAATGAATGGGAGAGGCAGACCCGTTGTTGGTAAAAGACCGGTTACGACCCCCAAATTCACTATGGCCTGAATGCTGATGGTCAACAAACAGCCAGCCGCAAGCAGGTACTGATAAGTGTTTGGGGCATAGCGTAGGTGCATAAAACCGGCGATGAAGAGTATTGAGAAAACGATGACAATCACAAGCGTTGCAACAAGGCCCAATTCCTCGCCAACAACGGCGAAAATAAAATCATTATGAGCCTCTGGGAGAAAGCGGAGTTGCTGACGACCATTTCCCAAACCTACACCAGTCACTCCCCCAGCGCCGAAAGCTATAATAGCCTGCCAAATTTGGTAGGCATCGCCAGCCTTCTGACCTTCCATGTCAAGAAAAGCGGTAAGCCGACTCCATCTTTCTGTATCGAACTTAACCAGACCGGTCGCTCCGACAATTCCAAGAAAAGCCGAGGGGAAAAGATACCAGATCCGCGTTCCCGCCAGAAAAAGAATGCAAAGACAGGCTAGGGAAATAATGAGAGCCGTTCCTAAGTCGGTTTGCAGTAGAATCAAACCAACGACTAGGCCGATAAGAATACAAGGAGCGACAAAACCTTTCCAAAAGCTCCTCGTATCCTTTCGGATCAAACTAAAGTAATGGGCCAAGGCGAAAACCAATCCCAGCTTAGCAAATTCCGCCACTTGAAAGCCGATATCCCCAAAGCGTATCCAGCTTTTACTTCCATTAATCTCCTTACCAATGCCATCTACTAAAACGAGAGACAATCCAACGAGACAAAGCGCGTAGCCAAACCAAATAAACTTACGAGCCCATTCGAGATTCACTTTTAATACAAATAGCCCCACTACAAACGTAATTGCGATCCAGCTCGCCTGCTTTTCGATAAATCGATAGGGAGCGCCCTCATCCAAAGGAAGACTGGCGCTGAGCAAAACGATCGCTCCCACGACTGACAGAACGATTGCGCAAATAAGCACTCCCATGGCGGGAGTCAGAAACGTTAAACCAGATGAATGTTTCTGCGCAACGTGTCTGCTCATGCTTGGCTGTCCTATTCTTCTATCGGTATAACAGGCTCTTCGATGACGTCTCCTTCTTCAGGTACCACATCGATTACCTCGGGAATCGTCGGCTCAGGCCGAATGATTTGCTGGGGCTGCTGAACGGAGGGTTGTTGTAATTGATTTGTCGTTACCCGGGAAGTCGTCGGTTGCTCGATTTTTGGTTGCGATCGTAAATTAGGAATCAGTATGGATTGACCAATACGGATGCGATTCGGATTCTGGATACGATTCAACGCCATCAGATCTTTTACGTCTACATTGTAGCGCGTAGCTATCTTTTGCAAATTATCGCCTGCCTCCACGACGATACGAAAGCCGTTGAACTGACTGCTGCTCAGATTCGGTCGAGAACTTGATTGCGGAATACGCAGTTTTTGGTCGATACGAATCATATCGTTGGATAAATTGTTAGCTTGTTTGAGGGCCGTGACAGTAACCCCTTGACGGGCGGCAATGCGTGAAAGCGAATCGCCCTTCTTAACGACATAAATAGAACTGTCTAACTGAGCCTGCCCAGCGCCTGAAGCTACATCCAAATCAGCCGTCAGGTAATCCTTGCGTCGTGGAATATTCAATACTTTATTGATTTGGAGCGAACTGGCTCTCAAGCCAGGATTAGCTGCTTGGATTTCCTTAGTGGACACGCCAAAACGGCGAGAAATGCCCCACAAGCTGTCGCCACTCCGGATGGTGTACTGAATTACTTCCGGAACGGGCTTCATGGGCTCGGAAAGCGAAGGAGAAGAGTAGTCGTTTTGAATCGGTTGCAGGACGGTTTCATCTGACGTTGAGGTTCCAGCAGAACTGGTACCGCTAGGCCTGGTTGGCTCGAATCTCTCTCCACTAGTTATGTTCATAGTAGGAGAAGGCTTTGCCACCCTAACGGGGTCGCCAGCGTTGTAGCCCGTCAGGTCGCCAGCTCTTTGGTCGAAAGGCTGCCCTGCTGATCCGGTCACTACAGGCTTGTCCGCGTCGGGATCTTGATTGGACCAAGTGACCAATCCATTCGCTCCCGCCATTGAATTCGTTTCCCCGCTTTTCTTGCCAATTCCACTCAGCAAATAGATGCCTCCTAGAATAACGATATGAATGAGTGCGATAATACCAAATCTGATGAAATTCATTGTATGCCTTCCGCTTACCTAAAGTTAATTTCGACGAAATTCCTTAGCTCTCAAGCTATTGACCGCTTTCTTAAAAACATCGCCTCTGTGAGAGTATCCTTCAAACATATCGTGGCTGGCGAAGCCAGGACTAAGTAGAATATTATCCCCAGTCGTAGCATTTGCAAACGCCTCGCGAGTCGCTTCCTCAACAGTATCATGAAGATGGGTTTCTACACCCTTGGCTCTTAAATCGTCGCCAAGCATTTCTTTTGTCTCCCCAATCACGTGAGCCTCGCTCACATGATCGGCTAAGCCTTCGGCAAAACGAGCGACATCGCCACCTTTGCTCTTGCCCCCTCCTATCCAGATTACCGGTTGAGAGAAGCGATCCATGCCCCCAAGGACGGCATGATAATTAGTCGCCTTGGAATCGTCCCAAAAAGATATGCCATCCAAGCTGCGAACAAGCTCCATTCGATGCGGACTCTTCCGAAAAGCGTGGGCCGCCTCGATAATCTTTTCTTCTTCCAGTCCCATACGCGGCCATAAGGCTCTTGCCATCAAATAGTTCTTCTTTTCGGGCAGAGTTGAGAAACAAGTACCGGCAATACCCAGTTCTTCGGACAACAAGTCATCAGTGACCAAACCTGACTGCGGTAGCCTCAAACCAAAGCGTTGACCGTATTTTCGAACACTCTCGCCATACAGAAGCACATCGCTCCTCATCTGCTCGACTAGCCTATACTTGCTGCGAAAATAAGCTTCCAACGAAGCATGCCGATCGAGGTGATCTTCCGCAAAATTAGTCCACAGAACATAATCGGGCTCCAGCTTTTGCGAGCAGGCCGCCTGGAATGAGCTGACTTCGCAAATCGCTATGGCTTCGCGATTGTAGCCATCGCCCAAAAGTTGGGAAAGCGGGATCCCGATATTCCCCGCCACGTAGGCCTCAATGCCAGCGCAACGAAACGCGACGCTGAGAAATTCGACTAGCGTCGTTTTGCCATTGGTTCCCGTTACCGCAATGATCGGACCATTCCAAAAAACAGCTCCCAAATCAAACTCCGTAAGAAGCAAACACCCTGCTTTTCTAGCGGTCTCCAGCCAAGGATGATCTATGGCAAATCCAGGACTGTGAATCACCAGCTTATGTCGCTCAGCGGCTTCTGAAGAGAATTTCGATGCGCAACCATCACTAGCAGCCTCGTCATATAAAACTGTCTCCGCTCCTAGTTTTCGTAAAAGCGAGCTGGCAGCCTTGCCGCTAACACCGACCCCTAAAACCGCTACGGGTTTTTCGAGAAAATGGTCCAGCCATTCCGGTATCTGCAAAGCCTGCTCCCTCATCTCAGTTTCAAGGTCCCCAATCCAGCTATAGCGAAAATCAAAGAAAGTATCCAAAATCTGACGACAACTTTCGACTCCGGCCATCCTTTCAATTCGAAGTGATGGTGGATGGGAGCCATGCGAAAGATCCGTTTGCCTCGCATTTTATAAGAAGCGACTTGAAGAATGACCGACATAGTTTCGATGACAAAGATGCCGCCAACGATAATCAAAGTAAATGGCTGATGTACCATAAAGGCTATGATGCCAACCAAACCCCCAAGGGCCAGTGAGCCGGTATCGCCCATGAAGACTTCTGCCGGATGACAATTGAACCATAAGAATGCCAAGCTTGCTCCAACCAGAGCCGTACACACTACGGTCAATTCGCCAACCCCCGAGACGTATGAAATAAGCAGATACTCGGAGAAGATCACGTTTCCCGTAGCATAAGCCATAATAGCGTAAACCAGGGCGACAGACAAAGAACAGCCAATCGCCAGACCATCAACCCCATCTGTAAGGTTCATTCCATTACTCGAACCGAGAAGTACCAAAAGCATGAAACCGAAAAGAAACCAGATTGGCATCTGTTGGATGACCGGCGTTTTGATAAACGGCACCCATAGCTCTTGAATCTCAGGAGCGCTCTGGGGATGAGACAGCAAGATTAAAAGCGTCAAAGCGGTTGTTCCGCCCTGCCATGCGAGCTTGTAGCGAGAGGAAACGCCTTTGCTATTCTTCTTCGAGACCTTAAGGAAATCGTCCAGAAATCCGAGAACCGTGAGGCTAAGATAAACAAAGAGAGCGGTGAGCGTCCAAACGTTTGGCTGAGCCCAAAGAAGGACACTGGTCGTTAGGGAGATACAGATTAGTACGCCCCCCATGGTTGGCGTGTTCTTCTTGCCTGAATGCAGATCAGCCAGTTGACCGACTTCGGACTTGTCTCTGAAACTTTGCTGAAAGCTGAACTGACGAAGCTTAGCGATAATCCATGGACCGAGAATGTATCCAATAAACAACGCCGTGCCCGAAGCCAAGATCGCCCTTAAGGTTATGAAGCGCAGCAAGCGGAAGGGTCCAAAGATCTCCTCGTATTCAGCTAGATAGCTTAGCATTTCCCCTCCTTCGCTGACGACCAGCTTTCGACATACTGAAGAATTTCCTCCAAGCGATGCTTACGGCTTCCCTTCACGAAAATATCGCCCTCGAACTGAAAATCGCTATCCGCAAAATCTTGAATCGAATCCAGCAAAATCGTGTTAGAAAAATCATTACCCGAATCTTTCATGCCTTGATAAACAGACTCGCCATGCTCGCCCACCAGCAAGACGGAATCCTGAGAACGCTTTGGCAATTCTTGGCCAAGCCTGCGGTGCCATAAAGGAGCGGCCCCGCCTAGTTCCTCCATACTTCCGAGGATAAATAGACGAGGCCGATCTCCAACTGACATGACAATGAAAGATTCAAGCGCATCCCGCATCGACAGGGGATTCGCGTTGTAGCAGTCGAGAAAGATTCGAGTAGGACCTATTTCAACCCATTCGCCACGCATATTGCCTGGCTTCCATTGAAGAAGACGCTTTCGTATTAAATCGTTGGATATGCCGAGCTCACACGCCACGGCTATGGCCAGCGTTACGTTGCAAGCAAGACCGCTTCCTTGTCCATGATAGCGGAAGTTTTCGACTTGATCGCTCATCACGACCGAAAGATCGGAGCCGCCATCGTCGAACTGGACCTGATAGTCCCATTCTTCTTTTAGATCTTTGGATAGATTTACTGAAACTCTGAGACCTTCGAAAAGAGAATCTCGGTAAGGTTGGCAGGTATCACCCAAGAAGGCCTTGCGCGTTGAACCGGTCTTGGCCAACTCTCCCTTTTCGACAGCGATGGTCTCTTCATCTCCCAACCCCTCAAGATGAGATGGTCCTATTGAAGTGAATACAGCAAGAGAGGGTTTTATGCAATCCGCCATTTGTTCCATCTCCCCAGTCTGGTTGATTCCAGCTTCGATAACCGCAAACCGGCAGCGCTGGGAATCCGCGCGCAATAGAGTAAGCGGAACGCCAATCGTATTATTCAGATTGGCCTCTGTACTGTGAACCTCCGGTTCGTCCCCCAGCAAAACGGAAAGCAGATTCTTAGCCGTCGTCTTTCCACAACTACCCGTTATGCCAATTACTTCAGCGTCCCAAGTCTTCCGATACGCCGTAGCGCAGTCCCGCAGCGCCTTTAGCGTATCCTCAACCTTGAGCTGAGGTAGAGAAGCGTCAAGTCGATGTTCGCTTACCAAGGCTCCTGCGGCTCCCTCTTCAGCCGCGTGGTTCAGGTAATCATGACCATCCCGTTCCTCGGTCTTGATGGCAATAAAGAGATCGCCTTCCTCGACTTTTCGCGAGTCATGGGAAAATCCAGAAATAGGACGTTCTGGAGACTTTTCGCTCCAACTTCCCGAACTCCAGTCCGCTAATTGATCTGCCTCGAAGACCGCCATCGATTACAAACTGCCCTGCCCTAGTTTAATTAGATCCAGTAGCTCCCTTGCAACCTGTCGATCATCGAATGGAACAACCGTGTCTCCAAATTCTTGGAACGACTCGTGCCCCTTTCCGGCAATCAGAATACAGTCTCCCTCCGTTGCGCTTTTAATGGCTAGCTCAATAGCTCGCCTCCGATCCGTAATGAAATCTATCTTAGAGGCGTCATCGACGCCTTTCTTCATATCCTCGAAAATGCTTTCTTGAGATTCGCTGCGCGGATTGTCCGCCGTGGCCCAACTATGATCCGCAAGCTCCAAAGCCGCCTTTGTCATGGTCACCCGCTTGCCACGATCTCTATCTCCGCCGCAACCAAACACGACTTTCAGGCTTCCAGGAGTGATCTCTCGCAGCATGGTCAAAGCATGCCTCAGAGCATCGTCTGTATGAGCATAGTCCACTACAATCATAAAAGACTGACCTGCATCCATTTTTTCCATACGGCCTGGAATGCCTGAAAAGGATGCCAAGCTATCCACACAATCGCTCACGTTCTCTCCCAAAGCATAAACAGCTGCCAGAGCGGCTAGAAGATTGCTGACATTATAGTTGCCAATCAGTGGAGACTCGACGTCGATTGATTCTCCATTCCAGTGGACCTTGAAAAAGGAACGTCCTTGTTCTAGTCGCAAATCACTGAAGCGCACGTGAGCAGCAGAGCTCTCTCCAAAGGTTATCAATCCTTCCCTACCTTCGAGATCGTTTGCCAATCGCTGTCCGTAGGAATCGTCGATATTAACGATACTGAATTTCGGAATAGGTCCGATTTCTCCCGTGAAGAAGCGCCGCTTTACCGCAAAGTAGGACTCCATATCTCCATGGTAATCCAGGTGGTCGCGCGTCAGATTGAGAAACAAAGCTACATCGAATTCCAATTCGGAAACGCGAAATTGATCAATCCCGTGCGAACTCACTTCCATCACCGCCCTTTGACAACCGTATCCGATCATTTGCGACAAAAGTTCAGCCAGATCGTGAGCTTCAGGCGTCGTACGAAAAGAGGGAAGCGCCCTCTCAACTAGATCGTAACCGATCGTACCCAGACATCCAGTACGTTTTTCGCCCAGAGAAAGAAAATGCTTAAGCAGGTAGGAAACAGTTGTTTTCCCATTAGTACCCGTCACTCCAATCAGCTCCAGGGCTTGGTCAGGATAATCGTAAAAATCTCGAGCCACCTTGGAAAGCGTTCGTCTTGGATCCTCCGTGTTGGCGAAAACCGCCTTGGGCGACCCCAGACGCTTAGCCTTGGTTGAAACCACAGCAACCGCTCCGCGAGACAAGGCTTCATCGATAAAGGAACTTCCGTCACGACGATGCCCGGGAAGGGCAAAAAAGAGACAGCCAGGAGTGACACGTCGGCTGTCGATAGCGATACGCGTGATGACGGGGTCGAAGCCGCTTTTCTCGATCTTGGCCCCCGTCCCTTTTAGCAATTGGCTTAGCTTTTTACCCTCAGGATTCATGGTTTGGAATCGTCTTCCTATTCTGCGACCGACAGTACGCTGGACTGATTGGTTTCCTAAAACGGTGGGCATTGCGTATTTCCAATCAGTTCCTCGTTTGCTCGTTGAGCTGGTTCATGCCCAAGACATACTCCTGAGAACTTTGCGAAATGGGGATTCCATAGTAGGGAATTAGCAATTCCGCTATCCGTTTGAACGAGGGAGCTGCCACCCGACTTCCATACGCAACTCCCGGTACCTGAGCATCATCCACAACAATCGTTATCACCAGCTGGGGATCATTGGCCGGGAAAAAGCCGGAGAATGATCCTATGTGATGGGTGTGCGAAAAAGCGCCATCGATAAACTTCTGGGAAGTGCCGGTTTTACCCGCAATTCGGTATCCTGGTATGGACGCTGTTTTGGCGGTTCCATCCGGAGACGCGGTTTTTTCTAGCAGATTCGACATGGTACGAGCCGTTTCGGAAGAAACCACGCGGCGTCTGGCGATCGGACCGTATTCGACCTCGGCTTCGCCTTCCGCGTCGAAGATGCGAAGAACGGTTTGCGGTCGCATCAAAATGCCCCCGTTAGCGACAGCCGCCATGGCGTAATGGATTTGCAAGGGAGTCGCCGCAACCTCGTGACCCATCGGCATCTGGGTAATCGTCAAGCGACTCCACCGATTAACCGGTTCCAACATGCCACGCGACTCTTGACCGATATTCAGTCCGGCAGGTTCTCCAAAACCGAATCGCTTAACATATTTGTAGAAGGTTTCCTCGCCCAACTGTACCGCCAGGTGGGCAGCCCCCCGATTGGAGGACTTGGCCACGATCTCCTCAACAGAAAGAACCCCATTATGATGCGAATCCCCGGGCAGCCTGGCGATGTATCCACTGGGCGTTACAATTCTATCTTTACTGCAATCGAAAGTAGACCAGGTTTCGACAACCTGCTCTTCAAGAGCCCCCGAAGCCGCTACGATCTTGAAAGTAGAACCTGGCTCGACTGGATCGGTAATGGCCCTATTTCTTAAATAGTCAATTTTGTATTCAGAATACTGATTCGGATCGTAAGATGGAAAATTGGCCAGAGCTAGCAAAAAGCCGGAATACGGTTCTGAAACGACAATCGAAGCCCATTTCGGCTTAAGCGTCCTGCCGATCCAAGCCAGCTCTTCCTCGACTACCTGCTGAACGAAGGAGTCGATGGAAAGCGCCACATTCAAACCTTCCTGAGCGGGCGCCTCCCTTCGACGGAATTGCGCCATCTCCCGGCCCCCGCGCAACTCCACCTCCTTCCAGCCTTTTTGGCCTCTTAGAAAAAAATCGAAATGATTCTCCACTCCCGACACCGCCAAGCCGTCTTGTCTTGTTAAACCCACTACATGGGCAGCTAATTCGTTTTTCGGATAGACTCGACTGTAACTGCTATACCCATACACCCCATCAACCTTAAGCGACTTAAGTTTGTTGTAAATCGACTCCTCTACATTCTTGCGTAAAAGCTTCCAACGATTTCCCAACTCGGTCGTTCGCCTGACAATACGCCCATTTCTTACTCCAAAAGCTTCTTCCACCTGAGCGATAGGAATACCAAGCAGATCGGAAACGCGCGAAAGCTTGTTCAAATCCTTGAAATCGATGAGAGCGGGATCCACTCCCACTTCAAAATAAACCTGACTCGTCGCCACGAGCTCCATCGCATCAGAATCCAAGCCGTTGCGAGACAGGAAGATATCGCCCCTACGAGGCTCGAGCTCTATGGTCCGATAACGCCCCCGTTGGATTTCCTCCACCACGGCCGGACGACGATCGACATGCAACTCCACCAGCCGCATTCCAACCGCTCCGTATCCAAGAAGGATGCAAAAGCCGAGTATCCAAACTCTTATACCAGGGACAAAGCCTTTCTTCGCCATCCTCGCTTACTCGGCCAATGGATTGTAAAGGGAAAGGTAAGCGGTGAACGAGTCCTGCGAAGTCTTATTGAGCAGGCGCGTCTCCGCCTCCTCTTCAGAAACCCTGACGATCTGGGCATAGCTTGGTTTCTCCAAATGCAACCCAAACAGATCGTTCTTTCGCATTAAGTAATCCTGAGACATCGTTCGAGAAAGCCGAATACCTAGATCGGCCAATTCGCGTTGCTGGACTGCCATTTCCTCCTCGATCATCTTAATGCGATTCGCTGTATTCGATGTTTGGTGGCGCAGTTTAACGACACCGGCTCCAAATGCCGCTATCAAAAACAGAAGCGTCAACGAAAGCGCGATGATGCGATTGAGTATGCGGCTAGCCGCGCTGCTCTTGGCTTTTCTTTTCATCTAGTCTCGATAGGGATCGAATCCACTTCCTTCATCAGAGGATAAGTGTGCTCGAATGGCTTGAAGGATACGGTACTTGAGCTAGAACCCAGATTTTCCTCCTTGCGGCAGTCGAAAAGACCACTCTTGAGAGGCATGTAGGTTCCAAGGGATACGAATTGACGATTCAAGATCGACTTTAGTGTGCTGCGATTTTTCATTTTCCTGCTACTCCTTATTCTATGTGTATTTATCATTTTATGACGCGACCTTCCTTAGTCCTCGTAGTTTGGCGGAACGACTCCGCGCATTGTCAGCGACCTCCCTGTCGCTGGCCATTATAGGTCGTCGATTCAGAAGCTCGGCTTTCACTTCTCGCATGTCTTGCGGTCGATGATCGGTTGCTCCTTCAGGTCGTCCTGCCCACTTGCGGAAAAGCCTCTTGGCGATGCGATCTTCCAGAGAATGGAAGCTGATCACGCAAAGGACGCCGCCAGGCTTAAGCTTGGCGAAAGCGGAGGGCAGACCGGTCTCAATGGCGGAGAGTTCGTCATTCACCGCGATGCGAATCCCTTGAAAGGTTTTCGTAGCGGGATGAATTTTCGAACCGAAGCGCAGCCGAGCAGGAGTGCAGGATAGGATAAGATCGGATAACTCCGTGGTGGTGCTGAGCTGGGATGCGCCGCGCGCGTCGATGATGGCATCGACGATTCTACGCCAGTTTTTTTCTTCTCCGAAATCCCGAATCGCCCGAGTCAATTGTTCGCGACTTGCCGACGCGATCCAATCTCGAGCGGAAGGTCCGGAAGCCGGATTCATTCTCATATCGAGTGGGGCCGCTCCACGGAAGGAGAATCCCCTCTCGGACTCGTCGAGCTGATAGGAGGAAACTCCGAAGTCGAATAGGATGCCATCGAAGGGACCCTCTTCCAGCTGATCGAGATTAGTGAAATTCATGCGGCGAAAAATAAACCTGTCGCCGTAACGAGATTCTAATGACGCGGCTCGTTCTTCCGCCTGTGGATCCTGATCCAAAGCCACAACCTTCGTTTGGGCCGCTTCGAGAATCCGGGTGGCATGTCCTCCACCACCGAAGGTTGCATCAAGATAAAGTCCACCCTCTTGCGGACGAAGGAGTTCCATCACTTCCTCGGCAAGAACTGGCATGTGTCCACTCATTGGCGCGACACCTACTAGACTATCGATGCATGATATCATTAAAATGGTTCTTTTTTTCTGTCGCCCATTTCGTATTCGATTCTTGGCGACGCACATTCACAACTTCGCTAATGTCTTGTCTCTCAACGGCATTTCCGGGAGTCGAGTCTCCAATATCCCAAGTTGAACAGTGGCGAATGTCTCCCCGTCCAATGGTTCCCCCCATTCCGAAAAGCGACAATCGATGCAGAGGATCCTGCCGGCGCCTCCTGAGCCCAGCAGCCTTCATGATGGCGGAAAGTATGGATGATTTTGGTTTATCGGGTGTACTCATGGCAGTAACTAGAAGATGGCTCGGTTAATGACCTGGCCGAGCAGAGCTTTGTTAGAAGCTTCTACTTCTGCCCAGCGCTTGGGGCTCCAAATACGGTAATTGGTTAAGCTGCCGACAAGCACAGCGTCCTTCTTGATCTCCACGAGTTCGAGAAAATGCTGAGGAAGCATGATTCGCCCTTGCTTGTCGCAACCGATTTCAGCCGCTTGAGGAAGCAAGACGTCTCGATACTGCCGAATCTCCTCTTCAGGAATAGAGCGGTTGGTGATGTCGTCGTAGATCTTCGCCACCTGGACAGGCGGCAAAACCACAATGCAGCCCTTTGGGTCTGGAATCGCCAGCGTTTTCAATCCCGTTTCCAGACCGCTCTCCTTAGTGTCGCCATCAAAACGCCAGATCGAAGGAATCGTGAGACGATTCTTCGAATCCAGACTTCGTCGGTGGTTTCCAACGAACTGAGGCTTGCTGGCTGGGCTCATGAGCGATTTCCCGAAAGTTCAAAATGGTTCGTTGCTCCAAAACTTCCCACTTTCTCCCACTTGTCAACCCTTTCTACCATACGAGCCCCCCAGTTCTCCCACTGGTAAACAGAGCCCGTTAAGAGTTTAGCTTTCGTTTTACAGCGCGGTTGGAATGAAGTCGGCGTTTCCAGCTAAATGTAGGAGCGGCTTTACGCCGCGATGTGATCCGAAGAATCGCGGCGTAAAGCCGCTCCTACCTTCTAAATACTTCCGCAAACCGGCTGCTTTTTCCTTCTCGTATCGAACAGCTCGGCTAACCTCCGTGTAAGATGCTAAAACCAAAAGACGTTCAACTCATCGGAGACGAAATCGCCATTCTTTGGGAAGACGGCAGCGAAGGCTATATCAAGAGCTCTGCCCTCAGGGCCGCCTCGCCTAGCGCTTCGACTAAAGGCGAAAGAGACATTTTCGGCACCCAATACGGCGGCGAAACCAACATCGACTATTCAGGAGTAACCGTGAACGAGTGGGAATATGTAGGCAACTACGCCATCCGCTTCCACTTCAGCGACGGCCACAGCACCGGGATCTATGGATTCGAACTACTCAAGGAGTTGGGCGGCGGGTGAGTTGGATTGAATATCGAATATCGAACAAGGAACCGCAAAAGGATAAAGTTTCTTGCAGTGTATCAGCTTCTCTTATTTTGCAAATTTCTCTCTGCTGTTTGAATGCTTTTCACGAAGATCGAAATAAGTTCGTTACATTCGCCTAAGATTGGGGACAGTCGCTCCTTCGAATAATAGCTTTTTTTATCGATAATCTTTAGCCAGATATTCGTTTCGCGGAGTTCTTTTAAAGCTATCTTCATTTTATGAATGAAGTCTTTACTGGATTCCGCACTTTGAGCTTCTCCGTAGTTAGGAGCTGGAGACGTTCCGGAGCGAATAAGCTGTCCTGCAATGCGCTTACCAGCCCGATTATCGGGTAATGATTCTACCATAAAGATAATCCGAGTGGCAAATTCGACAAGTCGATCCTCCAGATCGAAATCGTTAGCTTTAGTCATTGTCTAGAGTTGGAAAGTTAAACAGACCTTGGAATCCCGATTTCCTCAAGCTTAACTTTAATGCCCTTCCTCTCTCTGCGGTTCCTTGTTCGCTATTCGATATTCAAATGGAGCCATCTCACTGTCTTTATGAGTATATCTTCCATCAAAGCCATCACCTTCGATGCAGGGCACACTTTATTCCGCCCCCACCCGTCGGTGGGAGCTGTCTATCGAGAAGTCATGCTTAGATATGGACTCGATTATGCGGAAGAGGATCTGGAGGCAGGCTTTCGCAGAGCTTTTTCCTGCGTTTCCAAAAATCAGGAAATTCTCGATGGCGAGGAAAAAGAGAAGTACTACTGGCGACAGATTGTTGCAGAAACACTAGTCGGATTGGAACCTGCCGGAGATCGATTCGACGCGATGTTCGAGGAACTCTGGCTGGAGTTTGGTCACGGCCATCGATGGCAAGCAGCGGAAGACGCAAGCGAGACACTTCTATCTCTCAAGAAAGCTGGCTATCAATTGGCCATTCTTTCCAATTGGGATAAACGCTTACGCGCTGTCGTAGCGGAATCTGGATACAAATCCTTCTTCGAGCATATTTTCATTTCTAGCGAAATCGGTTTCGAAAAGCCGGATCCCCGTATCTTTCAATACGCCCTGGATAAACTGGGAGTAAGCCCACATCAGCTGCTGCATGTGGGAGATAGCCTGAAGCATGACCTAATCGGAGCTCAAAACGCTGGCTGCCAAGCGGCATTGATTAGTAATCAACCCAGCGAGTTGGACAATGGAGCCATCTCCATTTCGAAACTCGAAGAACTCATACCTATATTGAGCCAGTAACAGGACGCCAGATTTCGAGCTCCGTTTATTTAAGCGATTACTCGATTCCGCACTCCAACAAAGCTCTTTACAAGAGACAAAGCCTGTCCTTGATTCTCCCGACTATGTCAAAGAGCTGTCTACACGAACGCGGTTCAAGCAAAGCCGAGATTGAAAAGGGACTGAGTCTACAGCCGAAATTCGACGAAGGCGGACTTATCCCCTGCATCACAACGGACGTCCACACGAACAAGGTACTGATGTTCGCTTTCATGAACAAAGACGCGCTCGAACACACAATCGAAACCGGCAAAGTGACCTACTTTAGCCGCTCACGCAACAAGCTCTGGGTTAAAGGCGAATCATCGGGCCAAGTCCAATGGCTCAAGGAATTGAGAACGGATTGCGACCAAGACGTCATCCTTGTAAAAGCCGATATTGGCGAGAAAGGAGCGTCCTGCCACAACGGATACAAGTCCTGTTTCTACCGCAAGCTAGATATGGAGACAGGACAACTCGTTTTCGATGGAGGCGAACCACTCTTCGATCCCGAAAAAGTCTACGGAAAATAGAAACTCCTATGCGTCCAGACTCTACAGTTTCTCCTGCTTTCATAATTCCTAACTCCTAATTCATAATTCAAACTCATCCCTACTACACAGGCTGCCCCGCTTGGGCGCACAACGATTGGATTGGTCCTGTCTTTCCTTCAAAAACGGATCACAGCCAACTGCTCCATGTGTACTCAAAGGTCTTCAGTGCCGTAGAAGCCAATACGCTTTTCTACGCTCTTCCTCCCCTTTCAACCATAGAGAAGTGGATGGCGGAATCGAGCGACGGCTTTCGCTTTGCGCCTAAATTCCCAAAGTCCGTTTCGCACGAGAGAAGACTGCAGAGCTGCCAAGAAGAATCCAAAGCGTTTTTCAAAGCGCTGGAGGCTCTTCAGCATGGAGACAAATTGGGTCCGTCCTATCTTCAACTGCCTCCTTCCTTCAATATCAATCATTTCGATACACTAGCCAATTTTCTCAATTCGCTTCCCAAGGATTTCGAATATGCAGTCGAAGCAAGACATGTTAGCTGGTTTGATCAGGGAGATAATGAAGAAAGATTGGACGACCTGCTTGAAAAGCTAGGGATCAGCAAGGTGATTTTCGACAGTCGGCCACTCTTTTCTGCTGAACCAGAAGATGCTTACGAAGAAAGCGCTCAGTCACGTAAACCAAAGATGCCCGTTCGAAAGACCGCCATTGGTCCTCGACCTTTTCTGAGACTGGTTTGTCGGAATACTATGGAGCAAAACATGCCCTGGATCAAAGAATGGGCGCCTATCATAAACAAATGGATACTCGAGGACAAGCATCCCTACATTTTTTCTCATGCGGCCAACAAGACCTTAGCGCCGTTCGTGGCAAAGACTTTGCATGAACAATTGCGGAAGCTTAATCCCCTCCTCCCTGAATTCCCAAAGCTGGCCAGCGAAGGTCTCCAAGAAACCGTGAAAGAGGAACAGCTCGATTTGTTTTAGCGGGTACTAACAACGGGCATGTTTCAATGCCTGCAATAGTAGCTCCATTCTTGGTAGGGAGGCTTGTCCCCAAGCCTCCGATCAACGTAAATAAACGGAGGCATGAGGACATGCCTCCCTACCCTTTTATCCATGGTCTCACGACCATGGCACAATGTAGTCCCGCCAAGCGCCTAGGCGTCAACTTAACTTCTATCAATCTTATGTTCAACAAGTCAGGGATTCTTAAGGCATTATCATCTCGGTTTTCGACGTGCAATCGAAGCTTTTATTCGCGTTGCCTATTTAGATCCTGCTGTCCCCGCCGTGGCGGGGACATGTTCCGGCTCCCTGCGGGCCCGGTCTTGTCGGCTGCGCCTCGGAACTGTTCTCGCGAAGCGAGATCCAGCGACGAAGGAGCGATGTTAAATTACTCAACTAGCATAATTGAATGAACAGTGATTCCTCTCGGAATCAGATCCTCGCTTCGCGGGAACAGGATCTATCATATTGATTATAAAATTAATACGACTTAACTTGACGCCTAGGCGCTTTGTGGGATGAGAGCATTGGCTCCTCCAGAACTTGAGACTTATCGTTTCCTAAATCTAGTATTACCCGAACAACTACTTTTCTTTGCCATCCCTATCGGAAGGGAAGAACAAAGTTCGCCATGTCTTGACGCTGCCGAATTCGATGTAGCGATAGCTCAGAGTGGACAGAGCAGCGATGAGAAACAAATAAATCGATACGCGTTCAAAAGTCCATTGGCCTTGAATAATCCAAGCGATGGTTACGCCATGCCAAATGTATAGTGAGTAGGACATGGCTCCTGGCCAAGTCAGTATCCGACTTTCGAATATGTATTTCCTCATCGGATTCTCCATCCGATATAGCGAAATAATAGCCAGAAATATGGATGCATTGACAATCAGACTAAGGTAGGGTCGCCAAGCAAGGGTGAGTTGTTCCAGCAATACGTAATCCCACAACATGGCAACGATCCAAAACAGAATCACAGAAAGTCCGAGGTACGCCATAGCATTCCGGCTGGAAATGAAACGAGCCCCGTTCCTGACCCCCAGCCACGCGCAAAGGATGCCTACCATGAAATCATCCAAGCGACCGATGAAACTATCCTTGACTGGATTGATGTAGGGGTTCCCCATATAGCTGAAAGCCTCGCTGTTTCCCCAAACACGAACCAGAAGCGCGACCAGGAAAACGCCCAGCGCGTTTTTGAGCATCCCCCACTTTCTGATTCCCAGTAATAGAAAAGGAAATACAGCGCTGAACCATACTTCAATGGCCAGGGACCAGAGGATCCAATTATAGCTCGGCCCAAACATTTCGATAGTGAAAACGTAGGTGAAGGTACTCATCAAAAACAGGTCCTTCCAAGGATGCTCGCTATTCACAAAGGGCGATATCCATATCATACAAACCACTACGCTAAAGAAATAGAGCGGAAAGAGCCTCTTGCAGCGGCGGCGATAAAACTGCTTGGCATCCGAAACCGTATCCATAGATCGCCTGCCGGAAAAATACGGATAGGCCAAAACGAAACCCGATAATGCGAAAAACAGATTCACTCCAAGCCAACCGTTCGAAAGAAAACTCAACGGAAGAAAGTCAAAGCCTCCCAGCGAAATCTTGCCATACCCAGGCGGTGTAAATCGGTAGAAGAGATGATGATACAAAACGCCGAGAATCGCGATACCTCGCAAGCCGCTAATGAATTCAAAGCGCATCGGCGGATTAGGCCAAGAGAGGTCCTGACCTGTCAAGACTCGGAAAATGTATCTGACCTTCAGCCTTGATTCCTAATTATAAATGATCGCTTGCTACATTCGAAGCCGGTCTGCAGGCGATCTTTATAGCGTCGATCGCTGATCGACGATCAGAAGCTTTGCCAATGAATTCACTCTACCAGTTTCCCTCCAAAGGCTACTCTACCCGCGCCTTCAGGTTCATATTTGAGATGTATGTTTTCAGTCGGGCGATCCAGAATCTCAGCAAAAGCTTCCGTTAATCGAGTGACTTCTCGCTCAAGCTCCTCGCCGTCCGGCGTTTTCGATTTAAGAATCGTCACCATAATCGGACGCGCATCATCCGGCAGTTGGCAGTCGTTTTCAGCGTAGTGCTCGATCGATAATGGTTTCATTTTCACCCAGGTGCGACCAGGTCCAGTCCCGAAGATCTTTCCCGCGGCATCAGCCAGCTTCTGCACCGTAGCCTTGTCAGGCTCGTCAGAAGAAACTCGTTTCAGAAACTCAACTTCGAGAATCGGCATGATAAAATCCTATCGTTGGTTAGGATGGTAGCTTTGGTATAGTTTTTCCACTTGCTCCGAGTTTAATGCTTCGCGGAAAAACGTAAGCTCGTCCAAGGCTCCATTGAAATAGCGCAAATAGTCAACATTGGGCCGACCGATGTAAATCCGGTCCGCATAGCTTTCTGTCATCGGAGAGCGAATACCTTGCTGAACGCTGACTTCCTTACCATCGATGTACATTCGGGATTCTTCATCATAGACAACAACGATATGCTGCCAATCCGACTCGCTGCCTATCGGATATCTCAAGTCGAGTCGTCGAGCACCCTCGTTTGTCCAAAAAGTGAAAGTATCCCCTGCCGCTCGCATAAAGTGGATCTCCGGCTCTGGACCGTATCCATCATTTCCCATCGGCTCGCTAGCGTAGAGTATCATCTGCCGACCTGCGGTGCTAGAGGGCGTCAAAGATCCAGCTTGAGCCCAGAGCGAGATTGTCATCGGGAAAGAAAACAACATGCGTGGGGTTTCGGCGAAAGCGGATTCCCCATTGAATTGAAGCGCCTGACCAGCAACACCTGCTTTCAATCGAGGCGGAGCGCCACCCTCATTTGACTTGGCCATTCCATGGAAACCCAACCCCGAGGAATCAACCAGTTTATCATCTTCCAGACTATTAAAATCGTAATGCAAGAAAATGGAGTCCTCTGCTCCGTCATACACTTTCAAATACGAGCTCCATTGATCGTTGATGAAAAGCTGGCGAGAGCCAGCAGAGCTGGAACTGAAAGCAAAGGAAACGTCAGCTTGTTCTCCAGGCTCCAACTTCAATAGTTTTTCATGAGAAATCGCGTCGCCATCCTTCAACGACACGGGTAGCGAAGCCGCATTACTGCCCGCATTCTGAACAGTGGCCTTGATTGAAACCTCTTTTCCTATGGGAATGATTCGATCCCAAAGGTCTAGCTTGACATCCCTAACCGCTAGTCGAGCCGGTCTTCCCTCCAACCAAACTCTCTTGGCCGGGAGATTGACAACCCCTATCTCGTAGCGTTTTGCTACATACATAGGAGGACCTTTCAACTCAATTTCCCGTTCTTCTCCAGGCTCCATCCATACCCATTTATTGGATACAATTTCATTATCGATCAATAAAGCGAGCGGAAAAGCCCCGGCGAAAACGTCATCGCTTGCGACTCTAGCCTTTACGGAAAAGGCTTCATCAGCCACCAAGCTACGCGGGGCGTCAAACGATACGACAACTGCCTTCGCTTGCTGGACTGAATCCTTAAGAATTCCGTCGTCAATCTCGATTCTCGCTCCATTCAAATCATTCCCAACATAGCGAATGTCATTTGAATCCAAGCCTTCGATACGAGCGAAAACGCTACCAGGCGTACCTTGATTTCCATGCAAGCGAACAGTGGATACATTGCTTAATGAAATGACAGGTTCAGTGTCTGGCACTCCCGTACTTTGGAAACCAGCAACTTCAAGATCAGCCACATTTTCACAATAGAGAGCCGAGCCCGATTCAACATTCTCGATAGACACGTTCCGCAATGCTAATCCCCTCACATCCTTGAAGGAAAAACCGTTCTTAAGAAAATCGTTACCACTGCCCGGTTGGCGGATGATATGCACATTATCCAAAGTGATGTTCTCCCCATTGATAAACCAGCCCCCTTGCGACCAGCCATTGGCTATTACATCGCTAATCAACACATTCTTTAGCGGGCCTCCATAGCTGGAAAAAAGCCGACCTGGACCCGTCGCGACAATCCCGGAAATCACGACGTCTTCCGCATGTCGAAAGTCCTTGATCAGCATTTGGCAATCCACCACGCAATTCGTAATGGAAATACGCCTACATTCGCGACTTGGCCACCACACGCCCCAGGTCGTCCTGAAGCGTGAGTTCGTAACGACTACATCCTCCGAACCCGGTGTGAGGAGGCAATCGTCTCCTGTGTCGAAATCGACTTGGGCGATGCGGACCCGACGACAGTTGAAAACATGAAGACCGTCTGTATTCGGACTACGGGGATCGTTTCGCAAAACGACGCCTCGAACCAAGAGCCCTTCTGTGTTCGAAAAATTGAAGGAATGGAACGGCGACTCTCGAACCGTCACGTCCTCGAATGAAACTTTCTCCGAATCCCGAATCCGGATAACATAAGGGCGAATCTTCTGCTTGCCCCACCATTGCGAAGATCCACGACCATTAATCGTCCCCTTCCCTACAATGGATACGTTCTTGAGACCATCTCCGTTTATCATCTGGAAATCCGTGTGTAGCCCTTTCCAATCGCTAATTTCTCGCGACGTGAGCTCACGGCCAATCCTATAGAAGGCTCCAATGTTCTCGGTGCACCAAAGTGTCGCCCCAGCTTGGATTTCAAACGTGATGTTGCTTTTCAGATGCAGCGGTCCGACAACGTAATCGCCAGGCGTCACCAAAACATGACCGCCACCCGCCTCGTAAGCGGCATCGATGGTAGATTGAATCGCCTCCGTATCATCTGCCACCCCATCGCCAGTCGCGCCGTACTCATTTACCTCATACAAGCTAGCGCGGAGAGGAAAAGCTATGCTGCCCAGCAATCCAAATAGAAGGAGCGTCACATTCTTTGCCATAGAGAATCGTAACAGGTTTATGGAAGCTAATGGATAAAACTCCAGCTTCAATTTACACACTGAAGCTAACCGACAAGATTTAAACTGCACTTTAAAAAGCGAAAATCCAGATAGGACTGAATCGCTAATGCGTAACCACTGTTAGATTAGCGAAATACGTCTCAGTCGTAGTGTAAGACCAAATACCGACATTCCCACTATGAATGCCGCCATGCTTTAGATCATTCACAATCAATACAGGCTCATGCATATTGTTAGCGTAAAATCCACCCTCTCTCTCTTGATCCCGATTTTCAGATGCATCCAAACTCCGGGTTGCATATCCGGGTAGGCTTCGTATCGATCAGGCGTCTCTTTTCCTGAATCCTGGGTTGATTTTGAATAATTCGCGGAAGTAGGGGTTAGTTGGGTAATTTCTATCATAGCGATCGAATTACCCAAACAGAGCCGCTTGCTTCGGTAAGTTAGGAAGTTACATCAAGGGCAATATGGATCACTTTTCGATCATCTGAAACGGGAGTTTGTATCGGAATTTATTGCCACCACCCTGGGGTTATGTTGAACCTATCCATAGGGTAGCGCTCATTCAAGATACTCCCCCCTGTCGATGAAAAAAGAACTCACCACCTTCCTCTTGTCCATCAGCATTACGGCGCTGGCTCTTTCTTTCGTCTATCTTGCTGTGGTCATCGACCGATTGAACGACCAAGCCCCTGCTATGATTTCGGAGGTGAAATCGCTGCGAACCTCTATTCCTTCTATTCTCGAGGAAGCGCAGCAGTTACGCGAAGACATTCCCATATATATCGAAGATATTGTCGCCTTGGTGGCAAACAGCCGGGAGACGGGCAAGCAAGCCGGCGAAGGAGCGGTTACCGGAGTCGTAACCGGCGTTGTTAAAGCCCCTTTTTCACTGGTTTCCGTGCTTGCCAGTTCGCTTGGAGGTTCCGTCAAATTGTCAGCGAAAGAACGCGAAGTGATTGCCGTGGCGATGAGCAATCTTCTGGCTACAAACCAGCCTGGAGTCAGATACCCGTTTGCTCATCCAACCTCGGGAATGAAAGGGATGTTGGAGCTGATGGCGGTCACCCCAGAAAAAGAGTTAAGCAATTACGAAGTCCGTATCAGCATAATGAGAAATAATGCCACGCTACTCGAAAAGGACCTTGTTATTGAAAGGGATAGCAGTGGCGAAATGAAGCTCGTCAAAAGCAGGAACAGCAAGACCACCCCTTAAGATAGAAAAGCCATGTTTAAAGTAAGCCAGAGAGTGAATCGGACCTTGGTGACGTCGGTTGCCATCCTGTGGATGTTCAATCAAACCTTTGCCGAATCCGGCGCGCCCTTGTCTTCGGAAGCATCGGACCCAAGAAAGCTTGGTTGGATGACAGGCTTTCCTCCCCCAGCGGAGAAACTAATCATGCAGCCGGAATCGGACTACTTCAGTTTTCCCAAGTTGCGCTGGACGGTCAGCCATATCCGAGAATTGTTGCCGACCAAACAGGTCAGTCGCGGTATCGGCGCTCCTATCCCGCTCGCCTATTCCCTCGATGACAAGATAGATGGCATAAGCTTCACGCCTACAGGCGTTGACCAATCGATGACCTGGAAGGAATCCCTATCAGCGAACTACACCGATGGAATGCTTATCCTTCACAAAGGACGGGTAATCTACGAAGCGTATTTTGGTTCACTCGATGAGCTCGGCAAACATGCCGCCATGTCGATGACCAAATCCATGACGGGACTACTGGCAGAGATTCTCGTAGCCGAAGGACAACTGGACGACACAACCCTCGTTTCCTCCATCGTTCCTGAACTCAAGGGCAGCGCATTCGGAAGCGCTACCGTGCGACAAGTCATGGATATGACCACAGCCCTGGATTACAGCGAGGATTACTCCGATCCCGATGCCGATATCTGGATTTATTCGAAGGCGGCAAGCCCGCTGCCCAAACCAAACGACTATAGCGGGCCGAATGGTTATTTTGAGTATCTCCAAACCGTCCGACAGAATGGGAACCACGGTGAGGCGTTCGGTTATAAAACCATCAATACCGATGCGCTCGGATGGATTGTTTCGCGGGTAACCGGCAAAGACCTGACAGAACTTCTGTCAGAGAGGATCTGGAGCAAGATAGGGGCGGAACAAGATGGATATATGACCGTCGATGCTAAGGGAACCCCATTTGCCGGGGGCGGACTGAGCGCGGGCCTGAGAGACCTCGGACGCATCGGTCTGTTGATGCTGAATGGCGGCGAGATCAACGGGCAAAGGCTATTCCCGGAAGCGGTGGTCGAACAGATTCGGGCCGGCGGCGATAAAAACGCTTTTGCCAAGGCTGGATACACGACTTTACCAGGCGGCAGCTATCGTAGCATGTGGTGGATGTTTCACAATAAACACGGAGCTTTCGCTGCGCGCGGGGTGCATGGACAAACCATCTACGTCGATCCCTTGGCTGAAATGGTCATCGTGCGCTTGGCATCCTTTCCAACCGCGAAGAACGCCAGGATCGATCCTACCTCATTGCCCGCCTATCAAGCGGTGGCAGAGTATTTGATTACGAAGGGATAAAAAGGAGCAAACGAGATCTTTGGAAGTGAGGTGTTTGCGCAAATGAAGCTCATTGATCCATTCAAAAGAGACTACCGCTCTCTAACCAACACAATTCAGTCTGACAGACCCTTTCATCATCAATGCATCGATGAGAAGAAATTCGCCTGTCCCAATTTTGAATCACTAGGGCGTCAAACTAATTTCGAAACTGCTTTTCAACTAACGGCAGGCCCGCTAGAAAGACTACGTAAATCCAACGCAAGGGCAGTCTAAGAGTTTCGTCAGAACACACTGTCAAGCCGGTCAACCAGGGAATAAAATCGATCGGAATGATGCCGGAACGACTTCAAACGGTGGTGGCTTGATGAAACAAATAGATCCCCAAAACACTCAATCAAAGAAATCATATGCGCTTCTTAAAATTGAATAGAAAAACAGGCATAGCCATTAACGCCCTGGCCATCATCTCAATGCTTGCAGCAACGATGATTCCAGTATCAGCCAAAAAACCTGCTCTTCCTGAGACAACCCACGATGGTCTTGTACGGCTAAATGACTCAAAAGCAGATGCTGTTTATGTCGCTCCAGGAGCTGATCTAAAAGGTTATGAAAAAATTATTCTCCTGGAACCCACAATCGCCTTCAGGAAAGGCTGGCAAAGGGACATCAATGCCAACCGCCCTATGATGGACCGCCTGTCAGCATCCGATCTGGAAACCATCATTGAACGGGGAAAGAGCCTGTTCCTGGATGAGTTCACCGATGTTCTGGAAGATAAAGGCTATCCCGTAGTTCATACCACAGGTGAAGATGTTCTGATTGTGAGAGCTCAAATAATTGACCTCGATATCACAGCGCCAGACCCAAATAACACCGCTGGGTTGTGGGGACAAGTTTACGCTGAGGGCTCAGGAGAGGCAACGCTGGTAATCGAACTCTTCGATTCCGTAAGCGGTCAAATTCTCGCCCGAGGCGTGGATCGAAAAAGAGATATGGGAGACTCGTTCAGTTGGAGAATCCCAAGGTCGCAAAGCACCAACATCAGGGATGCGCGCGCCGCCTTTTCCAGTTGGGCCAAAATGTTAGCCAAAGGACTCGACCGGGCAAAAGAAGAAGCAAAGTAAGAATCCAAATCAAAGGCGGCCATAGCCATGACGTTGCCGCTCATCTCATCGCAACGATATTGAACGATAGAAAAAGTTTTGGAAGATACTCTCTAGATAAGAAAGACTGAAATGGTTGGTGAGCGCATCATCTCAGGAGTTCAATTCAGAGAAGCTGCCTACAACGAGGATTAGGATATCATTACGATTTATACCCCATGCAAAAAGATTTGCATGGGGTATTAGAGCCCAAATTCGGCGACCGTTTTGATGAGCTCAAGATCGTGTTTCGTAGTCTCCGTGGCCTTCCAGGATCTCAAGAACACAAATCCGGCATAAGGTCGTTCGCCAAAAGGCTTATAAAAGGCCGCCAAGCGGCCGAGCTCCGTGTAGGCTAGCGGAATGATGCCTTCAGTATCAGCGAATAAGGAGCTTTGCGATTGAAAGGACCTGGGCAGGCCCCAAGCGAGGCCCTCCTCGGTAGCCTTCGAGTAGTACAATGCAAAGTCGAAATGAATATCCAACTCCACATTCAAAAGGGATTCGGCAAAAGAGGGATCATGGCCGCTAAACTTCCTGTTCTCATCAAAACTCCACCAGTTGGGCAGGCCATTAAGCCATACGATTCTTCCTCCAGCTTCCATGTACTTTTTGAATACGCTATCCTCAGCTTCGGAGCCCGCTACCTCTTCAGGAATGCTCGAATGTGGAAAAACCACTACACTTGGCTTTCCGTCAGCAATCCGGTTCAGAAGAAAAGACTTCAAGTTCGTTGTATCCAATCTCTGGAAGCCTTTGTTTTCTAAATAAGGTGTAATCTGCTCGGAGGCGAAGAGCCACTTTGGCTTAGCTTCAACGGGCTGATAGACAGTCTTGAACGAATC
Organism: Opitutaceae bacterium; assembly: GCA_028281165.1. Lineage (GTDB taxonomy): Bacteria > Verrucomicrobiota > Verrucomicrobiia > Opitutales > Opitutaceae > JANQRT01. The sequence goes on along the minus strand of JANQKI010000253.1, from coordinate 7,221 downwards.
TCCCGCATTCTCGAAAGCGTAGAAGCTGCCGTCGTCGTTTCCTACATACAGAACACCATCGACAAGCTGAGGAGACGAAACAACGGGCGCTTCCGTCTGATATTCCCAAACAATCTCGCCATGCTCCTTGTTCAAACAGTAGATTTTTCCATTGAAGGAACCCAGGTAAAGGTTTTCTCCGTCAAAAACGGGAGTGGAAAACATCCGCGCTCCCGTCTTCGTTTTCCAGATCTCCTCGCCGGTCTTAAAATTAACCGCAGTGACGAGCAAGGCATCCGACCATCCTATGTAAACCGCTTCATCATCAATGACAGGAGAACTACCTGTCCAAGAAGCGCCATAAGTCACATGCCATTTTTTCTCCATGGTTCCCGTATCGAATCCATAAAGACGTCCGTCTCGAGACCCGATTACTAGCACGCCATCCTTTAAAGCGGGTCTTGCCGTTATGGCGGTACGATCCCAGAAATTTACCGTATCGTAAAACTTTATACCATTTGTCTCGAATTCTCCTTTCAACTGGCCATCGCTTAAGGAAAGTCTATAGACAATTCCATTATAACTCGGAACGAATAGGTCGTCTCCAACAGCCAGCGGCGTCGCCCGAATCTTGTCTCCCGCCTCGAACTGCCATTGGACTTCGCCATAGTGACTTAGGCTGTAGAGAGTGTTATTACCCGAACTGATCAGAATGAAATCCTTTGTAACCAACGGGCTGGCATCAAAGTAATCCCAACCGTAAACGTGAGGTTTCGGATTCTCCAATTTAAATGACCAAGATACTTCTCCGGTATCCTTGCTCAACGCATACAGTCGATTCCCTCTACTGGAAACAAGCAGTAATTGGCCCGCAATAGCCGGCTGAGATGTTATCGTCGATCCTGTCTCGAATTTCCAAATCTGGTCAGAACTTTCCGCATCCAAACAATAAATACTCCCCTCCGAATTTCCGAAATACAACCTTCCGCCATCCAATATAGCCGTCCCACGAATCGAAGCTCCTGTCTCGAATTTCCATTTCACCTGAGGAGTGTCTATCGAACTGGCGAAAACAACCTCTTTAAAAGCCAAAAACGAGACGAACAATAATTTGAATACCGTTTTCATAACACAAACTCACCTATATTCCCGACAACTCTCCAACGTTAAAGCAAGCTAACCTGATTAAGGTCTGCAAATGGTTCTACGCTGACCGAAATATTTTCTACGCAAGCTGAGGATCTCTTGCCTACTGTGTACTATCCATAAATTTCCGATTGACATTAATATTTCGAATATCGAAATATCGAATAACTAAATATTCAAGGAAATTATGGGAAATAAATCGAACAACCTGCTACTTGGCGCATTGGAAATGCTTATTCTGAAGGCTCTTGTCACAGAGGATCGTCACGGTTGGGGCATTGCCAAAAGGCTTAAACAAATCTCGAACGGAACCTTTAGCCTGAACGTAGGCTCGCTCTACCCCGCGCTTTATCGTCTGGAGAAAAAAGGGTTCGTGAAAAGCTACGAGGCCATCTCTGAAAAAGGACGGGAAGCGCGCTTCTACAAGCTCCTTTCCAAAGGAAGAAAGCAACTGGACTCGCAAACAGCCAACTGGCGCGATTTCTCCGCTGCCGTCGAAGCGGTGCTGCACTCGGACTAATTTGCAACCGCCACTGAGCAAAGCGAAAAAGCAAAACACAGAATCCGCAAAATAATTAGATTCTCAACAATGACATACGGCATCTCTGTGTTCTTCGCGCCCTCTGTGGTTCAACAAATAAAATAGGAATTTCAACCGCCAATTAATGCGAATGGATTCCAATTCCAATATTCGGATAGGCATGCATTAGCATTCATTCGCGGTTTTTAAATATTCATTGGAGGGAATTGTCATGAAAAATCAGTTACGACTAACTAGCTTTGAGAAACGCATGAACAAGGAAATGCGTTTCCATCTCGAGGCTCACATCGAAGAACTCAAAGCAAGTGGCATGCCCCACGAGGAAGCTCGTAAAAAAGCCTTAAGAGAATTTGGCAATATTGAATTCCACAAAGAGGAATGTCGCGACGTATGGCACCGGAGATTCCTCGAAAATATCGTTCGTCACTTACGATTGACAGGCAGACAGATGCTCAGGAATAAAGGATTCACTCTCATCGCCGTAATGACGCTCGCCTTGGGGGTTGGAGCCAACACGGCCATCTATTCGCTAGCAAACGCTGTACTGTTCAGGTCACTGAATTTTCCCGATCCCAATCAGTTGGTGTTCATAGAAGATTGGCATGAAGAATTCAGCGGTTTTTCAGTTTCATATCCCAATTTCAGAGATTGGCATGATCAGCAAAACAGTTTTTCATCTTTCTCTCTGTACCGAAGGGAAGGATACAATCTGCTCGATAGCGAAGGAGCTCTACGCCTAACCGGCTCGGCAGTTACTCATGAATATCTAGAAGCCTTTGACATAGAACCTTTGATTGGTCGCCTTTTTAGCCATAGCGATGACCAACCGAGCTCTGAAGCGACAGCTTTGCTGGGCGAACGACTTTGGCGGCAAAAATTTGGAGCGAGCGAAGCGGTTTTAGGGGAAACAATCAATTTGACCGGACAGCTTTTCACCGTAATTGGCGTAGTGCCCGATCATTACCCTTTAGATAACCAAGACGTATTCACACCTCTGGGACGAAAAGCCGAACGATTCACCAATCGCGGAAGCCACCCGGGATTTAAAGTTATCGCTCGATTGAAACCGGGCGTTGATATTGAGACTGCTCGAACCGATATGGTAAGCATCGCCTCTCGGCTTGAAACTCAGTATCCAGACACCAATACAGGCTGGACCGTTTCACTGCAGTCACTCGAAGAGCGCCTTTTCAGCAAGTCGAAACCCGCTTTGGTCGCCTTGCTCGCCGCCTCTGGATTTCTACTGCTCATCGCTTGCGTTAATGTAGCTAACATGCAGTTAGCAAGGTCCCATGGACGTCGAGAGGAGTTTGGTGTCCGAGCATCGCTTGGAGCAAGCAAGCTGCAAGTCCTAGGGCAACTCACAGTCGAGAGCTTGTCGCTGGGCCTTCTAGGAGGCGTTGCTGGAGTTGCGCTAGCCTTACTGTCGATTCGCTGGCTTAAGGATATTTTCGGTCAGCATTTGCCGCGCATAAGCGAGGTCCAAATGGACGCATCCACTCTAGTGTACCTTTTATTTATAAGTTTGGCGACTAGTCTACTGTTCGGCATAGGCCCTTTTCGCCAAGCCGCCCGCCTATCTCAACGGGAAGCCTTAAACTCGGGATCGAGAACAAGCGAGTCGCCACAAGGGCGAAAGTGGAAGTCAGTCCTAATTGTGACTGAATTCGCCCTGACCGCAGCATTGCTGGTTGGAGCGGGACTCATGCTCAGAACAACGGCAAACCTCTATAAGTCCGATCCAGGTTTCAATGTTGAAAAAAGACTTACCTTCTCCTGGAGACTAGCAGGCTCTGACTATGACGAAGGGGAAAAACGTATTCAAATTGTTAATCTCGCATTAGAACGTCTAGCTACATTACCAGGAGTGATAGATGCGGGAGTGGTTAACCCGCTTCCCCTTACGGGAGACACCAATAATCCGTACTACATCGATGGAACCCCCTTGCCAGATCCTACCGATCTTGTCAGCGCATCACGGTTTTGGGTCGGACCCAATTTCGCCGAAACGGTAGGCCTACGGCTGATCAAGGGGCGTACATTCAACGAGTTCGATACAGGCAATAGCGAACCGGTCGCCATCATCGACAGCAAATTCGCTCAGCAAGTACTACCCGATAGCGATCCGATTGGAAAACGCATTGTAATTGGAATGGGGCCTCCATCCGATCCAAGCGCGTGGAAAAGGATTGTTGGCGTGGTCGGGCATGTAGACCAATTCGGTTTGACGAATACAGCTCGCAAGCAGCTCTATGTGCCGATCTCGCAAGAACCCCAACGCTCCTATTGGTTTGTTCTTAAGACAAAAGGCAACCCTATGTCGCTGGCGAATGCCATTCGCAAAGAATTAGGCGAGATTGATCCAAACTTACCACCCCAAAACATAAGACCTTACGATGCCCTTTTCGAAAGAACCATCTCCAACGAAAGACTTCTGATGCAATTGCTGGCTATCCTATCGGCTCTGGCCCTCGTTTTAGCCGCCGTTGGACTGTATGGAGTTCTTAGTTACACCGTAAGACAGAGAACCCAGGAAATCGGCATACGCATGGCCATCGGAGCATTGCCGCAAACAGTCCGAAACCTAATTCTTTCTAGCGGCTTGAGATTAGCTAGCATTGGCTTGCTGATTGGACTTTTAGCTTCGCTAGGCCTGTCACGATTCCTCAGCAATATGCTCTACGGCGTATCGGAATTTGATGGCGTTTCATTTGCAATGGTCGCGTTCGTGTTGGGAATGGTAGGACTACTGGCCTGCTGGGCTCCCGCCTACCGGGCGACCCGCATCGCTCCCTCGCTGGCCCTGCGCGGCGAGTAGGCCTAACCAGACTTCGAAGAGGGCTAGTGGTTTATTCCTCGTTTGATTTTCCGCTGCTTTTTCCACGAGGCGACACGTCCTTCAAGAAAGTGAAGCTCGATCACATCGACATGTCGCTCCCATTGTCGAACATAGCGCGGATTCAATTCGCTTCCCGGCAGATCGGGAGAGTGGCTATAGCTGAAGCCGCCGCCAAGCGGTCCAGCGTCGACCATCGTTTCCTTATAGCCTCGCAGAATCAAATAGGTCCACTTCTCCTTTTTTTCAAACGCGTCGAGACGCTGCTTCTTGTCCGGCTTTTTGAGCAGAGACAGAACCTCGGTCTTGGTCATGCCTTTTTCGATACGGATGACCGGTTCATCAAAGCGTCGCGATTTCGCAGGGCCGGCATCGGCCGCGATGGCAAGCTCGGCGATAGCGAATAGGGCAAGCAGGCACCATTGATAAGTTGCCAAAGCTGGGTTGCGCTTCAATTCATTCGAGTTGTGTCGATTATTCTTCATTGTCAGTTAGATTTAGGGTTACTTAGGTTCTCCTGATGGCCGAGGCTAAGGTCGTTTTAGACTGGCGGATACCAAGCTCAGGAACTTATGACGCAACCGTAGCAACCGATGCGTTTGCCAAGCGTTTTGCAGAGCGTTTAACGCGAAAGAATTTCAAATAAACGCTCTTTGAAGCGGCTTTTTCTAAAGAAATGAAACCGAAGGCGGAACCTTATATCATCTCTCAAAAGGTTTGATAATATTCGAGTGGTAGCTTTTCGGCATGACTCCCTTCGACAAAGCTCAGGACAGGCAGTCATGCCGCTACGTCTTGACGCGGTGTAGCTTAGTATAAGCGAAGATGGTAGCGGAACGTCTGAGACGTTCCGAGTTGAGGTTCAATTTAATCAAACCATTTGGGAATCGGCATTAGACGGCCAGCCAGGCATCCTTTCAAAAGGTCACTATCCAACTACAGCTCAAAATGACGCCGGAATTTCTCCTTTAGCCACCATCTCGGCGAGGTTTTTTCGCTGAATCGCGCTTCTCTCTTCGATGATGGAGAGCATTTCCTCGAACTCTGGATCGCCAGCGAGCGATGCGAAGTCCGTGTGGAAAAGCAAATTCGAGTCCACTCCTCCTCTATCGATAAAATCGCGCATCAACGCCAGAGCTTCGGCTTTTCTGCCCTGAGCCAGCTTGATCCGAGCCTCCCAAAGATAGCTTTTGCTATTCCACGTCAGGTAAGCGCCCTTCCGAGACTCTTCTAGGCAGTATTCCAGGAGATGGTCGGCCGATTCTCCAGACGCGATTTTGAGACGGGCGTACGCGAAGGCTGTGATGAAATTGGTCTGATTAACTTGGCTTCGATTATGAAATCCGGCCGGGAATAAGGTCTCTAGGCGCTCCATCACCTCCTCGATTCGATTTTCCTCCACGGCAAGATCGACGAGCCAATTGATAACATAGCTAAACGATTCGGCCTTGTCGGTCAGTTTGAGCAGACTGTCGATGGCCAACGCTTTTTCCCCTAGTCGATGATGGATCATTCCTCTCAGGAAATGGGCGTTTCGAGCGTTGGGAGCGATCTCCAGAGCACGCCTGATCAATGCCAATTCTTCTTCGCGCGCTCCAATGAGCCCGTAGCCGAACGCGATCCCCATGTAGTCCCAAGGCACTCCTGGATCGAGTTCAATGACTCGATAGCGATAGCGGATCATTTCGTCGTACCTGAAATCGCTTTCGTAATGAAGGTGGCAGAGAGCCCGAAGGGCCGCCAAATCAGTAGGGTTTCTGGCCAGCAATTGATTAACATGGCGGCGAGCGTCCTCGAATAGCCCATTGGCTATCTGAGCGTTTATCATAAGCTGAGTGATTAAATGATGTCCCATGGGATCCAATTCGTGAGCTTTCATCGCGAGATCGAGAGCCCTGATATGATCTCTAGTGGACCAGAGCTGAAAATTCCCGTAGATGTAGAAGGCCTCGGCGCTATTCGGGTTGAGTTCGATCGCCTTTCGAAATGCGGCATCCGCCGCCGGAAAGTCGGCCTCAAGTTCCGTCAACGTACCCAAGGCCTGATAAGCGAGGCTGGATTGATCATCGATGGCCATGGCCTTTTGGATCAGGGCCTCGGCCTTAGCGGTCTGTTCCTCCAGCGAGCGGCCGCTGTAGAATACTTGCCGCAAGTAAATACTGGCCAGCGCCGCGTAAGGGATGGCGAATTCCGGATCCATTTCGATTGCCTGCAGAAGATAAGCCTCAGCTTCTTCCTGACCTTTGGCCGTAGCCCCGAAAGAGACCGCCTTTGCTCTGAAGAGGAACTCCAAAGCGGCCAGATTTTTCGTAGGCAGTTTTTCGATACGCGCCTTTTCGTCGGGAGAGAGAGCGGCTTCAAGCTCTCGGGCAACGGTTTGGGCGATTTCGCTTTGGATCGCGAAGATGTTTTCCACGGTCAACTTCCGCGTATAGGTCTCGGCCCACAAATGGGAATCGCTGGCGACGTCGATAAGCTGGACGTTCATGCGAATCTGGTCGCCCGCTCGCTGCACGCCTCCTTCAAGGATCGTCGCGACGCCGAGAGCCTTGCCAATCTCGGGGATCCTGGAAGCGGACTCTCGGTAGCTCATCACAGAGGCGCGAGAAATCGTCTTGATATCCTGGATCTTGGAGATCTGGGTCAAGAGATCATCATGGATCCCGTCTGTAAAATAGACGTCCTCAGGACGTTGACTGCGATTCTCGAAAGGCAAGAC